>JBALVP010000002.1:0-63713 GCA_036961395.1 Porticoccus sp.
ATGCCGATTTTACATTCGCCCGGAGTAATAACACCGGGACAGTTTGGTCCGATGAGGCGCACACCCAACTCATCACATTTAGCTTTACACTCAAGCAAATCCAGCGTTGGAATACCTTCTGTAATACAGACGATCAGCTGAATACCTGAATTGGCCGCCTCCAAGATGGAATCCTTACAGAAAGGGGCTGGTACATAGATCACAGAAGCTTCTGCGCCTGTTTCCGCGACAGCGTCAGCGACAGTATTAAATACAGGCAAGCCTAAGTGTACGGTTCCACCTTTGCCTGGTGTAACACCACCAACCATTTTTGTGCCGTATTCGATAGCCTGTTCTGAGTGAAAGGTGCCCTGCCCCCCAGTGAAGCCTTGGCAGATTACTTTAGTGTCTTTATTAATCAGGATAGCCATTACTTGTTGCCCTCCGCTGCTTTAACCACTTGCTGAGCACCGTCGGTCAGGCTGGTTGCTGCAATAATATTCAATCCACTTTCTGCGAGAAGTTTTGTACCAAGCTCAGCATTATTACCTTCGAGCCTAACAACCACTGGAACTTTAACACCCACTTCTTCAACAGCACCAATCACACCTTCAGCAATCAGGTCACAACGGACGATTCCACCAAAGATATTAATAAAAACAGCTTTAACTTTCTCGTCGGATAGGATGATCTTAAATGCTTCGACGACACGCTCTTTAGTCGCACCACCACCCACATCAAGGAAGTTGGCAGGGTCGCCACCATGAAGCTTAACAATATCCATGGTACCCATCGCTAGGCCTGCACCATTAACCATGCAGCCAATGTTGCCGTCCAGAGCCACATAGTTGAGATCCCACTGGGCAGCATGAGCTTCACGAGCATCATCCTGTGATGGGTCATGCATTTCACGCAGCTTGGGCTGACGGTACATTGCATTGCCATCGATATTGATCTTGCCATCAAGACAGTGGAGGTCACCGTCAGTAGTAATCACCAATGGGTTGATTTCTAACAGTGCCAAATCGAAGTCATGGAACAGTTTGGCTAGACCAAGGAACAGCTTAGTGAACTGTTTAATTTGCTTTGGGTTTAAACCCAGCTTGAATGCCAGATCACGAGCCTGGTATGGCTGTGCACCCGTTAGAGGGTCAATGGTAGCTTTGAGGATTTTTTCTGGTGTCTCTTCTGCCACTTTCTCAATTTCTACTCCACCTTCCGTAGAGGCCATAAAGACGACTCTACGAGTAGACCGATCAATAACAGCACCCAGATAAAGCTCTTGATCAATGTCACTGCAGGGCTCTACGAGGATTCGGCTGACAGGCTGACCGCCAGCATCTGTTTGATATGTTACTAGGCGAGTTCCAAGCCACTGACGAGAAAACTCCTCAATTTCTGCCTTTGTCGTCACCAGTTTAACGCCACCTGCTTTACCGCGGCCACCTGCGTGAACCTGAGCCTTAACAACCCAGCGATCACCTCCGATAACATCAGCAGCAGCAATCGCTTCTTGGACTGTTTCAGCAGCCACACCTTCTGATACAGGAAGGCCATACTCAGCAAAAAGCTGTTTTGCCTGATATTCATGTAGATTCATAATCTTTTCCGTGTGCTGTTTTCATTGAGAAAAGTACATAGGCCAGCAATACCTATGCAATCTCTTTAGGTACAACTAGTTACGTTTTTTACGATTTGGAATATGTATAGCGTGCCCGTTCACTGCTAGCGCGGCCTCGTGTACTGCTTCAGACAGCGTTGGGTGAGCAAACACAGTCATACCTATATCCTCGGCAGTGGAGCCGAACTCCATAGCAATAGCGACTTGCTGCACAAGGTCAGCAGCACTAGGGCCTATAATGTGGCAGCCAAGAATGCGGTCAGTCTTGGCATCAGCAATCATTTTTACCATACCATCAGTTTCATCGGCAGCTAACGCCCGGCCACTGGCGATAAAGGGGAAAATACCTATGTTATAGGACTCACCTGCTTGCTTGAGTTGTTCTTCCGTCTTACCCACGGCAGCAATTTCTGGATGGGTATATATGACGTTGGGGATAATATCGTAGTTCATTTGGGTTTTCTGGCCAGCGATACGCTCAGCAACCATAACGCCCTCTTCGGAACCTTTCTGAGCTAGCATGGGCCCACGAACCACATCACCTACTGCCCAGACACCAGGAGCATTTGTTGCACACTGGTCATTGACGAAAATGAAGCCTCTCTCATCAATGTTTACACCACAATCAGGTGCTAGCAGGTTTTCTGTGTGAGGGCTGCGCCCAACACAAACGATAAGTTTGTCGAAGGTTTCTTGCTCTTCTTTACCATCACTGTTTTGGTAAGTAACAACCACCTTTTTACCCTGCACTTCACTCGCCGTCACTCGACAACTAAGGCGTACATCCAAACCTTGCTTGCTAAAGATTTTTTTGGCTTCTTTTGAAATCTGACGATCCATCATTGCCAGAAAGTCATCCATTGCCTCAAGCAGTACAACGTTACTACCCAACCTATTCCAAACACTACCTAATTCCAAACCAATAACACCAGCGCCAATAACGCCAAGTCGCTTAGGTGTTATTGTCAGTTCAAGTGCACCGGTAGAATCAATAATGGTATCGCCGTTAACAGGAGCGACGGGGATATCAATTGGCTGTGAGCCTGTAGCAATGATGACGTTATCAGTCGAGAGTATCTGTTTGTTACCGTCATGGTCGGTATATTCAACCTGGCGACCCGCTAGAATCTTGCCCGTACCAAACAACGAGGTTACGCCATTGCTTTTGAACAATCCCGCAATCCCATCCGTAAGCTGCTTAACAATCTTTCCTTTGCGGCCGATCATGGCTGCTACATCAATACCGACATTACCGACGTTGATGCCGTGATTGGCGAGGTCAGTTTTGGTTTCATGGTATTTGTGAGAGCTATCAAGTAATGCTTTTGAGGGGATACAGCCTACATTCAAGCAGGTGCCACCATTCACACCTTTGCCCTCTGCGTTTGTCCACTTCTCAATACAAGCCGTTTTCAAGCCAAGTTGTGCTGCACGAATGGCGGCAACATAGCCGGCAGGTCCAGCACCAATCACAATAACATCATATTTATCAGGCATATTAAATTCCAATAATATCAGTATATTAAATACTATATCTCAAGAAGAATCTTAGCTGGATTCTCAATCATTTCTTTGATGGCAACGAGGAAGCGTACTGCTTCCTTCCCATCAATTAAACGATGATCGTAAGACAATGCAAGATTCATCATTGGGCGAATCACAACTTCACCATTTTCAGCTACCGGACGATCTTTGATGGTATGCATGCCGAGAATTGCTGCCTGCGGTGGATTCAATATGGGTGTGGATAACAGTGAACCAAACACACCGCCATTTGTAATGGTGAAAGTTCCACCGGTCATCTCTTCTATAGTGAGTTTTCCGTCCCGCGCTTTTGCACCAAACTCTGCAATAGTACTTTCAACTTCAGCAATACTCATATTATCTGCATCGCGCAGTACTGGTACCACTAGACCTTTGTCTGTAGACACAGCAACACCAACATCCTGATAGCTATGATAAACAACATCATTACCATCAATAGACGCGTTCACTGCGGGGAAACGTTTTAATGCCTCAGTAGCCGCGCGGACAAAGAAACCCATGAAGCCTAAGCGGGTTCCATTATGAACCTTAGTAAACTCATCTTTAAATGCAGTGCGAAGACGCATAATGCGATGCATATCGACTTCATTAAACGTCGTTAACATGGCGGTTGTTTGAGTAACTTCTAGCAGCCTATCGGCAATACGTGAACGCATCCGAGTCATTGGAACTCGTTTTTCAATACGATCACCAGTGGCTGTAACGATAGGAGCTTGTGCTGCTTGAGCAGGCACAGGTTTTGGCGCGGCCGGTGCTGCTTGTGGTGGTTGCCATGCAACCACATCATCCTTAGAAATTCGCCCACCCTTTCCAGTACCGATAATTTGCTGCAAATCGATACCGCGTTCATCAGCGAGTTTACGCGCAGCTGGACTGGCAATCTTCTCGCTATTATCGTCTATGGTGGTCGTAGCAGGCACTGCTTCTACTGCTGTAGCTTTTCCAGCAACAATACGTGCTATGACCTCATTACTGAGAACGACCTCACCTTCGGCCTTTAGCACTTCCTCAAGTGTGCCATCAGCTGGGGCAACAACTTCTAGTACTACTTTGTCCGTCTCGATATCAACCAACAGCTCATCGCGCATAACGGATTCACCGGGCTGCTTATGCCATGTAGCAATATTTCCTTCCTGTACGGATTCAGGAAATGTTGGCGCCTTAATTTCAATACTCATTTTTTTTCGTTTCCTTGGTCAAGGATGGCTACTTTGCAGCCACTTAAAAACTCAATGCTTCATTAATAAATTTTTCTTGCTCTTCCAAATGGGTCGACATATAACCCGAGGCAGGTGCTGCTGATGCTTCACGTCCCACATGACGCAATTCAAGATCATCTTTGAATCTGGCCAGAACTCGGCGCATGTGGTGTTGGCTGCTATACCATGCGCCCTGATTAATCGGTTCTTCTTGACACCAAATAATCTCTTCGAGACTGCTATAAGACTTAAATATCTCAAGTAGTTCATCATCAGGGAATGGGTATAACTGCTCAATACGCACTAGGGCAATATCATCAATGCCCCTCTCCTGACGGGCTTCATAGAGGTGGTAGTAAACTTTACCAGAACAGAGAACTAATCGGCGAGCCTTTGAGCTATCCACGTCATTATCTCGTATGACATTCAAAAATTCGCCATTAGCGAGATCTTCCAGCGATGAAGTAGCCAGCTTGTGACGCAAAATCCACTTGGGACTCATCACCACCAATGGACGACGCATGGGCCGAATAGCCTGACGACGCAGCATATGGTAAACCTGTGCTGGCGTTGTGGGGATACAAACCTGAATATTATGCTCCGCACAAAGTTGCAGATAGCGCTCAAGTCGGGCTGAGGAGTGTTCAGGACCCTGACCCTCATAACCATGTGGCAACAACATAGTGAGGCCACACATGCGCCCCCACTTATGCTCACCACTGGTAATAAACTGGTCGATAACTACCTGTGCACCATTGGCAAAATCACCGAATTGCGCTTCCCAAATAACGAGGCCAGCCGGCGCTGTCGATGCGTAACCATACTCAAAACCTAAAACAGCCTCTTCTGAGAGGAAGGAATCGTATAATTCAAATGCGGGTTGATTCTCTGCCATAGCGCCGAGAGGAGTATAGCTCTCTCCATCGCGTTGATTGTGAACCACTGCATGGCGGTGAGAGAACGTGCCACGGCCAATGTCCTGGCCCGTCATACGAATAGGGTAACCCTGCTCTAACAATGTGCCATACGCCAACAATTCCGCCATCCCCCAGTTCAAGGGAAGTGCACCGCCCGCCATTTTACGGCGGTCTTCATAAATTTTTTCTACCTGACGCTGAACGACAACCCCCTCAGGAATATGATTGATTTTTTCAGCAACCGCCTGAAGCTTGGTCAGCGGGTATGACGTATCTCCAGAGGCTGTCCAATCATGCTCAAGGTAAGGTGTCCAATCAACAAATGGAGCCTGATCTGGCTCAGACACCAGCTTGTTAACCACGTTTTCACCACGATCAAGTGTATTTCTATACTCAGACAACAAGCTGTCAGCCTCGATTTGACTGATAACCCCCTCCGTAATGAGTTTGTCGGCATAGAGAGCCCGAGTAGTCTTAAGTTTTTTGATCACTTGATACATTAGTGGCTGAGTCGATGATGGCTCATCTGTTTCGTTATGACCACGGCGCCGATAGCAGACCAAATCAACCACAATATCTTTTTTGAACTGATAGCGATAATCCATGGCTAGGAAAGTTGCGAACATGACGGCATCGGGATCATCAGCATTCACATGGATGATAGGCGCCTGTACCATCTTAGCGATATCAGTGCAGTATTCTGAAGAGCGGCTATCCTCTCTTAGGTTAGTCGTAAATCCGACCTGATTGTTTATCACCAGATGAACAGTGCCGCCCGTTTTATAGCCACGTATTTGTGACATCTGGAAGGTTTCCATCACCACGCCTTGACCAGCAAAAGCAGCATCACCGTGTACAACAATCGGTACAACTTGATCACCGTGAGGATCATTTCGACGATCCTGACGAGCTCTGGCTGAACCTTCTGCTACGGGTGCGGCAATTTCAAGGTGAGAGGGGTTAAACATCAGTGCCAAATGCACTTCCCCACCTGGGGTCATTACATTAGAGGAGAAGCCTTGGTGGTACTTCACATCACCAGAGGTGTCCACGTGTCGTCTTCCCTCGAATTCTGCAAAGAGTTCCGCAGGGCTTTTGCCCATGACATTAACCAGCAGGTTTAACCTACCGCGGTGTGCCATGGTCAATACTATTTCTTTTGCCCCATATTCTCCGGCACGCTCAATCATGCCATCGATCATGGGGATCATCGATTCACTACCTTCAAGCCCAAAACGCTTGGTGCCGGGATATTTAGAATCTAAGTGCCGCTCTAGTCCCTCTGCAGCAGAGAGACGCTGCAAGATAGACTTGCGTAGCTCATCGTCATAGGCTGGCTGGGCACGGACACTTTCAAACCGTTGTTGCAACCACTGCTTTTCATTAAAGTCTGTTATGTGCAAAAATTCCACGCCAACATGGCGGGAGTATGTTTCTTCCAGCGCAGAAACAATCTCTCTGAGAGTCGCTTCTTGTTTGCCGATGAATAACATACCACACTGAAATGTGGTATCCAGATCTGCTTCAGTGAGTCCGTGATACGAAAGCTCAAGATCCGGGGTCGGTTCTCGAATCATAATACCCAATGGGTCCAGATTCGCTTTCTGGTGGCCACGGTTTCGGTGGGCGCCAATCAGCTGGAGGACTTTGACTTGCTTCCGCTCATGCTCAATATTGATACCGCCTGAACCGGGGGCTGAAACAGGCCTGGCTCTACGACGGCCAAGAAGCTCAAAATGCGACTGTACTGTCGCATGCGATACATCTGTACCGCTCTGGCCATTGGCTCTGGGAAGAGAATCAAAAAATGAGCGCCATTCATCAAGCACACCATTCGGGTCATGAAGGTATGTTTCGTATAAATCTTCAATATAGGCGGCATTGCCACCGGACAAATGAGAGGTACGCAAAAACTGCTGCATGATGCTTTCAGGCATCGGGGGTTTCCCTATAATTTAGATACAAAATCATCAAAGCCCCCTATTAAAATAGAGGGCCCGATAACAAGTACTTGATTGCTTTATTAAGTGGCACTTCTCAACAACATGTTGCGAATATGGCCAATGGCCTTTGTTGGATTGAGCCCTTTCGGACAGACAGCAACACAGTTTTGAATGCCATGACAACGGAATACGCTGAATGGATCGTCGAGATTCGCTAAACGGTTTTCAGTATCGGTATCACGGCTATCGATAAGGAAGCGATAAGCCTGAATCAAACCAGCCGGGCCGATAAACTTATCAGGATTCCACCAGAATGATGGGCAGCTGGTTGAACAACAGGCACAAAGAATACATTCGTAAAGACCATCCAGTTTTTCCCTATCTTCCGGAGATTGCAGGCGCTCAATAGCGGGAGCAGGCTCATTATTCACCAAGTAGGGTTGGATTTTCTCGTACTGAGCATAGAACTGACTCATGTCGATAACGAGATCACGAATTACCGGCAAACCCGGAAGTGGGCGAAGTATTAACTTACCGCCCTTCACGCATTCGGACAAAGGCATAATACAAGCCAGTCCATTTTTGCCGTTAATATTCATACCATCGGAACCACACACACCCTCACGACAAGAGCGTCGATAGGACAAACTGGTATCCTGAGCCTTCAGCAGCTCCAGAACGTCAAGCACCATCAGGTCTTTGCCAGCGGTGTCAACTTCATAGTCCTGCATATACGGCGCTTCGTCCGCTTCAGGGTTGTAACGATAAACACTTACTTTCAACATGGCTCAACAGACCCTTATCAATAGACACGGGCTTTCGGTGCGAAAGCTTCCATGGTCTTGGGTGAAAAGTTTACATCACGCTTGCCAACAGTTTTATCGGCGGGGAAGTACATAGAATGACACAGCCAATTCACATCATCGCGATCAGCATAGTCTTCTCGGGCGTGAGCACCGCGGCTTTCTTTACGCTCTTCTGCAGTAATGGCCGTTGCTTCTGCCACTTCAAAGAGATTTTGTAATTCCAGTGCTTCGATTCGAGCGGTGTTATAAGCATTGCTCTTATCATCCAGACGTACATTTTCGATACGTGGACGTAGAGCAGCAAGCTTCTTAATACCCTCTTGCATAAAATCACCACGACGGAACACACCGAAGTGTTTCTGCATAATATCTTGAAGTTCTGCACGAAGTTCTGCAGCACCCTCACCATCATTAGCGCTCTTGTTGAGACGATCGAGGCCAGACATGGCAGCTTTGATATGCTCTTCTGTTGGATCTTCAAGGTTAATCCCTTCACGTAGAGATTTTTCAATAAACAGACCAGAAGAACGACCGAATACCACGAGATCTAACAGTGAGTTACCACCCAAGCGGTTCGCACCATGAACAGAAACACAGGCTGCTTCACCACAAGCAAAGAGACCTTCAATAACTGTAGGGTTACCCTCAGCATCAAGTGAGAGTGCCTGACCATCAACATTGGTGGGGATGCCACCCATCATATAGTGACAGGTTGGAACAACAGGAACCAAATCTTTAACGGGATCAGCGTGAGCAAAGGTACGAGACAGCTCACAGATGCCAGGTAAGCGGCTTTCCAATACCTCTTCGCCCAGGTGATCGAGTTTCAGGTAAACGTGGTCGCCATTTTCACCACAACCGCGGCCATCTAAAATTTCAAGCACCATCGAACGGGCAACAACATCTCGGCCAGCAAGGTCTTTAGCATTCGGTGCATAACGCTCCATAAAGCGCTCGCCATCTTTATTGACTAGGTAACCACCTTCACCACGACAACCTTCTGTAACCAGCACACCTGCACCAGCAATACCGGTTGGGTGGAACTGCCACATTTCAATATCTTGAACCGGGAAGCCCGCACGAAGTGCCATACCAATACCGTCGCCAGTATTAATGTGGGCGTTAGTCGTTGAGGCATAAATTCGACCAGCACCACCAGTAGCAATTACAGTGGCTTTAGACTTCACATAAACTGTTTCGCCCGTTTCAATGTTGATCGCGATAACGCCAACGACGGCATTGTCAGCATTTTTTACCAGATCAACGGCAAACCACTCATTGAAGAATACGGTGTTGTTCTTAATATTATTTTGGTAGAGCGTATGCAAAAGTGCATGGCCCGTACGGTCAGCCGCAGCACAAGTCCGTGCAGCCTGGCCACCTTCACCAAAATTCTTAGATTGACCACCAAAAGGACGTTGATAAATACGACCTTCTTCAGTACGGGAGAAAGGTAGCCCCATATGCTCAAGTTCAAATACAGCCTCAGGACCTACAGAGCACATATACTCAATGGCATCTTGGTCACCGATATAATCAGAACCTTTAACCGTGTCGTACATATGCCAGCGCCAATCATCATTGGGATCATCGCTTGCAATGGCGCAAGTAATACCGCCCTGTGCAGACACTGTGTGTGAGCGGGTCGGAAATACCTTAGTAATGACCGCTGTTTTATAACCGGACTGAGCTAACTGCAGAGCAGCGCGCATACCAGCACCGCCGCCTCCAATAATAAGCCCGTCAAAAGAAATAGTTCTTATGCTACTACTCATGGATTCAGATTCCCCAAACAATATCAAGTGACCAAATGAGATATACCAAAGTAACGGTAATCATGCCCAACTGGAAAAAAATACGCAGTGGTGTCGCTCTAGGCCCCAATAAACGGACGGTTACATAGTCAGTCAGTACAGCCCACAGACCGATCCACGCATGTATAGCAATGGATAACACTGTAAGAACATTTAAGACCTTCATACAGATATGGCTATTCAACGCCAACCACTGCCCATAGTCCAAGTCAGGATTGGTTAGTAGATAAAAGGTCACAAAGACAGTGTAGATAGTCATAACAACGGCAGTTGCGCGTTGCAGAAGCCAATCAGACAGGCCGCTACGGCCAAAACTTGTAACGTTGGTGATCATGCCCATACCCAAACTCCAGCCAGAACGATAAGTAAAGCGGCAACAACAAGAGCGATCATCGCACCCAAGCGTCCACCTTCAAGTGTTTCACCAAAGCCAAAGTCCATGATCAAGTGGCGGGTACCCGCCACCATATGGTAGGCAAGAGCGGCGAGTGAAGCCCATATAATCAACTGGCAGAAGGTACCCCCTATGCACTCTTTGACAGCATTAAAGCTTTCTTCGGAAGACAGGCTTGCATCCAATATCCAGAGAAACACAGCAATTGAAGCAAATAGCACAACGCCGGAGACTCGGTGAAGAATGGACACGTAGGAGGTTATCGGAAGCTGAATAGTTCGAAAATCAAGATTTACAGGTCTTTTCTCGTTCACGGATACACCCTATAACTGCACAGCAGGCAGAGATAAAAACTGGGGGAATCGACAGCCATTACTAGCATGCCGGGCTAAAATAGGCCGCAAATTATAGAAACATTGCCTAATGATTACAATGGACGAATTGACGAAGGTATCAAGTTTTCTAATAACAACTATTCATTTGATCTATGTAAACTAATACGTCAGTAAAATTGACAAATACAGCGAGGAAGTTATAGTTTCCGGCCTCTATTTTTTAGTATGCAAGCCAATTGCTTGTAAATACCGATCTAGGACTCGTAGGAGAATCCAATGAGCAACAAGAAATTCCACCTCTCTGAAGAAGGCACAGATACTTCTATAGAGCTACCGGTTCTCAACAGCACTCTTGGTCAAGATGTCATTGATATCGCCAAAGTCCCCGAAACAGGGTGCTTCACTTTTGATCCCGGTTTTGGTGCCACCGCTTCTTGTGAGTCAGCAATCACCTTTATTGATGGCGGGAAAGGTGTTTTATTACACCGTGGTTACCCCATTGAACAACTCGCTGAGAAGTCTGACTTCCTTGAAACTTGCTTCTTACTGCTCAATGGTGAACTACCCACTGATTCAGAAAAGAAAGCTTATGAAGATACCATCAAGTCTCATAGCAATGTAGATGACTGCGTAGAGACCTTCCTGTCAGGCTTCAAACAAGGCTCTCACCCTATGGCCATGCTCTGTGGCGTAGTTGGCGCTACCTCAGCTCTTTACCATGAGTCGACAGATGTGGCTAATGCAGAAGATAGGATGCTGACCACCCACAGACTTGTAGGTCAAATGCCTATTCTTGCCGCTATGTGCCACAGACATTTCTCCGGCCTCCCCTACGTTGCTTCGGATACCAGCCTCAGTTATTCAGAAAACTTCCTGAATATGATGTTTGGTACACCGGGCGAAGAAGCCAATATTAGCCCCGTACTGGCTAAAGCGATGGATCGGGTTTTCCTATTACATGCTGACCACGAACAAAATGCTTCAACATCTACCGTTCGTTTATCTGGCTCCTCCGGTGCAAATCCATTTGCCTGTATTGCCGCTGGTATTGCAGCACTTTGGGGCCCTGCTCATGGTGGCGCAAACCAAGCTGTACTGGAAATGTTAGAAGAAATTGGCGATGAAAAACATATCGATGAGTTCATTCTCCGCGCCAAAAACAAAGAAGATTCTTTCCGCCTGATGGGCTTTGGACACAGGGTTTACAAAAACTTTGATCCTCGCGCCAAAGTGATGAAAGAAAGCTGTGATGAAGTACTTGCCGAATTAGGCTTGGAAAATGATCCACTCTTGAAGATTGCCAAACGTCTTGAGCAAATTGCTTTGGAAGATGACTATTTTGTTGAGAAGAAACTCTACCCTAATGTAGATTTTTACTCCGGTATCATTATGAAAGCGATTGGAATTTCACCAGAAATGTTTACTGTAATCTTCGCCACAGGCCGTACTATTGGCTGGATTGCTCACTGGAATGAAATGCTAAGCAACCCATACCGTATTGGCCGCCCACGCCAACGTTATACTGGATACACCCAGCGGGATTATCCTGGCTAATCCTCATACAAACTAAAAAAGGCCGCCCTGGGAACAGAGGCGGCCTTTTTTATTATTGGCCAGTCATGGTACAGGTCGACCAACGTCCAATGGTAGAGCTTGCCCTCCCATGCAACACTGCTGCTTACTCATGAGTTAAGGAGCCATACCATGGATAAAATACAGGCATATATTGTAGGGGCACTGCTGATGCTTGGTTCTGCCCTTTGGGCGACCATCTTTGCACAAAACATTTCCTCAGTGATCGGCCTGATGGCCATTCCTTCAGTGATCGCCGGTTACATCTATGCCTCGTCTCTACCTCAATATGTCTGGGGAATGCTGCTTGGTATTTGTGCCTATATGCTGATTGAATTCCAAATTTATGGCCCAATATACAAAATTACTGGGATTGTCTACGCCGTAGGATTTTTTGTCTCACTCGGCTGCGCAATACTCGGCTACGCAATATACAGATGGAAAGTGAAATACCAGCAAAAAAGCCTACACCATCATAAGATACAAACTGCCAAATAGTGGCGACTTCACACCCTGACCACTTACCGGGCATGTCCAGAGCGCTATATGGCACTTTCTCCTCACCTCGTGGCACAACCTAATAATCAAAACAAAATAAGGGTATCACTAAGCTGATGCCCCAGTTGACCTAAAACAAGTGCAACGGGACTCTCGCCTGTACCATATCCACCTGTCATAACAGTAACCTCTTTGGCTAAAGTCTGAAGACGATAGGTCTAACCTTTAGGCAAGTGGAGCAAACTAATAAATGACAGAATAGCTCTGGACAATATCTATCAATAGCAGGTAAAAATAGTGCAGTACCCTGCTGACAATTTGGCCCAGAAACTACAGTATTAGACAGCTCAGTATCCTAGCTGTAAAACCACGGCACAACACTCATAGCAAATGCTACAATCCCGAAACTTATTGTGTCCCATACTGCTACGGGTTCATTAAAGTGCACCCAAAGGCCCAGGAAGTACCCATGCAATACAAGCGAAAAAGCGATCTGCTTACAGAAGGATCAAAAGGTGACGAGAAAAGTTCAGAAGCCACCAAACGATCACCACTGAGGCTTTTACTTGCCTCACTCCAGCTTGGCCTGGAAGATTTCGCCTCCTCTCGCAACCACTCATTGGGTTTTATGGAAACCCGGGCAAGCTATTTACGAATTCGCACCACACTGCTCAGTGGGTTTATGAGCCTGATCTTTATCCTTTGGATACCGCTGGATTACCAGCTGCTAGATGGAGGGACTGCTGATAATTTTGCCAAATTAAGAATTGCACTGGCAGCGACACTGATCACCCTATCGTTATTAGCGTGGATTTGGCACGATTTCATGCGCTCATTTCTAACCCTGCTGGGCGTGGTACTGGTACTCAATGTGTTCTATTTAACGGCACAATACTTATTGCAGGACAATGCATCGGGAATGGCATTATTCGGCTACAATCTGTTTCCGTTTATTTTCATTGCCCTGCTGCCTATCTTTCCTCTGACCCTTATTGAAGGTTTGAGCCTGGCTCTTATCACGCTGGTCGCCGTGTGTATCAAACACCTTCAATTTGGTACATTTTCCAACTTTATAGCCATTAGAGACATCTGGTTTTTAATGGTATTAGTGGCCATCGCATCCTGGGCACAATTTGCCCAACTCAATATGCTGCTACGACTCTATCGTCAGGCAACCATCGACCCTCTCACAAACCTGTTAAATCGCAGAAAGTTACTAGAGAGTATTTTCACAGCAAGAAAAAAGGCTGAGCAGCTTCATCAAGGCCTGGCCATATTGATCTTTGATCTTGACCGCTTCAAGCGTGTTAATGATACCTACGGACATATCTCCGGGGACAAGGTGCTGAAATCTTTTGCTGCAATATTGACCAAAAACCTTCGCAGTACCGATATTATTGGGCGCTTCGGTGGCGAAGAGTTTCTGGTCTGTCTGCCGGACACCCCAGTGGAGGCAGCCCTCACACTTGCAGAACGTATTCGCATGGCCTGTGAACAGGCATCGGTACAAACAAGTAATAAAGACATCATCTCATTCACAACCTGTGTCGGCGTAACAACCGCAGAACAGGGTGAAGATATTGAGGTGCTTCTGGAACGTGTTGACGTAGCGCTCTACAAAGCAAAGGAACAAGGGCGCAATCGTGTCATGTTAGCTGAGCAACCGAGCTAGGTTACACCACCCCTTTGTGAGGCAGTGTACTAATAAAGGGAATGCCAAAAAACGTCATAAATGAAATAATAAACACCACCACTACAATCAGCGCATTGGTCCAGTAGCTGAGCTTAAAGGTTAAACGTACGTGGACCACCAGAGCCAGTAACACCCAGGTCACAAAAGACCAGGTTTCCAATGGGTCCCAGGCCCAGTAACGCCCCCAGGCGTCCTGAGCCCAGATTCCACCTGCGATCAACATCAGACTATCGAAAACCAGTGCCAGCATGACAAACCGGTAGGCCAATTCATCAAGGCTGCCGTTGTTTGGTAAGCGCTGTAATAATTGCTGCGCTGTGCCCATCTCACGCAGTAACACACAGATCGCCAGGCCCAGCGCCATCAGTAATGAACCAAGAAATATCTTGCCGAAACCGATATGAACATAAAGCCAGATGGTATTGTAGGTCGGCGGCAACAGGGTATCCTGATGGGGCACCATCAGAATCCAGGCCATCATGATATACATCACGGGTAGAACAATGACCGCCACCGGGCGAATCAGGGGAATACGCCAGTAGGCGATGGCAAAAACCATCAATAAACTCCAGATATTACTGGAGAGAATTTCGTACATATCAGTAAACGGACCGTGACCTAGGCGATCCCAGCGCAGCCCTATAGAATAGCCGTGTAATACCAGACCCACCAACAACAGAGTGAGAATAACCCTCTCAGGTCGCTTATTAAAGATTAATGCGACAATGGCAAGACTGCCCGCTATGACGTATGTCACTAGGCCTGCCCAGAGAAAAAAAGATTCAGTTTCCATGGATTTTATAGGTTCCGTTTATTTAAAATTCAATCATTACTTATCTGGCTGCAACCAGGGCTTCACTACTATTTTTTGATAAAGAAAAGTGCCCAAGCTGATCAATGCTGTCAGGCAACTGCCTAGTAGCCAGGGGATGGTCCAATCGTAGAAGACATCATAACCGATCCAGCGTTTTAACCCGCGATACGTTAATTTCCCTGTGGGTAAGTCAACCGACTCACCTGGGCGAAGCTCATGCCTTGCCTCCCCCACCCGAATGACTAAATGGTGATCCTCAGGAACATTAAAACGTGTATCAGATAGCCCTGTGTACTGCAATTGGGTCCATAGCTCAGCATTCGTGCCTGGTATGGACCAAGTCTGCGCCTGATCATGTAGATTAAAAGGCAAAGAAGGTAATTTGATGAGGCCCTGCGCGATATTATCACCGCTCCGCCAAATGAACTGCGGTGCAAAACCGTAGTTCCTGGAAATAGAAAATTGGTAGCCCCGAAGTGTAAAGGGAGTTTGGTCTTTAATCAGGGCCTTTGAAGGCTTTCCCGACGCGTCATACCAGGTTACCCAACTGTGGGTTCTGGTGCGCTTGCCCTTAAAAACACCAAATTCCATGTCGCCCTGAATAAAACGTAGTTCAGAGGAAACATTCGGGTGCAGAAGTCCATGGTGCAGAATGCCGGTCAAACCAAAAAAACCTTCGCCTTCCGCCAATTCAACCCAACCCTTCAAATAGGTCATTCGACTGGTGATGACCAGCAAAATAATTGCCAGCAAGGCGATATGGAAGATTAATAGCGCGGTGCTGCGACGAATTTTGTCGGCCTTAAAAATGGCGACGAGAAGATTAAGGGCCAACAGGGTAATGGCCGGGGCAAGCGCAGTTGTGGGGGCCATCGAGGTTGAGAGCAACAGCAGCACACCCAGCATAAGCAGCAACAAGGCTACCAGTGTGGTGCGAAGCGAAGCCAGTATCCCTAAAAACCAATGCAAGCTAAACACCGAATTAATGGCCGGGGGTATCACACATACCGATATCTCGCCTCATGGCATCTTTGGTGTAGCAATTGCTCTCATTCCAGTTGCCACTGGCGGCCCAGCTACTGACCCGTAAACGGGCGTTGATGTAGTAAGGCGGATTGTTATAGCCCACATCATCATTGCCAATTTGATCATCCTCCCCTCCCACTGAGACACCCACGCGGCTGCCAGCGGGAATTGGCGAACCTACGCTACAGGTGCCGCCGCCAGGCACCTGAATATTGTAGCCATTATTGTTAGCCGAGAGGGTGTCCACCGTACGACACATTACCTCAGGGCCAATATCGTCTAAATTGACCAATAGCGCCTTGTTTTTCCAGCCATGAGGCACCCCTGCGTGGCAAAAGGTGCAGCGAATTTGCCCAACAATATCCCGGTGGAATAAATGTCCATTATTACCTAGAGCATTACCGTTAAAACCACTCTTGGTATTCGATGTTCCTCGATAGGTATTTTTGGCGTGACATTTAAAACACAGCATTCCATTGGAATCGGCTTGACCAGCGGACCTGTCCCAAAAGCCTTTGAGAATAAAATCATTGCTACTGCCGTGGGGCCCCCAAGGGGCTGTAGCAGTGGGTACGACATCAGCGCTAGTGCTATTATCGTTGCCATGACAATCGGTACAGTACATGGTCTGATTGCCAATATTGTTGTCCCAAGGAGCAAGAAAATTAGACGCGCTCATATCTCTGGTCGTTGCATCCCTGCCGGTGATATCCATCACCGGGTGCCAGGAACGGTGGTTGTTGCTGTTGTAGTTCTTCCCTGATTTACGGCAAGCGGGGCCACCGGTGCCACAGGCGCCACCATCAACGCCTTTGCTGATACCTTCACCACGGTGACTAGAGGGTGCCTGAAACTCCATCGCCTGATTGGTGAAATTACGCATACTGTTGGTTTGCGCCTTGGCAACAGCGGAGGTTGATGTTGAGGAATAAGAGGTTAACCCCAAGCCAGCGGTCTCCGGGCGACCATTAGGGTTGTTGCCAGCAGCATCATCGGGGCCACCATCATCGTTATAGGCATAGTTGGAGTGGCATTTAAGGCAAATTTGATATTCCTTGGTCACCTGATCACCCTCAGTACCAAACTTCTCATCAAAACTGGTGGGCATGGCATTGTACGTACCAAATTTATTGTCACTCCCATAGTTAGGTTCAACACCAAACGTCCCCTTGAGTGCTCCCGACGCCACATTTGTATGGTTGGTCGTGGTCTCATGCTCGTGGGTAGACTGGGTGGTGACCCCGGCTATGCCATCAAATCGACTATTTTTAAGAATTCGATGGGGGTTGTGACAGTCGGTACACTCAACGTGCCGGTTATCTAAGTTTGTGGCAATGCCTGCACCAAGGTTTTCCTGTGTCTCGGTAAAGTCCGCGTCCTGTATATCATGAACTTCTGTCACGGCTGGCTGCTGGGTCGTGGTAATCGGCATATGCTTGTTACCTGCGGCCGTAAAATCCGTCATGATATCCGGTACGTCATTACTAGTGGCCTGAAGAATAGAGGTACTTACATTCTGGTGACACTGGTAACAGGTCTCTTCAATGGCTGAGTTTCCGCCACTTTTTGGACTGGCTGTACTATCAGTCCCCTCACGCAGCAGTCGGCGTGCACCCTCTACGGTATGGGTATCATGGCAGTTAAGGCAGGCGGCCTGCCAGACCTTAATGCCGCGAGGAAACTCACGCAGATCGGCATCTGTATCTTCATAGGCTTCATTGGCCGCAAAAGGCTCAGCATGCACAGAGTCCGACCAGATCTGACCACCCTTTTTATGACAGGCAAGACAGACGATATCATCACTCTGATCATAGTTGCCGCCCAATGGCGTTTCCATCTGGAACCGCCGCCCGCGTAAAAACTTGATATTGCTATCGTCGATTTTACTAGGATCCATCGAGGTCCCCAGAGGGAGGTCTTGCCCTGATATATGCGGGTCATGACAGGAGGTACACTGTACTTTACCTCCCGCATCCAGAGGAATCGGCGGGCGAGAGTCACCTGGAGAGGGTTCTCTAATATGCGAGCCTTCCGGATCCTGAGGGTCGCGCAGTTCACCATCGGCTGCAGCTAGGCGACCGCCAATTTTACTGGTATCAAAACCAAATGAAATCGGGTGATCATTCTCAAGAACAGTACCCAGACGGCGGGTAAAGCCAGTGTAGCGCACGGCGGCGCCACCGGGCATCTTGAAACTAGCTAAACGTGCACCACTCATATCAATCAATTGATTTTCAGTGCCGTCAATGACATCGACGGTACTCATCGACAATGTCCCATCGTGGCAAGACAGACAAAGCTTGGAACTGCCGCCGGGGTTGGCATCTATATTGGCCTGGGTGGAAGTTGAATTGTAGGCAGTATAGGTCTGTGTCGACAAAGCCCGGTTCCACAGCGGTGCTTTAATGCCCATCGCAAGCGGATCCTGATTAGCCGCATGAGGGGTATGACAAAAGACACATATCTGTGACTCACTGGTGGCCGTGACCGTGCCCGGACCCGATACAGAGAGATTATGATTGGTGGAACTGATATCTGAAACTCGGGGAATTGCCGTCGAGGGGGCAGCTAGGCTGAAGGTAGACAGCAACATGCCAAGCAACCCACACATCAGCACATGGAGTACCTGGGTCAAGCTTGGATGACCCTCCTTCACGGTGCATTCCCCAAATATTGAAGCACAGCAATACGCCCATTAAGCATATCAGCAACGAATATCCGGTCTTTACTATCTACCCAAACACCCGCTGGTAGAAAGAATTTTCCGGCACTCTGCCCCGCGCCCCCAATGGTCATCAACAGCTCCCCTGCAGCATTAAAAATGATCAAATGATCGTAATAGGATTCTACCGTATAGAGGTTGCCATCACTATCAACAGAAATACCCTTGGGGCGGGTAAACTGCCCAACAAACATGCCCCTACTACCCACTTTTCGCAAAAATTCCCCGTCCGGGGTCAATACCTGAATACGTGCATTCAGGGCGTCTGTGACATAAAGCTCATTATTGTGAAAAGCCAAGTGAGTGGGCGCATTAAAGAAACCGGGAGCAGTGCCCTCGCCTCCAATTATGTCAAACAATTCCCCCTTCGCATCAAAGATTTTGATGCTGTGTGCCAGAGTATCGGCAACATACAGCCTCTTGCTCGTCGGATCCCACGCCAAACCCGTCGGCCGCTTTAAAAGCTGATGGCCAAAACTAAACTGCGGCTGACCGTCTGGGCCGAGCACAAAGATTTGTTTCAACTCAGAATCGGCGACATAGATAAATCCCTCAGCATCAGCGGCAATACCAATAGGCGATTTAAAGTGGGTTCCAAGTTCTGCCTGGGTCAGGATCTCCATCGTGCCTGCGGTTTCATCAAAAACAAACACTGCACTTCGGCTGACGTCGGTGACATAAATACGACCATTGTCGAGAGTAACACCACTTTGAGGGCGTTGTAGAACTTGTGGTACATCCCTATTACCGCCTAACCCTACCAACAAGCTCAGAAACTTGCTAAATCCACTGCGGGCTTCATCTGCTTTAGTTATTAAATTTTGCTCTCCGGTGATATCACCGATATAAGCATAGCGGGCCACCTCTGGTTCCGGTGGCCAGACCACGGTAAATTCAGCGGTCTGTTCCGGCATCTCAAAATGCATGGTCTTTGGCGTACTGACACAACCGACCAATACCAAAGTGATGAACACTAGGCCGACAGGTAACATACTGTTTGTCCGAATCCCTATCATGTATGTTTTACACCGTTTACGGTTTACCAACGCCCGGGACCACCCGTCTCATGGCTCCCCCGAATACCACTTTTTAACCCGGGCTTTCCAGAATGACAGAGGTCACAACGTTCAGCTGACCAAGCAATGACACCATTGTGACACATCCCGCAATACTTGCCGTCGACAATATCATCCATTGAAATATTGTTGCTTCCCGCACGCATTTTAAAACCCAACTCCGAATGACAGACCTTGCAACGAAACCGAATACGGTGGAACCAATGCGGGAAAATCACCGGTCGTATACCACTTTCATCCGCATAGCGATTGAACACAACGTCCGCATACTCTGCCTGAGTAAAAGGAGCCATCAACAACCCATTCATCATGATAACAAACAGGAAAATCCAATATAATTTTCTCATCACAATCTTATATCCAGTTAAGCATATTAACAGGGACTTCAGACTAAAAGCTCAATAATCAACCGCACCAATGGGCTCCAGGGCACTCTGTTCTCTTGATTTTTCGAGCATTTTTAGAATTTCTTCTTTGGTGGTATCAAGATACTGAGCACCTAATGTTCCTTTATAAGTGGCTCGTTGCACACTGTGGCAGCGTCCACACTCCGTCAAGGGGAACGATACAGCACCATGACAACGGCCACAAAACTCACCCACCAAGATGGCAAACATATTAACTGGGTTGGCATCCACTTCTGGCTTGAAAAATTCGTCATGACAGTTAACACAATCAAGCCATTCCGTATGAGCCAGGTGTGGGAAACGCACCATATGCATTTCTCCCGTATTGCCCATAATGATGTCCAGATCCAGTAACTGCACCTTGGTTTCAGGAAAAATATTCGTGCGGGGTTGGATATACTCTTGCTGTAAAGCCATAACCCAGTCAACTTGGTTCCCTGCACGATTTTTATCCACGGGTAATGTAGATAACGCATCGCCAGGTTCCTGCAACTCCTCTAGCCCCAGGTTATCTGGATCATGAAGACCGTCTTCTGCCAGTTTTTTCCAGGTGGGGGGCGGCCGCTCACCTGCCAGACTGACCTGAGGTATGACCAAAGAACCTATGATGAGTATCAGTACTAAACATAAGACATACGCCATACTGCCGGGGTTAGCTTCACCCCTGTCCCCCATGACTATGCAGCATATTTTGTTTGTCGAGATAATCATCCCATTTGTACTCTCAATTAACACGGCCGCGAACGGCGGATTGTTCAATCAGTATGTGTAGCATTTGCATGCTTTGCTCATAATTGAGCGTACAATTGCTCTGTATTCAACAGAAACGTGTTACAAATCACTTTATGCACTTTTTTCTGTGCCGTATTTGAGCTTGGACAAGCGAACGGTGAAATCAATCAGGCGTTAGTATTAGTAGTTGACGTGTTGACACCTTCATGAAAAACCCGACTCGCATGTCCACATGCCGGTTGTCTACTGATCCAGTTTATTTATTTGGGCCTGCACTTGGGCGATGCCTGTACGCAACGCCATGGCTTCGGGATCATCCAGTGCCATTGTTTGTACCGCACGCAACCAATAGCTGATGGCTTCCCGCAGTAAACCCCCTTCGTACGCCCCCATCCCCGCCAATCTTAGTGCCGTCACATCATGGGGATTAAGTTCAAGGGTATGATCAATGATAGCTTTAACTTCTGGCGTCATCTTATGCCCTGCCGCAGAGTATAGAGCCTGAACATACTCGCCCATGATATTGCCTCCCCCGTCTTCGCGGTCCATGACTTCTCGGTATGCATCAACAGCTGCACTGTACTCAGCCAGTTCCATATGGGTAGTTGCGAGCAAATACCAATTTTGGACATTAGTTGGGTCGGCATTTAGACGTTTTTCAAGCATCAATTTTAGCTCAAAGGACAAATCTTTCCGCGCAGGCAGATTCTTGTGCATCGCCCCAACATCCTCACGATACTTGTGCTCAGTGAATTGAGCAATCTGCCAGTCTTGACTGGCGCCCAGCAACAGATAAAGCCAAATAGCCACGGCGGGAATTAGCGGGATTAGTACAAGCAGCCCCCCCCGGTATCGGACTGATTCAGTGATAACCGGTTGACGAAGATCATCACTATCATCCAGCAAAGACAGCTCAAGCTCCTCTTTCAATTGCTGAAATTGAACACTGTCTATATTGGTATCAGCCTCAAGCTCTGCTACATGTTCACGATACAATAAAATATTTGCCTGCTTACGCGCAGCTTGAAAATTTTGTGCGCTCTCTTTATCAGCTCGTGTTAAATAACCAGACTTCAAAAGAGGCCAAACGATAAACATTATCGCAACAAGTATCAGCACAGCAATGAATAACCAAAACTCCATCATGGCTTATCAGCCTCCGGTTCATCATCGGACAACAAATTATTTAAACGATCATATTTTTCAGGCGTCATTTCGCCATCGTTGTCCCCTCCTCCCTTATTACCTCGTAGCAGCCGTATCAATACAATGAAGCCGATGAGCATTAGCACAAAAGGTACACTCCATAAAACCAGTGTATTGCTCTGTACTCTGGGGTTGTAGAGTACAAAGTCACCATAGCGGCTGACCATGTACTCGATAATGTCACTGTCCGACTGCCCCTCGTTCAACAGGCGTTGTAATTCACGACGCAAATCAGCGGCAATGGGAGAATTAGAGCCTGCCAAATTTTGATTTTGGCATTTTGGACAACGCATTTCCTCGATAAACAACTGATAACGCGAGCGTGTTGTCTCGTCATCAAACTCATAGGTGTCCACTGCAGAGTGAACGAGACTGCTAGTTGAACTAGCCAATATTATTACAAAAAAAATAATTTTATTCACGATTCTATAGCTCCACCAGAGGGCGAGTCTCACCGCCCCATGAGTCCTCATTCATCACACCTACATGCCTATAACCAATCATTCCTTGCTTATCGATAACGTACGTTTTCGGCGCACCGAATACACCGAGATCAAGTCCCAGTTGTCCGTCCAAATCTGCAACATTCAAAAATGACTTCTGCATTCCCAAGCTCTCTTGTGTCACTAGGCGCTGTTCATCGTTGACCATGATGAATGAAAATGACGGCACGGTCCTGTCGATAAGTGCCAAACTGGCAACAAGGGCCAACGGAAGAAATAGCTTCCATCGTTGCTTCAGTTTATTTCTTGGACGGCATGCTTTGTCATAGCCACAGACTCCGGCATCTTTACCTTGCGACGCAAGCGGTAGCGTTTATCGATAGTGGCCAATAGACCACCCAAGGCCATCAAAAGGCCGCCCAACCAGATCCAGCGAACAAAGGGTTTAAAATGAATTCGTACAGCCCAGGCTCCATCATTGAGGGGCTCTCCCATGGCGACGTAGAGATCGCGAAATAGCCCCGCATCAATAGCCGCTTCGGTCATCATATTACCTCCGGAGTGATAGCGACGCTTTTCAGGGTTTAAAATCGCCTGAATTTGCCCATTCTTAATGATACGGATAGTGGCCCGACTAGCCTGATAGTTCGGCCCCTGAGCCATTTCAATACCATCAAAATGGTATTCATAGCCACTCAAGGTAATCAGATCACCGGGTTCCATACGAAGATCTCGCTGTTCGCTGTACACGCTGGAAAGACAAACTCCAAGGGCGGTGATGGCGATACCTAAATGGGCACATAGCATGCCATAGTAACTGGGTGTCAGCGCCTTTAACCCGGTAAGAACACTCTGGGCATTGCGTACCCGGTAGGCAATGCCCTTAACGGATGAAAGGATAACCCATAACCCGACAAAGACTGCCGCCGCCCCCTTAAAGGAATAGCTGTCGCCATAAAATAAGGGGAACACAGCCGCACCTAGAAGGCTGAGTAACAATGGCTGTAGCAATACATGGCGGAGCACATCAAACCTTGTTCGTTTCCAATTGTTCAATGGGCCAGCCGCCAAAATGAGACAAAGTAGACCCATCAGGGGAATAAAAAAGAAATTAAAGTACGGAGGGCCTACAGAAATTTTCCCCCAGCCAAGTACATCTGCAAGCAACGGGTAGAGTGTGCCCAATAACACGGTGATGGTAATGACCATTAATACAATGTTATTGGCCAGCAGAAAGCTTTCCCGTGACAACCGTTGAAAACGAACCCTCTTTTTTACCACCGGCGCTCTCAGTGCGAATAATGCTAGAGAACCACCAACAATCACTGCAAGAAAGGCTAGAATAAAAACACCCCGGGCCGGATCATTGGCAAAGGCATGTACCGATGTCAATACGCCAGAACGTACCAGGAAAGTACCCAGCAAGCTCAACGAAAAAGCAAAAATAGCGAGTAATATTGTCCAACTTTTAAATGCCCCACGCTTTTCAGTCACCGCCAGTGAGTGAATTAAAGCCGTACCAACCAGCCAAGGCATAAAGGAGGCATTTTCAACCGGATCCCAAAACCACCAGCCACCCCAACCCAGTTCATAATAGGCCCACCAGCTACCCAAGGCGATACCCATGGTCAGGAATGCCCATGCGGTATTGGTCCACGGCCGAGACCAGCGAGCCCAGGCACTGTCGAGACGACCGCTGATCAATGCCGCAATAGCAAAGGCAAAAACGACGGAAAAACCCACGTACCCCATGTACAGCATGGGTGGGTGTAAAATCAGCCCTGGGTCCTGTAATAATGGGTTAAGGTCGGCACCTTCTGTTGGAAAGTTTGGGAGGTAGCGAGCAAACGGATTTGAAGTAAATAATAGAAACAAGAGGAAGCCAACAGCGATCATGCCCATGACAGACAGGACCCGAGCTACCATATCCAATGGCAGATTTCGACTGAATAATGCCACAGCCGTTGTCCACCCACTAAGACTCAGAGCCCACAATAACATTGAGCCCTCGTGGCCTCCCCATACTGCACTAAATTTGTAGACAGTCGGCAATAAACTATTGGAGTGATTAGCAACATAGCGAACAGAAAAATCATCGTGAAGAAATCCATACGCCAGGCAGGTGAACGCCAGGGCCATAAGCACAAACATACCATTGGCCAGCGAACGGGCCATGGACATCCAAAGATAGTTTCCCGTTTGGGCTCCCACCATAGGAACTGTGGCAAGGAGAACTGCAAGGCAAAGCGATAAAATCAATGAAAAATGGCCTAGCTCAGGAATCATAATTTAGCCCCTCACAACCCTTGGTATACTGTATTCCTTGAACTAGCTGAACAGCGTCAGTGACTTCTGGTGGCGTATAATTTTCATCGTGCTTTGCCAGAACCTCCGTTGCCAAAAATACCCCATCTTCTCCCATCTGCCCATTAGCCACTATCGCTTCTCCCTCACCAAAGAGGTCGGGTAAAACACCACTGTATGTCACTCGTACCTGAGCAGAACCATCTGTAATCAGGAAGGAGACATCCAAACTATCGTTTGAACGTTCAACGCTACCAGGCCACACACAGCCCCCTGCTCGGATATGCTTTCCTACCGGGGCTTCACCTGAGGCGAGTTTTGACGGAGGATAAAACAGGTTGATGTTGTCACGCAGTGCATAACTCAGCAACCCCACAGCAACTGATGCAAAAAAGACGATAAAGAGTACGGCTACTAAACGCTGCTTACGAATAGGGTGCATATAATAATTACTCTACTGATTATTTCATGGGTATTTCAGGGTATAGAAACAATGGGTTAAAGGATTGAGTATCTTCGAGGTTTTAGGTAGCTTTAGTAACTCGGGAAAACACTTTAATCATGGCTGGTGGTTCCATCAGCAGAGAGGAGCACCATAAAACCTATTAAAATTAATTCAACCAACAAGTCCCCCTAGCAAAAGGGCCAAAGAGATTCAGACAATGTAATGTTCTTATATTATCCTGGTATATAAACGCCGCCAGACCGTATTGCCTTAACTAAGTAATAGGTAGATTCTTCAATTAACTTGAGTGCACCCTTAAAATCGCCTCGCCCTGCACTTTCCTCCGCTTGTAATCTGAGGTCTAGCGATTTTTCTTCATATTGTTTTATCCGCATATCAACATTGGCTGATTTCTTTTTCTTATCAAGCAATACCTTGATCAACATCTTGTGAGTATCATTACGATCCACTTCATAGAGATACTCCTCTTCCGTTGAGGCGAAGTTCAGGCTACGTACCAGAGTATCTCCACCTCTCAAGCTTTTAACTGATGTCTTGACCATGACATAAGCACCGTCCATTACTTTCCGCGCCTGATCGAACTTACCTTCATCGTAAAGTTTTTTTGCTTCTTTAAATAAAGCCTCAGTTTGTAAATGAAGCTGTTCATTCACTCGTTTCTGATTTTTTTCCTTTGCCACACGGTCGTGGGCA
Source organism: Porticoccus sp. (assembly GCA_036961395.1). Lineage (GTDB taxonomy): Bacteria > Pseudomonadota > Gammaproteobacteria > Pseudomonadales > Porticoccaceae > Porticoccus. The sequence goes on from JBALVP010000002.1 coordinate 26,206, forward strand.
TCAAGTAGCGTATCAACACTATCCTTTCGTGCTTTAAAGTCTCGGATATTTTTTTCCTGCTTCACGGTCTCAGGTCTCGACAGGCGAACAGCGGTCATCATTTTTTTTAAAGCTTGATCGAGCAAACGACCAGATTGTGCCATATCTGATTGGTCTACCGCTTGCTGGTATAAAAATTTCGCCTCACTATAGAGCTGAACAGCCTCTTCATTAGCGCTTTGCTCTACTTGTTTTGCCCCGTGGGATTCGTAGATCAATTTACCCACGTAACTAAGACGAGGGTCTTTAGACAAGGACTCATTCGTACTTGAGTCAGCAATCAATCCACCACTGAGCAGTCCACTGAAAAAAACCATTAGTAATAAATTTAATATTTTCATGTGGCATACCTCATTTTCAAAAAACACCTACCTAATTTAACCATAAATCCCTGATGCCCTGCATTAGGGCGCCATCACACCAAGCAACCGCAACGCCTTACTGAAAGAGCCAGTAGACTCCTCAAGTGTTATAATTCCTTGGGCGTAGTGCTCTCTCTCAGCCATCATTTCTGCAAGCGTCTTCTTATTTTTAGCATGTTGTACATACCTGTCAACCAGGCTCTGCATACCCGAGGGAAGTTGTTTATTTGAAATAGTAATATGCAACAACTTTTCATAACTGTGATTACGTTCCAGCTCGTATTCGAACTCATGTAGGGGGCTAGAAAATTCCAGTGTATAAACAACCGTTTCATTCTTACGTAGCTCCGTTAACACACCGATAATTTGTTCATACAAATTATTGAGAAGTGTATTTGCCCCCACATAGTCATCCCGTTCTGCCAGTTGTTGGGATTGCATCAGAACACCATCAATCTCCTTTACTGGAATCCCATGAAAATCTGCAGACTTACCCTTAGAGGCCTGCTCGATTTCCTGATGGTATGTTTTGATATCATCAACCAGTGTTTGGTAACGCTCCTTCTCAACAGAACTCGCCTTGTTGACCTTTCCGCTTGCACTCAACCATTGTATCGCCTGGCTTAATTGCTGGTCAGCTGTCTCAAGCTTACCTTCATTCAAGTAAACCTTGGCAGACTCCAGTGCGTCATGAACACGATTAAGCTCTGAAGTTTCTTCCTCAGTAGACTCAGAGTTCACAGCAGAACGCTTTCTCTTTAGACTCGCCCCCACCATTTTAATTTTCATTTCTAACAACTGTGGCGATGGGCTTGAAAAAACGGGCACAGCCATCATCGAACTGATAAAAATCAATCCCAATACTGAAACAAATCCAGTCAAAACTCTGTTAGGCATATCCCATCGCCACCTTTATCGAGACCCAATCATTATGGTCTTGCTGCCGTCTTCTTTTTCGAGTGACAACGGCGACATTCAGACACAGGAAAGGCGATCTTACCGTGGCAGACACCACACTTTTCTCCCATCAGGATGGAGGCCATACTGATGGGGTTAGCACCTTTTTTTGGAATAAAAATGGCTGGGTGACAATTGGAACAATCAAGCCATTCGGTGTGCTGCTTGTGTGGGTAGACAACATCCGGCATCGAACCCTTTACTTCACGAACAATATTCAGATCCATAACAAACGGTTTTTTCGTCGGATCCAAGCGATCATAACGAGGCTGAATATCACCAGTTTCCAGCGCTTTCACCCAATCGACACGATTACCAAAATTATTGCTTGGCAAACCTTCAAATGCATCTTTTGGTTGCTGCAATGTATAGGTTGCATCATTCTCCGGATCATGAATACCATCTTCACTCGGAGGTGGGTTCCACTCTGAGCGTGATTTCATCAACCGGTTAAATGAATTCACAGAGCTTGCTTTCTTTTTTGCCACCGACTTTATGGCGGGTGGTTTTGCTGGAGTCTTCTTAGCCTGAGGAGTCACTGGAGCTTTCTTTACAGCCGGTTTTTTAGCAACATCTATCTTGGCCACGTTAAGCAGGTAAGCCACTGCATTTTCAATATCCTGATCACTTAATGCCGGATTACCCCCTTTTGCAGGCATACCCTTAAATCCTTTAATTGCATTCACGATCAACGTATCACGCCCCCGCTCAGCCCGTGGTGACCAATCTTCCTGATTACCAATTTTAGGTGCGCCCATCACACCCATGGAATGACAACCCGCACAATAGGTCTCGACGGTTTTTTTACCGGCCTTTAAGTCTGCCCCAAAAACCGAAACACTAACTAGCGTAGCTGTTATCGTAATTGCCTTGGCGAACTTCATGATAAAACTTTTTACTGACTGCACTTTCACTGGAGCAATTTTCATTTTTTACCTTCGCCCTTCATATTATTTTTTGCGGGAGAAATCAATTGTTGTAGCGTGCTGCCATGTGACTGAGTCGGAGTACCCGGCTTACCCGAATGGCACAGGTTACAATTTTCAATTGACCAGGCAATCTCACCATTGTGGCAGGCCCCACAGTACTCACCGTCAATGATTTTCATCATATCAATTTTATTTCCTCCGGCCTCAAACTTGAAGCCTAAATCCGCATGGCAGACTTTGCAGCGGAAGCGAATACGGTGAAACCAGTGAGGAAATACGGGAGGGCGCATACCCGCTTCATCGGAATAATTATTGATGACAATATCGCCATATTCTGCATAAGACTGTTCTATTGCCACAAACAAAAAACCAATCAACAAGGCGGGAAGTATTATCCTGTGTAGCCCGTTACTCTTAGTGTTTCTTATTACGTTCATTCTTTTTCTCAACTATTTATTTATACCAAACCAAAAAATAATATCCTGCTCCTCACTATGTATTAGCAGGCTCAGTAGATATCTAGATATCGGCGAAATTCAAGCATTACCAAGCCAAATTGGCGCCCCTCCACCTTCGAAACTCGTGTACGAAAATTCACCTGCAAGTGCCCAACGGTGTAACTAACTTTTGAACTCCATGCACTTTCCTCACGGTTGATACCATCAAAAAGGCTTTCGTTATCCTGTTCTTCACTGGTTTCGGCAGAAATCAAATGTCTCGTAGAAAAATCAAAACGGGTTTCAAAATTCAAGTGCCTAAGATTAAACAGTTGATTATGGGTATATCTCATATCCCAACTATAAACCCATGAACTAACATCATCCTGATCCTTGTCATCGTCTACAGTGAACTGCGCCGTCATGTCGGAGCTCCAACTACTATTAATCCCAAGAGTACTCTCTCTGCTCCAGAGTATATTGAGCAGCTGGTAGGTTGACTCATCCTCGTCAAACTCACCAAAATTACGGACGTCATCTGCCGTAATGCGGATGCGACTGGACACGCCTCTATCTATATGTCCCTGAGAAAATGACAACCGGTTAGTCAACGTCTGCTCCGCTTGTTCCTCAGGGTCCGTATCGGCCCGCCCTCTTATAGTCTGAGAGGCTGACAGCCGCGTACCTTGACTCCCCCCCCAAGGTATGTGGAGGCTCAGATTATGTCCTAACAATCCGCCGGACTCCTGTACACTACCTGATTCCGTCTCAAAACGATTCTGTAGAGACAAGGAAGAAAACCAACGGTAATCATAATCGCCCAGAGGGATAACTTCTGGATTGTAATTTATACCCACCATTTGATCGATAAATCGACTGTCGATCGTGTTACTTGTTGATTCTCGCCAACTAGCATTAATAAACGTTAGAATAGATGCTGATGGCTGGTAATTTACGCCCAATCGAGAAAAAATATTTGTTTGTTCTAAATTGCTCCCACTTTCTCGCTCTTGATCACGGCTATCAATACGCGCACTTCCATTCACGGTTAATTTATGCTCCGACCATGGACGCCACCGGCCAGTACTGGATGCCTGCCACACCGACTGCCCCAAGTCATTCGAATCGAATTTTTCTTCGTCTATAAAATAGCTAACAACATTTCTGAGTGATAAATTACTCTCCTGCTGTAACACGTGCTGCCCGTAGAGCAACAGCTCTTGGTAATCGCTCGAGAAAAACTCTTCCCCACTACCCGACGCATCACTGCCACGTGAGCGATATTGAAGATTACCAATCATTTGATGGGCTCCTCGGGAGGCATTCACTGAGAAATCAGCGTAATCATTACGTGATTTACCGCTATTTTCTGCATCTCGATATAACCGGCTATAGCGTGCACTATAGCGATCCAGACTGCTCAATGGTCGATATAATTGCTTAAAGTCCACCTCGGCTTCCTGAAAATCACTACCACCAAACCCTGCATCAACTTTATTATTTCTGAGCTTGAGCCCCGCTGAAAAAGGAAAACGGCTACCAGGGAAAATCGTCAGCTCGGAATTGCCATCACCAAACATCGATATCTGAGTACCACTTTTATCGTTACGGCTATTCGTTGCACCCGAAACAAAGATACCGCTATCTACCATCAAATGGGAAAACCAGGGTTTCCACACATACCCTGAAAGGGCGTATCTTCCCTGCAATTCTGCTGTGCGCTCTATACCCCATAGTTCTTCTGAAGACGCAGAAGACTCATCTTCATAACGCTGCTCAAAACGTGACGACAGAAGCCCCTTAATGCTTCCACCACCAGCTTCAACGACCAGCAGTGGAGTAGCACACGCCGACCTATGGACACCAAGAAAAATAAAACAAATACCGATGGCTAATGATTGGCAGCGAATTGTTTTCAATTACTTCCAACCTTGAGTCTATTTTTACCGAGGATACATCATTGGTAGTATTTTTCGTTAACTTCAACTTTTGTGCTTTGATTCAGCTCAAAGACTAACCTTTTCCACGCAAGTTCGCCTAGTTCTCTGCGCAAAAGCCCCTTGGCACGGAGCTTTACCTGATCATAGGGGGTCAGGACTGGAGGTACGATACCCGTCAACTTCAAGAGCACAACACCTTCAAGCAACATCGCTGGCTCACTCACGTTTCCGACGTCCAAATCAATAAGAATGCTTTCCGCTTGCGGCCCGAGTACACCGAAATGCTGGAGACCCATATCACCGCCATTGGCAGCCGTCACATCCTCGGAAAACTCTCTTGCCAGTTGGGAAAAATCATCACCTGCCAGTAATTTTTTTCTGATACCCACCGCCTTATCATGCGCACTTTCCCACACATCTGGACCAGATGATGGTGGAACCTTAAGCAAAATAACCGACGCTCGCCTCTGCTCAGGCTGAGTAAACTTGTCTGAATGATTATCGTAGTATTCGCGAATAGCACTATCTGACAAATCACCAGTTTCTTTTACTTGGCGCTCCAACTCTGACAGCAAAGACTCTTCGCGAACTTTTTTCTTCAGGGAGGGAAGGAGCTGTTCTCTCTGACCTGCCCAGTCAGGATTTCTTTCATACTTTCGTTCGAGCGCTACAAGCTTTTCAGCCAATACCGCATCGTCTAATACTACCCCTCGATTTTCAGCCTCCATCAACAGCAGGGTTCTCTCGACTAACTTTTCCCCGGCATCACGCATAAAGGGCTCTGCTTGCTCCTTGGGTATATTCGGGTGATAAAACTTCTGACGCATAGCTTCACGCAGATACTGAGAAAATTCCCCCACAGTAATCACTTGATCCCCTACTGTGGCAAAAACCTCATCCCCGGTTAACTTGTTAACACTGTCTGTGTCCGCAACCGAAGCAACAGAAAAACTACCGATCACCACCAATGATAAAACCAACCTTGAAAATCTGCTCCCCCAAAATAGTAGGCCCCGGGGTAAACAGCAAGGTAGCGAGTCATTTAAAGCCATAGTCCATCACCCTATATAACTATAATTTTCATCAAAAAAAATGCTGCACCCCATTAGGGTGCAGCATAGACAGTGTCGTTTCAACAACAAATGTAGGTTTATTTAATGTGGCAAGCTAAACACACTCTACTCGTATCATTTCCTTCTCCAACAGCAGTTACCCGTAAGAAAGTAGTGTTTTCAGTGTGTGGGTCATGACAGCTAGCACACTCAACAAACGGAATAGCACCGGTAATTGTGCCCCCGCCAGCGAAGATAGTGGCCGTGGCATTGGTACGGGTGTACAACTGAATATCGATTTTTTCACGAGTAGCATTGGTGTTGGTATCGACAAACCAGAGGTCACTTCCTACGGCAGTTTCAGTCGCAGGTTTGAAGTCCTTATCAACAAGGCTACCAGCTACATCAAAGTCACCGCCGGTTGCACCACCCGCATACGCAATACCAATCGGGTGATCGTCTCGCAGCTCAGTACCAATCAATGCTATACCTGCCGGGCGGTCGGCACCCGTCCAAGTTCCTGCAGTGAAACTTGCCACAACAGCACCGGAACCCGGATCGTTAAGGATGGTATCCATAGCCTGGGCGCCATCGTGACATGACAAACAGGCAACTGATACAGATCCTACCTGAGCCATAGCACCGTCAAGGCTACTAGTCCCAAGAGAATCGTAGGTTGTGAACGTGGCGGGGAGAGGTACGCTCCTATTCCACAGCGGTACAGAAGCAGTGATATCCGAGCCGTGAGGGGTGTGGCAGAAAACACAAATCTCAGTAGTGCCAGAGAAGGTGTTTGGCCCAGTGCCCGCCGAACTCAAATTGTGGTTTGTTGCGGCAACACCAGCCAAAGCTACCGATGAAGACAATAGTAATGCCACGCCCGTGAGCGTAGATAATATTTTTTTAGTCTTGGTGATAGTCATTCTGGTCACCTTAATAAGTTCTTAAATAAACTGGTAGCCTCAAAAACACCTGGCACTACCCCCAGCACTATGTGCCTACAATAAACTCTTGCATTTGTCGTGCCACCCTTGACGTGGTGACCGATACTGGCAACGGCATGCGAATGATGACGGTGCAGGCGAAACACTTTCTTGATCCAGATCAACTGCTTAACCTTACTGAAAACAATTACTCTCGCTTTTATTAGGCTGCTGCGTGCTGATTCTTGCTGTTATGGAATTCTTCACCCACTAAACCTCTCATTTTCAGGAATCAGACCCTGCGGTTTCTCAATTCTGGGATGCAGCTACATTACATTCTAGCTTACATTAAGAGTTTAGCTAAGCCGGTATAAACAAGTAGGCCCAATGCTAGACGATGACCCTATGTGGCGGGCATCGTCAGCTGGGGGATTGATATTCAACTATAAAAGAGTCTTGATTCGTGCAACACCACCATAACTTCCGATCCAAAGCGTGCCTTCATCCTGAGTAGCCATGGAGAAAATCGTGTTGGAGAACAGACCATCGGCGGTGCTATATACCCGAATACTGCCATCTGTCTCCATTCTGGACAAGCCTTTGCTGGTTCCAATCCACAGGCGCTTTTGCTGGTCCACATGAAGCATGAAAATGTGATTCGCGGGTAAACCATCATCCATGGTAAAGACTTTCCATTCCTCACCATCGTAGCGGCTCAGGCCGCCACCCCAGGTTCCCGCCCAGACAACGCCCTCGGCATCGACCGCCAGGGAAACGATGTAGTTGGGGTTGTAGGCACTATCCACATGCTCCAGCCCCTGTTCTTTCTTCTGCCTGGCATGGTGTGCAGAATAATCTGCAGGATCATTTTTGAAAGGGTTCTGTTTTCTAACCTGCTCATAAGGGGCACCCAGTCCATCATCGTGCGCCCAGTTGGTCCAGGTATTATCCGCATACCGTGCCAGACCGCCTTCAGTCGCCATCCACAGCTCACCATTTTTACCTTCTGCCAAAGCGTAGACCCAGTCATTAGGCACACCACCATTGGTATTTTCTACAGTAAATACCGACCACTTATCTGGATCATCCAGGTCACCACCCTTGATAAGGTTAACGCCTGTCCACGTGGCGATCCAGATATCGCCGTTGGGCATTTCAACCACATCATAGACAAAGGCATCGCCTAAACCTTCAGGCACGTTATAGGTTGTCCAGCGATCAGTGCTCTCATCTAAAAGCGAAAGGCCTCCGCCATAGGTGCCCACTGCAATCTGCCCTTTAATACGACCCACATAAAACACCCCATTGGCCAACAAGCCGTTGAGCACGCTGTACAAGCGGTGCTCATCACTCGTGGTGTCGTAGCGTACGACGCCACCGGAAGTGCCTACCCACATGATCTTGCCATCGGCAAAAATCGACTTCACATTCCGGTTGCCCACCTGAAAATGAGTAAATTTGCTTTTCTCTACTGCATCAGACTGATTATTCACCAGAACATTATTTACATTGGACTCTGAGCTGGAAGAAGGAGCCGAGGCCTGCTGCACAGCTTTGTCATTGTTACTGCTGACAGCCTCACCTGCGTCGCCCTGACCCATTTGATAAGCAATCAGAGCCACACCCACAATCATTACCACGATGGTCAAACCACCCTTCCAATTAAGGTTCACGCCATACCCTCCTCTACTTGCAACTATTGGCAAGTTTGGTTAGAAATACACAGATTTTTTCTATCTGCCAGTTATGCACACAACAACCCTGCTATATTATTTGGAGCTAACCAGAGTCACCGAGCCTTTCGTGCCAATCCAAATATTGCCACTGGGGTCCTCTGCAACAGCGTAGACATCGTTGTTAACCAAGCCATCATGCACGTTGAGGTTCTGCCAGGTTTTGCCATCATAGCGAGAAAGCCCTTTATTGGTGCCGAACCAAAAGGTGCCTTGAGAATCCTGCAAAATACTGTACACAATATTGCCAGCAAGTCCGTCATTAGTTGAATAATTTTCCCATGCATCACCAACTCGATGGCTGACACCAGCACCCCAGGTTCCCACCCAAACAGTATTATCTTCAGCAACAATCAAAGAAAAGACATAATTCGGGTTATAGGTTGTCTGCCCTGCCGTTAATACGCCAAGGTCGTGACGGGAGCGAGTCCCCAGCCCGGTATTTTTACTCGACGGCAAATTTTCAATATTAGATGCCCCAATACCATCACCGTGATTCCAGGATACCCAGGATTCGCCATCAAACCGGGAAACGCCACCCTCGGTTCCAAACCAGACGTTACCCTCAGCATCCACGTCTACACCGTAGACCCATTCATTAATCAATTCTTTTACATAGGTGGTAAATGTCTCCTCACCTCTATCCATGCGATTAGCACCAGCCCAAGTGCCTACCCAGAGACCGCCATCGGGATGATTGGCAAAGGAGTAAATCCAGTAATCTGCTAACCCATGCATAGGAAAGAAGGTTTTCCAATCACCATCTTTATAACGAGACATACCACCGGCGTTGGTGCCAAACCATTTGTAACCATCGGGATCAATGCCAATAGCGAAGACATATTCGTTCGCCAACCCATGGTCACGAGTAAAGGTATTACGGATGTCATGACTGACAAGATCTACCTCATGAACACCCAATGAAGTTCCAACCCAGAGGCTCTCCGTACTTTTCTCAACAGCCAGTGAACGCACATAAACCTGCTCACCGACCTCAAAATTCTCCAGTACCCTGAGACTTGCCGCAAGCTGCGGCACCTGTTCTCCAGATACTGCATGCTCGGGTACCACCGATACCTTTTTGGGTGTACTTTCTTGCCCACAACCCGCTAACAGCCCACTTATCAATATAATGAAAAGACAAGATCGCTCTATTGGTTTCATTAATATTGGCTTCATTAATAAAGTGTCCTTAAGTAGCTGATTAAATCTAGAATTTCTCGCTCTCGCATGATGCCTTTGTAGGAAGGGCATCCCTTCTCACCCTTTTCAATCCGCTCCTTGAGTGATCGATCACCGCGCACTAGGCCCTCTCCGCGCGAAAAGTCGGCCAAACCACCCATTACAGGTGTTCCCGCCTCACCATGACAGAAACTGCAATGTTGCTGGTAATGTTGTTGCCCCTTGGCGCTGTCCGCTGCAAATAGTGCGTTACTACAAAGAAAGCTCGAAACAACAACCACTAAAATCAACCGTAGCATCATTGCAAATCCTTTTTCGACTCATTTATCTGGCGTAGTTTACTCTCCTGATCGGCCTTTTTCTGCCGCCAGTATTCAACTTTAACTAAATCAATGGCCTGCCCCAGCTCTCCATTTTCATAGACTAGGATCATTCGTAATATCGCGCGACGAAAACCTTCCTCCGCAGGGCGTTTATACCACTCAAGTGCCTTTTCATAGTCAATATCCAAGCCCAGATTACCGAACTCATAGATATAACCTATTTGGAACTGAGCCTTGTGGTAATTGGCCTCAGCCGCTTTCATATACCATTGAAGAGCTAACCCTTCATCCCAAGTGGTTCCCTCCCCCATGCGATACATACCGGCTAGACCATACATAGCCTCGGCATACCCTTGCTCAGCGGAGGCCTTGTACAACTCAAATGCCCACTCATCAAAATCAGCCTTGTCCAACTTATAAGCCAGCATAGATTGGGCCTTGGCATGACCAAGATCCGCAGCCTCTTTTAACCATTTCATGGCGCCCGGCAAGTCATCATTGCGATCAGCCTCGAAGCCCTTTTCAGCAATAGCTTCGACCTCGTCTTCAGACAATGTTTCAGCGACAGCGCTGCAGGTAAAACTAAGCGAAAGACAAATATAAGAAATCCCTAGACAAATAGTCTTTCTCCAGGATGTCAACACAGGTATTCTTACTTGGCTTATCATATTACTCTCATCCACTGTTATGGCGGCCTGTTCAGCCTTCCTATCATGAAGACACTATAAACTTTCAATCTCTGAAGCTTCTTCCAACTTGCGATATAAACTGGACAGTCCCAATCCCAATCGCTTGGCTGCCAACTTCCTGTCACCACCAGATTCTGTGATTGTCTGTTGAATCACGTCTCTCTCGAAACGACGCACCTGATCCTTGAGTTGGTGGCCCTTATCCAATGATTCACTATCAATCTGCTGCAATGCCTCCGGAAGTGATTCCGGACCAATCAACCCTCTCTCGGCCAGTATTACTGCGCGAGCGATAACATTCTCCAACTCACGAATATTACCCCCATAATTGTAGCTGCATAATAATTCCATCGCATCTTTTCCAATTTGCGTTGGTTGGGACGCAGGCATTTTCGACACATGCTTAGCTAGAAAAAACTCCACCAGTCCGGGAATATCTTCTCTGCGATCACGTAGCGCTGGCAATTCAATATTAAACACATTCAGACGAAAATACAGATCCTCACGAAAAGTGCCCGCATCCACCATTTCTCGAAGGTTTCTATTGGTCGCGGCGATAATTCGTACGTCCACGGTACGGGCCTGTTCGCTACCAACGGCTCGTACGCTGCCGTCTTCGATGACATGGAGCAATTTTACCTGCATTAAAAGTGGTAGTTCACCGATTTCATCTAAAAAAATCGTTCCTTGATCTGCCTCAACAAACAAGCCCCTTTTAGCCTTCAGTGCACCGGTAAATGCACCCTTAGTATGCCCAAAAAACTCGCTCTCCATCAAATTTTCAGGTATAGCGCCACAATTTACTGGAATAAAGGGATTGTCTGCTCGTTGACTACGCTGATGGATATCTTTGGTCAGATAGCCCTTTCCTGTCCCACTTTCACCCGTGACTAGCACTGTACTATCCGTAACAGCAACTTTGTCAACCAGAGCATCAATGCGCTGCATTGATGCTGATATTGGTTTAAAGACGGCATTATTCGTTAGAACCAGCTCTCTCAACACCTCGTTTTCTGAACGAAGTGCAATTATATCGCCGAGGTTAGCCAGCCGATTCAACAGGTCATCGTTTCGAACAGGCTTGACCATGTAATCGTAGGCACCCGCCCGCATTGCCTCCACAGCCGTATTCACTGAGGCAAAAGCAGTCATCATCAAAAATAGCGTTTCAATTCCCTGCGCTTTTGCCTTAGACACAACTTCCAGACCGGTAATATCCGGCATCCGAATATCACAGAGAGCGACGTCAACATCACCTTTAGACAAACGCTGTAACGCCTGCTCACCATTTTCAGCGACAAATACCGAATGCCCTGCTTTAGTTAGTAATCGGGACAAAATCTGTCTAAGTGCAGGCTCATCATCAACAACCAATATTTGCAGATAGTGCATCAGCTATACTCTGTTAACGGCTCAACGGCCCGCGCAGTAAAAAATTTATCCACCATCGTTGATCCACCTATTTTATGATTTCACTGGCATGTATTCGCCACAATGTGAAGCGACAGACCACCGTCAAACCGGGTCTTTAACATCCCGTTCTTCACTGAAGGTCTGCGGCAGAATAATGGTGACCTTAGTGCCTGTTCCAAGCTCTGAAGATAGTACTATCTCACCGCCATGTGCGAGGATCACACTCTGACACAGAGGAAGTCCCAACCCATTCCCCCGGGCACTCTGCTTTGTAGTATAAAAGGGGGCAAATGATCGTAGGCGGGTAGCTTCATCCATACCACAACCCGTATCTTCGACAGAGATCATCACCTTTTTATCATGTAGTTTTGACGTCACGATACAAATACTCCTAGACGTCTGACCTTTTACAGTGAGTGCATCAAAGGCATTCGATAACAGATGGAGCAATACCAGTAACAGTTGATCTCCGTACCCGTATATAGCGGGCAAGTCAGTTGCAGTATCCAACGTCAATACCACCGACTGCCAGCGTTCATCAAAACGTGTATGACTACACGCGCTTTGCACCAGCTCATTGATACTGATTAAGCAATAATCTTTTTGCTGAGGGATTGCTAATTTCGCCAAATCCTCCCCAAGAAATTGCAGGCGCTCACTGTAGTGTTTTATTTGCTCCACACTGGTCTTATCATCGCTTTGACAATTTTCCAACAACTCCTGACTGAGACCTATGATTGCAGCGGCAGGATTACCAATTTCATGGACCAAACCCGCCGCCAAATGCTCAATCGTACTCATTTTCTCCTGGTATCGATTTTTATAGTTGGCCAGCTCCAGTTCACTCTCTCGCTTAACCAGCTCAGCCGCCATCGCGTTGACACCTTCGACCAATTGTCCCAATTCATCTGTTCGGAGAATAATCAAGGGCTCACCACGATAGCCACCCATAATTTTCGCTACTCGCCCCCTCAACAGTTTTATATGGTTGGTTATACGGTGAAAAAAAACTGTGGTGACACCACCTAGCAGTACCAAACCAGCTAGCCCTGCCAACAACGTGATTAACGCCACCCTGTCACTGTGTTGATAGTAATTGTTAACTGCTTGATCCCTCCGCTGACGAGTGACCTCTAGCAGGCTTTCCAGCTCTCTCTTGTTATCGGTCAAATGAGACTTTAATTCCTGTAAATTACTTGTCGACGGCAACATTACCGCCTGAGCCAAATGCCCCAACAACGCCTTGAAAGATTCCGCCCGCTCAGGAAACAACTCTGACAGCCCGAAATACTTCCCCTGCAATATCCCAAAGTGTTCATGGACACTTTCAAGTATCTCCGCCCGATTACGGTTATCAACGATGACAAACAAGGAGATAATCGTATCGAAGACGGCAAGATCTGCCTTTACCAGCACACTTTCCTGATGAACAAGCTGCTCATAGGCACTAAATTCTTCTAACAAAGCAGATTTCTGACTCATCATGTACACAGCAACAACCACCACATAGACAAGCAGTACTGTGATAAACAAATTCCCTTTGTCGTTGAGCCTCAACGACTTCACAGGAAGCATGCCACCGTACTTATTTTCACTATTTGTCGCCATTGTTCATTACCAATAATTGCAGCTGATCAAACACGTCTGTCGATGCCCAGCGATACTCACCCTGCTGGAGTAGTGCCACGAAGCCATCCGGCGAAATAACAAATGTCTGAGGGTAGGCCGATAAACCCAACTGTCCCTCAGAAACCTTACGGTCTCGATCTATGTATCCTGCAAATTTCGTTCCATATTTTAGATTAAACTCTCTAACAAGGTTCACATCTTCATCTACTGACACACCTAGAACGACAATTTTGTCCGGGTCAACGCGCTCACTCAAACGCTGCAAAGCCGGCATTTCACGCCGGCAGGGCTCACACCATGTGGCCCAGAAGTTAAGCACCACGACCTTGCCATGATACTGAGATAGCGCCTCTACCTTTCCGTCCAACCCCTCAAGAAACACCTTAGGAAATCGTTGACCAACCGCTATCTCAGTCGATGATGGCTGACAACCACCCAGTAAAAAGACAACAACCAACGTAATAAATCTGATTGAGAAGAATGAATCATGAAATAAGCGGGCCACCCTAACCATCACCAGCCACGTCAGTGGAGAGTATTTCCATCACGGGAACCCTCACTGGATTTGTGAACTTCAGTCGTCCTCTTGGGCAGCACAACAGGAGAAAGCACACGGCTGATATAGGCGATCAACGCCGAAATTTGTGGTTCATCAAGGACATCTCGCCAAGCGGGCATAGAGGTGTTGGGTAACCCAGTTCGGATTACCTCCCCCAAATACTCTCTATTAATCGCTGACATATAAGCTTTGTTAGTTAAGTCTCTAGGCCGAGACTCTAAAAATGCGCCAATCCAATTATCACCCGTGCCATCCGCGCCATGACAAAATGCACAGTTATCCTGAAAAAGCTTCTCACCTTTGGCCTCCTCATCCGTTAACCCAGAAACTTTGCGGACTCGATCGTGCTGGGCAAAAACACTCGCGGAGGTTGTGCCATCAAGACTTTCAATGGAGATTTCACTGTAGGAAAAATTATTTCGAGGGTAGGAAACTGACTGGGTTTGCCAGATGGCACCTTCATCACTCACCGATGCCCGATCATGACAACTTACACAGGAGGTCATAAACAGCTGCAACCCTGTTCGTTGCTCGCTTGTCAGCGACGTTTGGTCGACATCGAGGGGAATGACCCCCGTGGCAAAAGGGTAGGCAACCTGATAACGGTCATGATCCGGCCAACCGTTTTCACGGGTATGATAAAAAGTATTCAGCCGCTGATTTTGCATAAACTCCTTGCGAATAAAATCAACCACCAAGTCGATGTCATCAGGCTTCAGATAAATTGTAAACCCTGTCATCGCCGTGCTGGCGCGTCCCTCAGTCACAACCTTGACCATGGCTTCATGACTCAATGACGATAACGGTGTGGAAGCAAAATTACGGGGCTTGGGGTTCATAAAGCTTGCAGCCAATGTTCGAGCATCACCGGAGTATCCATGACAATAATAACAACGGTAATTGTATATTTTCCTGCCAGACTCGTGTCTAACCGTATCTGCACCAGTCTCAACCCGGACACCAACATCCGCCGCGACCTTAGGCACGACAAGTGTGGCACCGAAAATACACCATAGACTGAGCAACCAATGTCTGTACTGCACAATCAGCCCCAATATACCTGATCCATTCCAGCGACTACTTGTTAGAGCCCGGCATCAGGAATAGCCGAGGGGTTAATAATGACTTCGTAAACGTACTCTGCCACATCGGCTATCTGCTGATCGGTCCAAACCTTGTCCCAGGCGGGCATTTCTGAACGCAACCGCCCTTTAGAAATAGCCTCAAAAAGGAAGCCACGACTGTATTTCGCCTTGACTGCCGGCTGCTGGAAATTACGTGGTTTAGGAAAGATGAAGTAAGCTCTGGGTCCCTGCCCATCACCACTGACACCGTGACACTCGGCACAGTTGCTCTGATAGAGCCCCCCCCCAATGGCAGCGTTCCCCTGCAAACCGTTTGGCATGTCAGCGGCCTGCCCGGCCTCTATTTTGGCAGCTGCAGCCTCAGGTACGGCTGAGTCCACATCTGCCAAGCCCATAAATGCACTGCGAACATAGTCAACCACTGAAGCAACGTCCTCACTAGTCAGACGACGTCCCCAGCCAGACATCGCCGTCTCAGGTCGGCCATAGGTAACTGAAAATATCATCCGGTCCCGATTTAAGCGCTGTATTGATGCCGGTTCGGTAAAATTCACTGGCGCCGGGTTGAGCCCAGACTGAGCCCAGACAGATCCCTGCCCTTTATCACCGTGACAAACTGAGCAGTATTCAGCATATAGTCGACGTCCAGTACGCAATTCATCAGTGGTGGAGGACATCATGAACGTATCACGAATGTAGTCCACTACGGACTCTATCTCCCCCTCCGTCAGGCGCTTAGCCCAACCGGTCATTGCTGTACCTGGCTTGCCATTTCTGACAACCGCCATCATCCGCTTACGAGGCAAATCCACGGCAGCCTGAGGGGTAGTAAAATCTCTTGGTGCGGGAATCAAACCCCGTTGTGCACGGCTTTGCCCATCACCTTGATCACCATGACAGACAGAACAGTAATCGTGGTAAATTTTTTCACCATTCTGCTCAGCAAATGCCTGCGGCATTACCAACACAAAAATTAAAACCAATAGCGAACCAAGTAAAGACGATCTCAATGCCATTTTATATGCTGCTCTCTCAAAAGGTTTTATACCTAACTCTATCAGGATAAAGACTTATACCGTTAATTTAAGCTTCCCATCTACTGTCAATGCTCTATTGAAAACATAGGTGCCACCGTACAGAAGGTGCTGTGCACCGACGAAGGACATTCCTCAAGCCGGAGATTAATACGCCAAACTACACTCATAGTGTAAAACAATATCAAAGCTTCTGTTATAGCTTTTGTAGTTAGAGTGTTACCATCAGTAATAGCTTAAGCATCGGCAAACGCTGCTACTTCCAAACCATACCAGTCGCAATCAGGTCAGGCTATTAATTTGATATAGGTCAGCTTTTTTAAGCTACTATAAAGCTAAGCTAGCATCGTTGAGCACATGAGCAATTAAACGCTAAAAATAGGCAACGTTTATTTTAGCCTACCGCTAGGCAACCTGAGCTCATCTCATGTATCGCACGACAAGGAACAACAAACAACTATGCAAACATTCAAGTGCATCGCCAATTGTGTACCTAAGTTACAAACCATAAAACTGACTTTATTTTTGGCAATACTCATTAGCGGGTGCAGCATGACCCCCCCAGAGGTTGTTATAGAAAAACCTGTCATCGCCTTTCCTTCTCCACCTGATCCAGCCCGGTTCTTTTATGATCGAACAATCACCTCAAGTGCTGATGTTGTTTTTGAGACTAAAGATAAAAGTATGCAACGCTGGCTGACAGGTGCCCAAAAAGAAGGGCTGGGCTTGGGTAAACCCTTCGCTGTGGCTGCCCATCAGGGGCGATTGTTCGTTTCCGATACTGTCGCTCGAAGCGTCAAGGTATTTGACAGCCCCGCCGCAAAATATTTTGAGATCGGCAAAGAAGAGCCAGGAAGGCTGGGCAAGCCTATGGGAATCGACACAGACAACCAGGGCAACCTCTATGTGATGGATTCCGCTCAAGAAAAAGTATTTATATACAACCGGGATGGAGACTTTACGAAAACTATTGGTTCATCCGATCTCTTTGAAATGGCGTCCAGCCTGACAGTGGATCCAGAGGGTAAATACGTCTACGTAATAGATACAGGCGGCGTGCAGAGCAGCCAACATCGTGTAACGGTCTTTGATACAGGTAGCGGCGAGCTACTGAGAAGCTTTGGCAGTCGCGGCCGCAAAAACGGAGAGTTCAACCTGCCAAAAGATGCTGCAATAGGGCCTGACGGACTCCTCTATATTGTCGACAGCGGAAATTTCCGCATCCAGGTAATGAATCCGGAAACGGGTGAATTCGTTCGCACATTTGGTGATATAGGAAGAAGATCCGGTCAATTTTCTCGCCCAAAAGGTATTGATATCGACTCAGCCGGCAATGTTTATGTTTCTGATGCAGCCTTCGGTAACATTCAGATTTTTACAGCAGAGGGCCAATTACTTTTGAGCCTTGGTTCGCGAAGCAACACACCTGAGCCTGCAAAATTTATGCTGCCTGCGGGGCTTGCCATAGACGAGGATGGCAGAGTTTATATGGTCGATCAATACTTTCAAAAAGTAGATGTGTTCCGGCCAGCCAGCCTGGGAGAGAATCAAGGCTACTTCAAACCCCCAACCGAGACTCAACCGTAACTATTTATCTGCCACCATGGGCGACACACTGTGGCAGCGCTCACAGTTGTTAGGGCTAAACGCAACGCGTCCATGACACACTCCGCAGTGTTTTCCCCTATAGATAGATTCCATGCTGATATCGGCCTCGTGGGTCTTAGTGGCGAATATTTCTGAATGACAGTTTTCACAGTCTAGCCACTCGCTGTGAGTTTTGTGGGGGAAGCGTACATGAGGCATACCCCTAGTATTTTTGTAGATAATGTCATGGTCCCAGATTGACATTTCACTGAAGCCGGAGATTTCAGCTCGTGGCTTAATCAGCCCTTCTCTCAATACTCTGGCCCAGTCAACTTCACCACGGCTATCAAGAGGAAACCCTTCGGTTGCATCCTTGAACGTCTGCAATGCATTGATCTCGCGGGCATACGGATCATGAATACCATCATCCCAAACTGACGGTTCTTCGGAACCCCCTTTTTCCTCGGGGGCTTTCATTGTCTCACCCTTGACAAGACGAGCGTGAAATGTGGCAGTATCTTTTAACTCAGAATTGGCTTTGCCCGTGGCAAAGTCAACCGTCCACACATATTGATCCCCTCGACCAAAAGGCTCATCAGTCCAGAAGCTTTTAGCTGGCGTATTGGGAAAAATCACGTCGTTAATTGTCGGCTCACCACAATTCCGCTCCACCAACATACTCAGTTCTTTCTTATTCGGCAGCCGCCATCCCCGATACTGTTCCTCTTGCTGGAGCCGTGATACACGCCTTACGGCGTCTTTCCAGTTATACCAGGAACGTAGCTGCTTTTTGAATTCCGCTTCACACGTCTCGCCTGTCCAGTTTTGCCCCAAACTGCAACGCTGCCAAAGCAGGCCTGTGTATCGATCTTTTACCACACCGCCCTGAATAGCAAAACGCCGCTCAGCCAGATTATTGGGCCGATCCTTATAACATTCAGCGGCACTCACCGTGAGCGCAGCCATCGAAAGTAAAATGCCGGCAGCTCCAAGAGCAAACTGTATGGGAACAAGATCAGCAAGCTTTATCCTTAAAGATATTAATTCCCTCCCCTCGGGTGACACCTCCAGTCCCATCATATTTCGCACTATTATCTTATTGGCCAGCTATCACTTCCAAGGGTGTTGATTGCACCTGATCCGGTGTAACAGGTCTCTGCTCTTTAAACCGAACTGTCCACTCGCCCATCAGCTGACGCGCCTTGTCAAGATGAGCATCATCACTTGGAGATAAATGAATGAATGTCTGCATTGCCCCCAACGCACCCACTTGATTGTTCAGTTCACTTTCTGACAGAGCAAGCCCGTAATACGCATTGAGCTGCTCTGAATTCAACTCAATCGCTGAAAGAAAAAAATCACGGGCTGCTGAGTAACGCTTGGCCCCCAACAAGGCATAACCCATATTAGTTGGCACTTCAGGCATCTCTGGTGCAAGCAGCAGTAGCTCATGTAAAACAGTAATCGCATAGTCATATTGCTTTGCATGAAGCATTAACACCGATTTCTGAAAGTAATCTGTTATTCGCTGCCTGCGAACATGTTCAACAGGACTTTCCTTAAGATTAAAATCGGAAGTAATTATTGAATCAGTATTGTCGATTGCACCCTTGTCTCCCGACGGAATGAGCTGCACAACCAGAGCAATAGATGCAATTGAAAGAAGCGTTATTCCCAGAGCTATAGTAAGCCTGTTCAACATCATGGTTCTACTCATCAAAATCTGCCAATTTAGGTTTTTCGGTGACACATTGATTACTCTGATAATTCACCGAAAGTTTGACTATTGTAGGCGCCTTTAACCTAAACAGTATCGTCACTATAAACTGGAATAATCCAAACAGAGCCAACAAGCCTCCCACTCCCGCGACCAGCATTCCAATCATCTCAGCAGGGCTGTTAAACCCCTGCTCAACGCCCGCCACCTTTCTAAGAGTGCCGTGATAACCACTCCACGCAAAGCCCGAAACCATCAATAATAAGCCGCAACTGTAGATAATGGGCTGCCTACTTATGCTGCGTAAAAATTTCTGATGTTTTAGCTCTTTTGAAAAGCACTGATACACAACGGCCATAAAGGCTAGGTTGATAGCACCCGTTGTGCCGTGATAATGGGCGGGAACCATTAGGGAGTCTCCCCTTATCAGTAAACCAGCGATAATCCCTACCGCAAACAGTAAGACAGAGGCCAGAAGAGTTCTAGTCAACAGGGACTGCAGAAAATCTCTGGAACTACCCAGTAAACTCTGAATCAAAATAACCGCAGAAAAGGGCACGGCAAGCCAACTGCTGTACCTCATCAGAGAAGTATAAAATAGCCGGTATTCGACAGATAAAGGTGATTCATTGACGGCTACCCATAAAGAGGATAATGCTGGCAGGGTCATCGCCAGAACCAGAAGCTTCATCCACAGATGGTGACTGCTTTCTCTCTTTTTATAACGGTCTACAAATAAAAACCACACCACCAGCATTAGCAATGTATAGACCGATTGGAACAAGTGGCCTGCTCCCCAAAAAAGCTGTTCATAAAAACCACCATCGTCCCGTATTCCAATGGGTAGCCGTGCATAGGTTATGCACACCGTCAGCAGGGCCGCCACCACGATCAGGGCAGCACAATAGAGTATAAAACCAGCCATGGGAGCGCTGCGCAAAAGAGCCCATGAGTTGTACAACCAAAACATTCTAGCCATTGAAACAAGTGCTGAAATGAGAAAAACAACCAGCCCAACCAAAAACAAGGGGCTATCAATGACTGGCAAATAATTACTTAACTGTGGCTGCCCATACCCGGAAACCGCGGCAACCAGCATCAACAAGGTGCCAAGAAAGGATCCACCTAAAGCAAACCAACCGCTACTAGTCCCACCTCCTATAATATGTGTCACCAAACATCCGGCAAATGATAAATACCAGACCAGAATAGACAGGTCGACATGTAAAACGAGAAATACCCTGAATAACTCATCATCGAAAATTGACACCCCCGGGAATGGGGAGCGAATCAAAATCAACGCAATGGCAATCAACATACCAAAACCCAGGGAGGTCAACCCGAACAGCATCCAAGCTTTGCTCAAACGGCAGTAGGTATCAGACCAAAAAGAAGGAGAAGCATCCATAAATAGCAACGACACAAAAAATAAAAAAAACCCGCAGTTAGGGTAGCGATTTTATTTAAAAATATCCATGACCTGAGCCTGTAACCCCCGTTAAATATAGAGATTCGGACACCACAAGAAGCACGCAGTAGTGGATTATGTTAGAATGCACTAGCTTTTAATAGCCTACTGAAGTCGCTGAGCGCCTTAACCATTTTCTATTTTCCGTGGAGACCACACAGATGACCATAAAACACCCACTTCTCGCAGCGGCCGGACTTATCCTGGCAATTACTGGTTGCTCTGACCAAAAACAACCCCAAACTGTTGACCCTCAGCAAGCTAGCACGACACAAATAATCCAACCCTCAGTTGCCCTGAAAAAGAATCAAGGGAAAGTCATCAATATCATCGATGTACCCGGGTACAGCTACCTTGAAGTAGAAAACGATGGCCGTAAATTTTGGGTAGCGGGCACCCCAATAAAAGTCAATCAAGGTGAAGTTGTCAGCTGGGAACATGCCTCACTAATGCGCAACTTTACCAGCAAAACGCTCAACCGCACATTTGATGAGATTTTGTTTGTCCCTGGGTTTAAAACTTCTCAGGACAGCAATACTTCAAGCACCGTGGCAGACCAACCCCGTGCCACTGTTGTGTCAGTTGAATCTGTCGCAGACTATACCTTTATCGAAGCAGTAACGGAGTCCGGTGAAACGGTCTGGATTGCTGTACCAACCAGCGATGTAAAGGCCAATGATAAAATTACGTGGAGCAATGCTTCATTAATGCATAATTTCACCAGTAAAAGCCTAAACAGAACCTTTCCTGAGATTCTGTTTACCGGTACCGTACAAGTTACTAACTGAGTTAAAAACAATAGGGGCTGCGTGCGATTTCAATAGAGTCCGCAGTCCCATATCACCCAGCTGTTATACCTAGATGATTATTTACAGAAGGAATTCAGTTTTCAACACTGAGTAATGCAAAAACCTTGCGCTAGATTCCGGTTACTATCGCTTATAAACCTACCCGACCAGGTCAAGCAATGGTTAAGGCAGAAACTTGGTTTCTTCCACGCCTCTTAGCCTTATATAGCTCTTTGTCTGCATACTCGATTAGTTTTTCACGCTTCATTTCATTACAAGGTAATACTGATGCGACGCCGAAACTAGCAGTGATCACAGCATCCTTTCCTTCACCTTCATGGGGAATGGCTGCGCTCTCCAAAGCCTTACGCAACCTCTCAGCGACTACCAGTGCATCCTCATACTGGGCATTGGGCAAAACACAGACAAACTCTTCACCTCCAAAACGCGCCACAAAATCAGAGGATCGCTGCACACCTTTCGAGAGAATCTGTGCAACACTGATCAAGCACTCATCACCCTTAATATGCCCGTAATGATCGTTATAGCTTTTGAAGTAATCAAGATCTAGAATGATTATAGACAACCAGCGACGGCTGCGTTGCGCCCTAGTCCACTCCTGCTGATACGTGATATCGAAGAAACGACGATTAGGAATTTCGGTCAACCCATCACGAAGTGACAGCTTTTCTAGTTTTTTATTTTTATCTCTTAATGTATCTTCCGTGTGCTTCCATTGAGAAACATCACGAATAATGGCCACCGAGTATCGGTCACCACCCTGCTCGGTAAAACTAAGACTGATCAATATATGAATTTCGCGGCCATCTTTCGTTACCGCCACCAACCCCTTACCCTTTTTACGAGGTTTCATTTCCTGAAGATGCGACTTCCGTTGTAATCTGTGATGGCTTCTATTTTTTATTGAAACAAGCATATCAACATCAAGCATCTTAAATTCTTCTTGGCTGTAACCGAACATCTGACTCGCAGCATTATTTGTATTGATAATTTTACCGTTCGCATCAGAGACAATAACGGCCTCGGTCATGTTGGTTGTCAGGGCCTTCATCAACTGAGCTTCCCTGTCATCCCTGCGTATGCGTGCCGTATAATTGATCAATAGTAAAATTAAGCCACTGGCGCAGAGAATAACGGGGATAAGCAGTACGCCGTAACTAATCAATTTAGTCGTTTCTGCGAAAGCTTCAGAGGTTATTTTTTCTTTCTCGGTAACCAGACGATCAACCTGAACATTCAAGGCATCAATGGCGACAAGTGCATCAGTATCCGGTGCCATAACCAGTTGATCAACGACCTCCCTAGCAATGCCATCTGCTATTAACTGCTTTGCCAACTCGAAGCGGTCCATATAGATGAACACGGTACCCTCAAATAGATTAAGCGCCCTTTTCTCTTCGTCCGACAAATCCAGTTTTCGGTAATCTTTTATAACATTGATGACTTCGGCAATATTTTTATCGATAAGATCAACACGCGCAACATCCTTTCGCATGATGTAGTTCTTGAAATTATGGATAAAACCACCATAACCAAAGTGTTTATGAAGCCGACTCAAAGCCTCCGTACGTGCTGCAGCTTCATTTGTATAAGCTGTCCACTGGAGCTTTGTCGCCTGAAGATGATTGACAACGGTTTTCCCATAGACAAAAAAGGATGTACAGATAATTATGGTCATGGCCATGACTGCTATCGAATAAGGTATTCGACTACGCAAAAGCCCAGAGTTTCCATTCTTCATTCTAAGCCCTCTACAGCCTAGTTGCTGATCCTTAGAAAATATAACCGCCAATACCTTGCCAATAACAAGCAAAAAAGGGATGAGGTTTTCAGTCATCCCTTTTCATAGTAACAGCCTGCCTTACTTAGACATATGGGTAATGGCTCCCTTGTAATCATCATCACTACAATCACTACACATACCACCAGCAGGCATAGTATTCAAACCATTTTTCACACTACCAAGCAAAGCATCCATTCCTTTTTCTAAACGAGGAGCCCATGCTGCGGCGTCACCCATTTGAGGGGCCCCAGCCATACCTGAACCATGACACATCTTACATGCCTTTTCATACACAGCACTGGGATCAGCAGCCATCACACTTGAACTGGCCATTACAAGTACAGCTACTAAAAGAGATTTTTTCATATTACCTTCCTATTAACACAACAAAATGACTGCCCCATAAGGTATGGGACGATTATAAGTATCTAAACTCCAACTTTATTACTCTCTACAAATCATAAGCTAAAGCGTGGTTTTCTTCTGTTATTGAGATGCCATTGGAAATGAACTCGAGTAGCTCATAAGCCGGTATAGGCTTACTGTAGTAGTAACCCTGTGCATATTCACAACCTAGTGACCTCAGCATGTCCATTTGCTCATAAGTCTCTACACCCTCGGCAACCACATCCAAATTGAGACTTTTCGACATCGTCACAATGGCTTTAACCAGTGCTAAATCACCTAGATCTCCGGGAAGATTTTCGACAAAAGAGCGATCAATCTTCAAGATGTCGACAGGAAACCGTTTTATATATGAGAGCGAAGAATAACCCGTACCAAAATCATCGATAGACAATCTTACACCTTTGGCTCTAAAGTCTTTCAGTATATCCATCAGATCTTCACGATCATCTATCATCAGTGACTCAGTTATCTCCAACACTAATTGCTCTGGATTCACACCAGAATCTACAATAACATCCATAAGTTCCTGGAAAGTGGCTATATCCAGACACTGACACGGGGACAGGTTAACACTGACATGTGAGGGGCTGAACCCGACTGAATCCCAATAGCTAACATGCTGACATACCGTTTCTAATACCCAACGACCGATCGGAACTATCAACTTAGTCTCTTCAGCAAAAGCAATAAAACTGTCGGGGAACAGAAGCCCTTTTGTCGGATGATTCCAGCGAATAAGTGCCTCAGCACCTATGACGACCTGTCTCTCTGAGTCAATAATGGGCTGATAGTAAACTTCAAACTCATTATTTTTAATCGCTCGACGTAAATCCTGCTCCAAACGTAGCCGGTTCTGTAGGTCTTTATTCATTTCTTGGGTAAAAAACTGATAATGACTCCGACCATTTATTTTGGCTTTGTGCATGGCACTGCCCGCGTTATGGAGGATCGATTCAGCATTATCTGCATCAGTTGGGTACATCGAAATGCCAATGCTAGCGCTCACAGCAATCGGCTTACCCTCTTTTACCAAAGACGATGACAATACCTGAAGAATTTTTTCAGCAGCCTGCTCGACACTGCGAGAAGAGACAACGTCATTGAGAATAACGGTGAACTCATCGGATATAAGTCGGGAGACGGTGTCGGGCTCGCGTAATGTGCTGGAAATTAAACCACCGACCTGCCTAAGTAAATCATCCCCTTCGCTACGTCCAAAGGTGTCATTTATCCATTTAAACCCATCCAGATTAATGAACATGACCGCCACACTTGTGCCATCTTGTTTTGACAGTCTAATCGAATCCGTCAAGTGCTCCATGAACAGGATCTTGTTCGGCAATCCTGTCAGTGAGTCATAATTGGCTTGACGATAAAGAAGTGCCTCATTTTTAACATGTTCAGTGATATCACTGAACATATGGACTGTGTGGGCTACATTGTCGTCATAGTCATTAAGTTGTACTACAGTCAACCACTCCGTAAACGAGTCACCATTCTTCGTCCGGCTCTTGACTTCGCCTTCCCAACGGTTGGTCCGCTTAAGAGAGTTAATCAACTCATCATAAAACACATCGCTCTGATCATTTGAAAAGAGAAACTCAGGATTCCTACCGGTGACATCTTCAGAGTTGTAACCCGTGATGTCTGTAAATGCTGGGTTTATTAGTTCAATTTTTCCATCGATACCCGTGACATAAATTGCTTCCGAAGCGTTATCATATATTGTTGCCGCAAGGCGCAGCCTCGCCTGCTCTGTTCGATGCTTTGTAATATCTTCTTTTATGCCCACAAAATTCGTGATTTCATTGGCAGCATTTTCGATCGAGAAAATTGAAACTTTTTCCCAGTAGAGCTCTCCACTTTTCTTCCGATTACAAATTTCACCATGCCACGTTTTTTTGGTGAAGACGTCGAACCACATCCGCTTGTAAAAATCATCTGTGTGCTCGCCAGACTTAATGGTTCGAAGGTTTTTTCCCAACAAATTATTTTCTGAGTAGCCACTAGAATCCAAAAACGCCTTGTTAACGTACTCAACTATACCTTCAGGGTCTGTGATCACGACAGATGAATAAGATTTCTTCACCACTTTGGAGAGTGTCTGCAATTGCTTTTCTTTTGACAACCGCTCGATTTCAGCGGCTGCACGGTGCGATACAATGCTCATAATGTCAGTTATAACTGGCGTGTTTTTAAGCGGCTTGATATCCAATAGAACCAACAGCCCACACACCCCACCTTTTGAACAAATTAGCGGGACACCAAAGTAACTTTCGATACTATTGTCGACAAAAAATTTGTCCTTTGGATACAACAGAGCAACATCTTTCTCGTGGCTACACAACACCCGTTTTTGAGTCACTTCTTTACATGGAGTACCCTCGAGAAGGTATTCGAAGTTTTCTTGACACGTCCCGTCACCGTAAACTGCCAGTGTTTGTACGAAAGTTGGTTGTTCATCAGTCTTGCAGCAGCTCACCTCTGCGATCAGTGCATATTTCACGTCGAAGGACTGAGCCAGAAACTCAACTAATGAGAATAAAAATTTGTCACCTACTTCACCACAAACAGTCCTAGTTAAATGGCCAAGAAGTTGCTCTATCTGTGGAGGCCGAGCGCTATCATTACTCAAAATTTTACTCCATATAAAACATTGGATTACATCTTACGTAGATGTAAAAAGCGGCCTCCTTGGCTAATAACTTGTACTTTAACTCAGATTTGAAGCACAAATCAGGCCACAAATGAATTGCGATAAAAAAACTCATCCACACCCTAACCATTAATTGATCTAAAACAAGTTTAGCCTAGAACTGCAAGCTCTGTGATATCCATCTCAAGGCCTGAATTAGCATTTCTGTGTCTCGAATGGGAATTTTGATGGAGCTCGTCTGCCTGGTAATGGATGTAGAGACTCGACTCTTTAGGGACGGGTGTAGGGTACGGCCAACATTTCCCACAAACGGGAATTAAGTATGGTTAGCTCCCGGTTTTAAGAACTATTCAGTGAACTGTCACCCCAGTCATTGGTTATTAACATAAACTTTCTCAAACTCTTTGGCGAGAACGCGTGCCTGCAACAGCTCGTTAGGCTTTAGCTTGTTAAGAATAGAGTCCATCTGATCTTGTGCCTCCTCAACACCCTGCGCCAAGGCCACGTGGAACCAAGCATAGGCTTGAATATAGTCCTTGGGCACACCATCACCTAGTACATAAATTTCACCCATCACCAGCTGGGCATAGGGAGAACCCTGCTCTGCCAGTGATTGATAGTAGGTGTTAGTCAATTCGGGATTAGTGCTTAAGTTCTCCGCATTGACTCCAGCATTTAAGGCAAGAAACAACAGTACAATGAAGGGGTATTTACTCATTAAAATGTCCACTTTTGTCATATCATTATTAGTAACACTAAGCTTTATGGGTTCCAGATGGTGGTTTAATCGCCCCCCAACGTGCAACTCTTAAAGAGGTATTAGTTTACTATTTTTTTTAGGTGCATGGTTTTTACGAAGGAATTCTTTACATAGGTCTTCATCGCTTTTTCCCTGGGGTCCATCAGTGAACAGCATAATTTCGTGTTCACGGTCACTCTCTTGCTCAAAAACATCCTCCGCTTGGAAGTAGTAGGGTGGCTCAGACTTCCCCTGCTGAACACCTTGCAGAATCAAGTTGACCTGATTCAAATGAGGTGAACGTATTTTAACTCGCTCATAAACCCCACGATTAAACTCCGTGTGCCCCGCTCCGACAATCACCACCACTGGACCTTCACTAGGCCGCTCAGCCATCGTGGTGATACTCGTGGCCATAGCATCATTGCGTGCCAACCAGTTATCGTATAAACGCCCAAGATACTCAGGGCTACCCCAGCCACAATGAGCACGCTTTAGGACTCGATACATATAAACCCGATAGTTTTCATCAGGCGATACAGAGGGATACAGTAAGTTTTTCTCCAAGGGCGTTAATTCATTGACACCCAACTGGGTGATTCGACGACGTAGAGGCTTTGAAAGGTCGATACCAAACAAGGGAAGTTGTTCCTTGCGAGCAAGTTGAATCAATGAGCCGTAACGCTGCCAAGGACCATCATAATCCGCCCCCCAACCTAATTGTTGTCGGAGAATGTCATCTGGCGAACCCTTGACTGCATAGTTGGTACCCGCCCCTTGACTGTAACGCATCAGCAATGGCGTGGTCTCCACGGAAAAGACTTCCATTCCCAGCTGTGGACGCAAGCCTCTTTCCAGTAATGCCATCACCAAACGAAGCTGCTCATGACGATGCTGCTGATTATCATGACGCTCTCCGAGATAAATAACATCAGCCGAGGCTAGCGCCTCTATAAGCTCTGGTGATGTTATTTCCTGATACGCATCAGCTCTGAAAATACGCCCCACCAAGGGGTGCGCAGGTTCGAGAGAAATAACGGGCGAATTCACGGCGGTACAACCGATCAATAGAAAAACTAGGGTGACCCCGACAATGATAGAGCGCATTACAATAGCCTATGTATAGAACTACCAGTATGCCATAACCAATTCACATACCCTCCGTTGCCTCAATTACGAATCAGGGTTTACTGCCCTCCAATCAGTATGGCGCTATAAAGGTCTTTGGTGAATGCGCATTGACTGAACCATTAAACGGCTTAAGGTCAGAGGCACCCAACACAGGATGAGTCGCTCCTTTATAACTCCACCAAATTGGTAAAAGGAAGCCCCGCAAGTGAGGCATAGATATTAGGTGTCTGCTGTCACCAAAGCTACAGAGATTAGCTGTAATAGCGAAACCGATTCATCTGGTAATCCAGCGCCTTAGCCCGACCAATCGCCCCCAACTGGGATCTAAAGCTTGCCATCTGCCCATCGACCCACTGAGGTTCTATATTGAGCCCCTCTGTTTTGAGAGGCGACAAATACACTAAATCATCAGGGGATAGAGGCAATGCCTTTAGCACCTCCACGGTCTGCTGAACATGGTGCTGCCCAAGAGCCTTCCCGCCCGCCCCGACAAGCACGGTAACGCCAATATTGATACCGGCCTGCTTTAGCAACGCTACCGACTGATACAGAAGATTGAGACTGGGGCTTTTCCCGAGCTGCTCTCTCAATGAGGGAAAACCAGTTTCCAAGCCAATGACAACCCGTCTCAAACCTTCGCCACGCAAGCTCTGCCACTGCCCGAGAGAGCGAACAGGCGAATGGTAAGGATCATAAAAACTGGCAATCCCACGCCTGGGGACACCAAATACCCGCTGAATACGGGCCAGAAATTGCATCATCCGACGCTGAGACAGTACCATTCCATTAGCGGAGCCAAGAAATATTCCATCCCTGCCAGATATGGATTTGCCAAGCAACTGTCTAAGCCCATCTATCTGTCGATCAAACTCATCTGCCGACAAAATCCGGAAAGGGCGATCCCGGTAAAATGCGCAAAACGTACACTCTCGACTTGGACATCCTATGGCCGGCTGAACCACAAGATCCCGATACCTATCTGGAGGCAATATAGATACGGGTTCAGGATAAACCTGATCAAACAGCAGTTTTTGGTCCTGATAATAAGCCCCATCGCAGTGAAGGCCGAGAGCCAGAATCTTTTTTACATCGGATAGCACACCTGCCCCCAAGTGGAAGTTTTCCGGATTATCCAGCTGGTTCAGCAATTGCCTGATCAGATGGTGTACCTCATCTAAGACCTGACTGGCGGCTATTGCATCACAGACAATCAGTCCCTCATCCCCCTGATGCAAGACCACCTCACCATCAACACAACGCCGATAAAAATGCCGACCGTTTCGATAGCTACACCAGCGCCCATCCTGATCTAACCGGATAGACTGCCCCTGCCACTCCAGCTTAAGCCCAGAACGAGAGACTTTACCCAGCACCAGAGCACTGTTTCTATCCAGTGTAGCAATCATCACTCAGAATTTTTTGAGCCAGGGTGAGACCACTGGTCATCACGTTCACCTCTTGGCTTAAACCTTAAATGCAGACGTGGGGCACTTTTGATATCACCTGTTATTCCACGCTCATAAGTGGGGGCAAGTGTTCGGATAAATGTCACCAAAGCCCTAACCTGCCTGGGGTCAATCATATCCTCCCAACTTGGCATAATACCTAGACCGTTACGAATGCTGCCCATCAACTCTGAATCACTCTTATCCATTCGCTCACCCAGAGCAAATGACGGTGAATTAACATAATAGGCGATCCCGTTAAATCCATGGCATCCAGCGCAGTATCGTGCATATGTCTCTTCACCCAGCTCATAATCAGAGCCTACAAAGTGATCAGCTGACAACGCAGCTACCTGAGGGGGTAAGGCACCAACCGGGTCAAAGCGCTGACGAATAAAAAGCAGGATATATCGCGATAACTCGACTGTGGCGGTTTTAGTCCAGCTTGGCATGATATTTTTCCCATACATAATGCTATGTAACAGGGTGGCATCACTTTTTTCCAAGCTATCACCATATGCAAAAGAAGGGGCCATAGGGATGGCGGCAACACCATCAAATCCATGACAACCGGCGCAAAAGGTTGAGAAGAGCTTCTCACCAATTTTCTGCTCCCCTTTCAGCATCAGAAATCCACCTGTATCTGGGTCGAGGAAATCTGCATAGAACTCTGACGCTAGGGAGGACACATCCCTACCTGCAGAGTTTGCAGCGCTCAGGCTGAACCATATATTCGCTTCCTCGGCATCGTAAAATCTTTCCGGGATTCTCGACACCGCTCGGGCGTGAAAAACACCTAGGTTACGTTGCGCCTTGAGGTCGCCCTGCTCTGCGGCAAGGTGGAACCATTCGTGTGCCCTCTGGTAGTCCCTTGGGACTCCCTCACCGTAGAAAAACATATAACCCAAAAAGTTTTGAACGTCAGGGTCTCCTGCCTCCGCAATAGGCAGAAATTTTTCGTACGTCGTCTTAGCACGGCCAGACTCAGTAATGCTCCAGAAATCGAGGGCTACAGCACTGTTTGACAAGCCGACGATAAGCCATGACAGCAAGTATTTAGCCCAAAACCTATCCATCTTTAATGTCCACTTTCCAATTTATATTACATCTCAGTCCCTCCTTTGACTGCGTTCATGATCTGGGTAAGCAATAGAAATTTACACTTCAGACATATGCTGAGGCTAAATATGTGCATCGGCCAAGAAGTTTACTCATCATTCTTAATACAACCGCTTGAGTAAAATCAAGAGTTATCACAACGAGCACCACAAAGAATTGCTTCATTAATGACCATTCAATACATTTTGCCAACAACATCCCTATAAGCACCCACGCTGACCACTTTGAACTGACTACAGGCTCTGTATACAACCGTTCAGATTAAAGTGAATCCGACTGCCATAATGGCAGTAAAATCCTAATCTGTGTTCCCTTGTCAGGCTCAGATTCAATCTGTAGCTGCCCGCCGTACTGATCAAGCAGCTTTTTACACAGAGGAAGCCCCAACCCCGTTCCATGGCCAACTGGTTTGGTTGAGAAGAATGACTCTATCGCCCTAGAGGCCACTTCCTGCGTCATACCACAGCCATTGTCGTTCACATTGATCACAATCTCATTACCATCGACAACAGTTTCAACTGTGATTTTTGGCTCTACCCTGCTTATACAGGAATATGCCGCATTGCTAAGCACATTGATAAGAACCTGCATAATGTGGTCCTTCTCAGCTTCTACGAGCGGAGAGTTTTCCAGCTTCTCACAGCTCACATCAATGCCATTCATCTTCGCATCGTAGGACATCAGACGACAGCAGCCCTTAACCACATCATTGACATCAAAAACTTCAACATCGTCGTCAGACATTATCACAAAACTTGCCACATCAGAGGTGATCCCGATTAGGCGCTCGATCTGTTCCAAAATAGCAACAACATCTTCTTTAGTCCGCAAATCAAGCTGAGACTCATTACCCTCCTCCATATCGGCATCAAGTATCGCTTGAGCCATACCGTATATCGCAGATACTGGATTGCCAACTTCATGAATAATACCTGCTGACATCGTACCTATAGCTGCCATTTTTTCATTGTGGTAACTAATTCTGCACATCTCTGCCAACTCACGCTCAGCGACTCTTTTATCAGAAATATCAGAAAATGTGCCTATGTAACCGATAAATCCATTGGCGTCTGTGTATCGGGGTGCCGCATTAATCAGTACATGGCGGTAAGTACCTTCCTCATTTAACATTCGGCACTCTAACTGCACATCTAGCCGCTGCTCGAACGATAATTCCAACCTCGACATAAACTCCGGTTGATCATCTGGATGAATCCTGCCCTGCAACCCCAGAAGCTCCTCACCCACCATATCCCCATCCAGGAAAGTCTCTAGATAACGGCTCAATAGCGAAAACTGAAAGCTATTATTTAAGAGAAAAATCATCAACGATGAAGTATCAATCATGAGCTGAAAACGCGCGTCACTTTCAACCAGTTGTTGATAATTGCGTTTATGTAAAATCCCCAAAATAGCAACTACCCAAATAGCAAGGAGCGCTAAAAAACGATTACCCAGAACCATCCATAGAATTCCTCCCGTAGGAGAATAGAAAAAACCGATGACGGTGAATAATGAGCAAATCAACCCAAACAAAAGAACAGAAGAGCTTCTTGAGAAGCCAAAAGAAACCAAAATAACCAGCACATAAGGCACACCAGCTGCAACCCCAAGGGGAATCACCAAATCAACGCTGAGAATGACCAACGACAGAGCAGCACAAGCAATAAATAGCAAGTCTTCTCTTATGGGTTTTGATAATGCTTTATACAACACTTTTGGCAACCATTTTATCTATTCCTAGCTGCAGAGAAGGTCATCCGGCTAGCGAGAACGAATATTATAATAAGAACAATCAATAATTGATCTCAGCCACTACTAGTAGAGGATACCACCAGAAAAACAGCGTCTGCAATCGCCCAAAAAGGCTGTAATACTTTAAGAGGAGAAGCATCTACACCCAACAGGCTTATACATAGCTTTCAGAACACTTCAGGATATTTCAACTCATTATCAACGACACCTTGGTACAGATTGCCCACACAGGCTTAAAAGGTGTTTATACATTATCTAGCTAATTTGCTTATCCAGCACCCAGACCGCAGCCTCAACCCGTGAGGTTAGTCCCAACTTTTTGTATACATGCTTGACGTGGACTTTTACGGTGGGCAGAGCAATATCCAACTCCTGTGCAATCTTTTTATTGCTCATCCCATTGGCAATGCATTTCAGAGTCTGTTTCTCACGGGAGGTAAGGTGACTAACATCTGATTTCTTATTGAGCTTTTCTTTGCGAAAAGCTGTAGCTATGATGTGCAACAAATCATCTGAAAATACCATCTTGCCCTCGCAAGCACGACGAATATTTACAATCAAATCATCAAACCCCAGATCTTTTGATAGGAAACCATCTGCACCGGCTCGCAGCGCCTGGATCACATCATCCTCATCGTCAGAACCACTAAAAATAACAACCCTGGAATCAACACCAGAATTACGTAATGCTTTTAGGACATCAAGACCGCTCATCCCTTTCAACCGCAAATCTAGCAGAATCAAACTGGGGGACTTTTGTACAGCCTCTTTAACGGCATCATCACCATTGGCGGCCTCACCCACAACTGAAATATTATCCTCCAGTTCAATAAGGTCCTTTATACCTTTGCGTAAAATGGGGTGGTCGTCTACGAGTAATACAGTATTGTTTTTCACGGTTCAATTTAGCCTGTAGTAGAGACCGCAGAGACGGCGTTTACCATTTGCTGCGGGGTGAATAAAAGTTCAATTTCTGTGCCGCCCTTCTCGGAGCAACGGATATGAATCTGACCATTCAAACTACGCGCACGCTCATCCATAATAGCCATGCCATAGTGATTGTAGTTCTCAGCGTTGTCTGTAATACCAACACCATCATCAGAAATGGTAACCGTAACCTTATTTTTGCCCGTCGGCCGACAGTTGATGTTCACCATGGAGGCCTCGGCATGTTTTACGGTATTGGAGAGGGCCTCTCGTACAATCTGCAATATATGAATATCTTCGTTAGATGTAAGCAAGTGATGATGAAGGCCAAAGCTTAATGTTATAGCTAAAGCACTACGTGCCTCGAATTCAGTGACAGTATCCACAAGTGCTGCATGCAGTGTAGGTTTGTCGATTTTCAGGCGAAAAGTTGTCAATAGTGCCCTCAACTCACCGTAAGCACTACTCAGGGCATCCTGCAATTTATTCACCCCGCTCGACAGTTCCTCTACGGAGCTGCCACGCTTCATTTGGGAATTCAGCCAGGTTACCTGTGTTTTCATATAGGAGAGCGATTGAACCAAAGAGTCATGCAACTCTCGTGCTATCACAGAACGCTCTTCCATCAACATCAGACGTTTATCCTGTGCCTCCTTTTTCCTCAGCAACAGCGTCACCGAAAGCATGTCTGCTGTAGCCTTAACCAACATGCTACTGTATTTATCGATGGGCCTGTCAGGGGGTCTGACCACATACATAAAACCAAGTTCTTCTCCCTTATCCCGTATTGGTACGGACATTTCGTGAAGTCGGCCGCTCCCTTCTAGGTTCTCTGGCATCTTCCAGCAATTTGGACACTTACTAGGGTTACAGTTAATATCAGCCTTGCTCGAAGAGGGCTCAATCAGTTCGTACTTACCCTCCTCTGGTGTTGGGTAGATACAGAGGCTTAGGTGCTCCAACTCCGCAAATTTCACCAATTCGTCAGTGACATCAACAATTAACTGGGGACTATGAGGATTGTCTAGCAGGCGTCTGGAGGTGCAATAAAGCCATTCCAGCAACTCATTACTTGTTTGCAATTTCTGAGTCTTCTTTGTCATCAACGCCACCATTTTGTGGTGTTGTTCAGCAAGATTTTCTGCCATGAAATTGTAGGCTTTACACAGTTCCCCCAGGTCACTGTTGCCATGGTCACGAATACGATAGCTATAATCGCCGCTATCCACACGATCAATCCCTTGCACTAGATCCCTCACAGGCAATGCAAAATGGGCATAAATTAAGAATATGGCTAGAAGGATGGCACCGATGGACAACAGGATAATGACACCTTTGGGCACACCCACGCCAATCCAGTAGACCCTATGCTTTGAATTTTTACGAACCAACAGAGCCATGTTGTCGATATCAGTCACAAGAGCCCATACATTCGACATGTGTACCCAGACAATCGGCTGACGCACTGCTGAGGTAGGGCTGGACTCCAAAAGCTGGTGGAGCAAAGGAAGATGGGTGACCTGCCAAGAAGTCCGTATGCGCTGGTAGGCACTGTTCAACTCAGCACTTCGAGCTATCTCCATGGCAGTAAGAATACCGAATTCCTGTAATTTTTCAGAAAAATCATCGATCTCGCGCCGTAACTGCGCCTTGCCCCCTGCACTGGTAGACCATTGCAAGGATCCCTCTGGCACATTAACCAACAACGTGGCAATACGATTCAAGTGGATGCGCATTGAGGTAGAGATATTAATAGACTCTACATTCTCTTCCACTCGATCGGTCACAAGTGCCATACCCACCACAGCAAGCATAGCCATAAATATAACAGCCACACCTGCTGAATAAATGAGGGTACGGGATAGCAAAAAATTCTTCATAACAGCTTTTAACGGCCCACCACCAGATGTCTAGATCGCTTACCGTACACTGCCAAATAGAGTGGTATTACTTAAACTACTCACAGAACTACCACTAAGTTGGCGATTAGGTGGTAGTCTAACCTTTTGTAGATATAGAAAACTGATCCAGATCACATGCTTTTGACTGTCAAAGTAAGGGGTTTCAGTGGGGATCAGCACTGAGGCCGGTGTATTCATATAGGTTACCGCCCACGCCAACGTTATACTGGATACACCCAGCGGGATTATCCTGGTTAAACCGCCAAAAGATTAAAAAGCCGCCCTAGTGACAGAGGCGGCTTTTTTATGCCAGATCATCCGGTAACTACGTATTACAAACTAATGATGGGGCTTAAAATCAAGAAAATGCGGAGCTGTGGCTAAAGAAAAATCGCGCAACATAGCGACACGGTGATTACTATCCTCTATGTGATGTAAAAGACGCATACAGAAGATACTGTCAACTGCACTATCTTCAAGATCAATTGAAAAGGCTGATGTTTGAAAGGCCTCTACGCACGCTACAACATCTGCCGACTGCCCAGCCAGAGCTATAGATATCATGTCACTAGAGTTATCTGCAGCCATAATAACTCGATCACTTCTCTCCGCAAGTAATGGCCAAAATCTACCTGCACCACAGGGAAGATCAAGTACCACCTTAGGGTCACCAGCCTGTTTGAGAGCACGCCTCGCTAACTGGTTATCTCGCCAATGGGATAAACGTCGCGCCATACCATCTTGGTGCTTTCTCAAATATTGCTGCGCATGCTCACGATTATATTTACGAGAAAACTCTAAGTTGATGGGCTTTGATGTCTGCATTATGCGGATTCCATAAACGGAATATAATATGTTGGGCTTTGAAACAAAATTTAATGTGTTGAGTTTTGAAACACAAGAGCCATCATAGGCAGATATCCTTAAGGTAAACTTAACATCGACTGCACCGCTTGAATACTAGATCACAGATTAGTTTAATGCTCACCAAACGACTCAGCGAGGGTCTTACGTAAAGATAATTCATTACTGTTCTGTCACTGGCTTTAATGTCTACTTGAGCAGTCAAGCCCGGCAATATTTGAAACTTACGCCCCGATGTTGTTGTTACAGGATTGGTTATTGTTGAAACATGCACACGGTAATAAATTTCTTCACCGCGATTAGTCTCTTCTTTCAACGTATCAGCACTCCCAAAACAAATCGTTACGAGTGTTTGTAACGCTCCATCACCTTCTGTATGATTCTCTCACGTTACAAGCAACTGTAACGATTTAAACCTAAATTGATGGAGAGCGTAAATGGCACAAACAGGTGCGGAACGAACAGAACTTCACCGGCTGAAAAAAGAAGCCAGTGAATTATCAACGGACTACCTGAATGGCGCAACAAACGCCACTATAGTGGACTTTATTCAAGCACTGGAAACCAGTATAGCCACCAAATATAAACTGCAATGGTGCAAACTTGATCCAGTAGTAGCTGGCCGTCTGTACAAAGAAATCAAAAGTAGATCTCTTGAAGAACCTATTGTGATTCATGAACTGTTGGACGCATGGAAAGCTGTAGAAGCAACGGAGTGAATGGTTGTTGTTAAGTGCCGCTCCTTTGGGTCATCCTGTAATAGCACTCACCGGCTCAATTTTCGACCCTACCTACAAACAAAAATCCCCCACACTTGCGTGTGAGGGATTATTGTTTGGTGGAGCCTAGCGGGATCGAACCGCTGACCTCAACACTGCCAGTGTTGCGCTCTCCCAGCTGAGCTAAGGCCCCG
>JBALVP010000030.1:0-13266 GCA_036961395.1 Porticoccus sp.
GCTCATATAACTTGGCCCGCAACATCTTCCAGGCCTGATCTCGGTTTTTATGTTGCGAACGCTGACTTTGGCACTCGGCAACAATACCCGTAGGCTCGTGGGTCAATCGCACCGCCGAATCTGTTTTGTTCACGTGCTGACCACCGGCACCACTGGCACGGTAGGTATCTGTTCGCACATCGGACGGATTAATATCAATAACGATATTGTCATCAATCTCCGGTGAGACAAATACAGAACTAAAAGACGTATGCCGGCGGCTACCGGAGTCAAAGGGTGATTTTCGAACCAAACGGTGTACGCCTGTTTCCGTTCTCAACCAACCAAAGGCGTATTCACCCTCAAAGCGTATGGTGGCACTCTTGATACCTGCCACATCACCGGCAGAGGCTTCCTCCAAGGTGGTTTTAAAACCCCTGGCCTCACCCCATCGCAAATACATGCGTAAGATCATCTCAGCCCAATCCTGGGCTTCGGTACCACCAGAGCCTGCCTGGATATCCAAGTAGGCATTACTAACATCCATCTCACCGGAAAACATACGGCGAAACTCAAGCTTTTCCAGATGAGCCCCTAACTGAGCGATTTCTGCCTCAATATCAGCTACGGTATCAGCGTCATCTTCCTCTGCCGCCATTTCCAACAATTCGCGGGTATCCGAAATACCAGAATCAAGCGTTTCAATG
This sequence comes from Porticoccus sp., assembly GCA_036961395.1. Classification (GTDB taxonomy): domain Bacteria; phylum Pseudomonadota; class Gammaproteobacteria; order Pseudomonadales; family Porticoccaceae; genus Porticoccus. The sequence goes on from JBALVP010000030.1 coordinate 687, forward strand.
GTTTCTACCACCATCTCCAAAGACGAACGCTCACGACCCAGTTCCTGAGCCCTATCTGGTTCATTCCAAACATCGGGGTCAGCTAGCTCTAGCTCAACCTCAGCTAGTCGGTCTTTCTTATTAAGGTAGTCAAAGATACCCCCTAAGTACGTCGGTGCGCACCTGAAGGTCATCAAGGGAATTCCTGATCGGATTAATTTCCATTTACTGTTAATACCGGAGGGCTAGAACAAGAGCGGAATTCTAGCGGAAACCACCGTTCTTCTCTACCTACTTAGCCACTTACTTAGCGATCTTAAGCCTACCCAAGCTGGTTCAAAACCCACCCAATAACAAGGATTTGCGGCACGCTGACCAACGGTAAAAACAAGGCAATTTTCCAAGACTTTGTCATATCCCGTATGACCATCACTTCGGTATAGTCCGTGGCGACACCCGCCATCAGAAAAGTAAAGCCATTGCCTGGTGCCGCAGCACGGGTAACGATATCCGCAGCAATCGGTGTTGACCCCTCAGAACAGACCTCAATCACTGTCGCCGCTAACAGTGTCAGCAACAAACCAGCAACCGTCGGGCCAAATAGGGTTTGGTAGGTCTCTAAAGGTACAAACGCACGAATAGCCGTGGCCAGGACAATACCAAAGAACAACCAACGGAATACCATTTTGGAATCTTTTAACCCATCCTTCAGCACTGCCAAAATACCCGTAGGTGTAATACGCATAGTTTTTATTAACTGACCCAGCTGCCGCCCCAGACTATCACCATTGGTTATTTCGCCATTGTTAGGATTAGCCGGCAACGTACCTTTTGATACCAATCGATCAAAAATCAATCCTGTAATCACACCCACTATCATGGATAGCAGCACAAAGGCTAAGGTCCAACCAAAACCAATTAACGCCACCAGAATAATTGTCAGTGAAAGGGAGTTCCACGGACTAGCAATCAGGAATGCCATTAGCTGGCCCAAACTGGCGCCGCGTTCATACAATTTGGTGCCTACCATCAAAATTCCGTGGCTACACAAGTCCAGAAGCACACCGGCAAAGGTAGCACGGACAATCCCCTTAAAGGTTCCGCCCTGCCCCAAGGCCGACATGACCAAATCACGGGGAATTCGCTCAAGTAACCCCACAAAAATAACCGCCGCTAACAGCCCCCACCACATACGGTTAATCAACTCGAACACACCAGAAGTCATTACCACCAACCACTGGGGTAAATCAGGGTGGCCATCTACCAGCCAGTAGAGCACATAACAAACCAGCACAATTGTTGCGGAAATCCACAACAAATAATCGGGTCGTTGTTTTTTTGAATGACAAGACGGGTCATCCATTTTAGGTCCACAGCAACCGGTTACCTGCTTGGACTCTAGTTTCTCGTCCGATGTTGATTCTGGCTTGGCTTCAGGCTTTTGGTTACAACAATCACTCATTCGGCTACTCCAGTTCTGAGGCTAACTTAGCGATGATGGAACAGTTGGGACTCTCATCACCCGGGCACTCATCCAGCAAACCTGTTAAAACTTTTTTCATCTGGCGTAGCTCTCGAATATGTTGCTCAATATGCTTCACCTTTTCTGTCACTAGGCTATGCACCTCTGCACTTCTCCGGTTGGGGTTAGCCCACAGAGACAACAATTCTCGGCATTCATCAATGGAAAAACCAAACTGGCGAGCATGGCGCAAAAACCACAGCTGCTGAATATTCTGTTCGCTGTACTCACGATAACCGTTCTCACGCCGTGGCGGTGAATCCACCAGTTCAATACTTTCGTAATAACGTATCGTCTTGGCATTTAGCCCAGTTTGTTTGGCAACAGCACCTATATTCATATCACCCCTGTCTCAATTACACGTAGCCCATCTCACACCTAGGAAGCCAACAAAGGATCTGACTACAAAGTTGACTGACACTAACACTCTAAACCTTTTACTAACTATAAGGTCAAGACCGCATTTAATTCTCGCTAATATCCGTAACTCCTCGAGCCTTCCAAACAAGGTAAATGGCAGGAATCACAAACAGGGTTAATACCAACATTGAGAACATTCCTCCAATCATTGGCCCGGCGATACGCTGCATCACTTCAGATCCAGACCCACTCCCCAACATAATAGGTACCAAACCGGCAACAATGGCAGAAAAGGTCATCATAATTGGTCTCACGCGCCGTCTGGCACCATCGAATACAGCCTGTTTCACATCATTGAAACTGATCACACGACCCTCTGACGCTAATCGACGACTCATGACCTGATAAGATTGATTGAGGTAGACCAGCATTAATACAGCAATCTCAACGGCCACCCCAGCCAGTGCAATAAAGCCAACGACTGACGCAACAGACAGGTCATAATCAAGCCAAAACATCAGCCAGAATCCTCCCAGAAGTGCAAAAGGTACCGTGCCCATAATGACGACCACCTCAAAGACACTTCTAAAATTGAGATAGAGAAGCACCATAATCACCATCAACGTCAGTGGAACGATGGTGTTCATTCGCTCCTTGGCTCGCTGTAAGTATTCATATTGCCCCGACCAATTAATCGAGTAACCCGCTGGCAAAGAAATTTTCTCGTTCACAATCCGCCGACCTTCTTCCACATAAGCACCCAAGTCTCGGCCACTGATGTCCACAAAAGTCCAGCCATTCAGGCGAGCATTCTCACTCTTAATCGCGGGGGGGCCATCGGCGATATAAACCGTCGCCACATCAGCCAATGCAATACGCTGGTTTGTCTTAGTGACCAACGGTAACATCTGAAGCTGACCCACTGAATTACGATAACTCTGAGGATAGCGCAAATTGACAGGATAACGCTCCAGCCCCTCAACAGTCTCCGTCACATTCATACCACCAATTGCCGTACGCACCACAGACTGCACATCATCGATATTCAACCCGTATCGCGCCGCCAACTTGCGGTCGATATCTATTTTGATATAACGCCCACCCGCCACACGCTCGGAATAGACCGATGCCGTTCCCTCAACAGCAGGTAAAACCGCCTCAAGTTGTTTACCAATGGCTTCAATCACTGACAACTCAGGCCCGGATATCTTAATACCCACCGGAGTTTTAATACCCGTGGCCAACATATCGATACGAGTCTTGATGGGCATAACCCACGCATTTGTCAGCCCAGGAAACTGAATCAGAGCATCTAACTCCTGACGCAAACTTTCACTGGTCAGACCTGAACGCCATTGCTCCCGAGGTTTTAACTGAACAAATGTTTCTATCATGGTCAACGGCGCCGGATCCGTAGCCGTCTCTGCTCGACCCACCTTGCCAAAGACCGTCTCAACCTCGGGCACTGTGCGAATCAACTTATCTGTTTGTTGCAGAATCTGCCGAGCCTTACCGATAGAGATACCCGCGTAAGTGGTCGGCATGTACATGATGTCGCCTTCATCCAGAGGGGGCATAAATTCACTGCCTAATCGGGAGGCGGGCCAAAGCCCAAGCATCAATAAAACAAACGCACCTAACAGCACTGGCTTTGGATAACTCAACACAAGCTCTATCACTGGCCGATAGGCATTAGCCAACACCCGATTTACCGGATTGCGATGCTCTGGCAACACGCGACCACGAATAAAATAACCCATCAGAACAGGCACTAGGGACACTGATATCCCTGCTGCAGCTGCCATCGCATAGGTCTTGGTAAACGCTAGGGGTGCAAATAACTTGCCTTCCTGAGCCTCCAGGGCAAACACTGGCAAGAAGCTCATAGTGATAATCAGGAGCGAGAAAAATAGCGGTTTACCGACTTCTATCGTCGCATTCCTAACTAGCGTCCATTGATCCGTGTCCTTATCGGCATCCGCTTCCATATGCTTGTGCACGTTTTCAATCATCACAATGGCACCATCCACCATGGCACCAATAGCAATAGCGATGCCCCCAAGGGACATGATGTTTGCGTCAAGCCCTTGCTGATACATGACCACAAATGCAGCCAGTATTCCCACAGGCAAACTGACAATAACCACTAATGCCGAACGAAAATGGAACAAAAATAAAGCGCAAATCAGAGTAACGGCCAAAAACTCCTCAAAGAGTTTTTCATACAAATTGTTCGTTGCACTTTCTATTAAAGATGACCGGTCATAGGTGGTGACAACCTCAACCCCAGCGGGCAAGCTCGACTTCAATATCTCAAGTTTTTGCTTAATGCCCTCAATGGTTTTCTGTGCGCTCTCACCGTAGCGCATGACCACAATACCCCCAACAACTTCTCCTTCACCATTAAGCTCCGCAATACCTCGTCGCAACTGAGGACCAACGGTAATATCAGCCACATCGGCCAACATTAAGGGCGTTCCAATATCATTGAGCCCTAGGGGAATATTTGAAATATCATCAATACCCTGCAAATATCCACTGGCCCGAACCATATATTCCGCTTCGGCCAATTCAATCACAGAGGCTCCAACCTCTTGGTTTGCACGGCGGATGGCATTTTGAATATGCTCCAAGGGTATACCGTAGGCCTGCAACTTATTGGGATCGACCACCACTTGATACTGCTTGACCATTCCGCCCACAGTGGCGATCTCCGAAACACCCGGTACCGTTTGCAACTCGTACTTGAGAAACCAGTCCTGCAAACTGCGCAACTGAGCCAAGTCATGCTTTCCTGTCCGGTCCACTAACGCATAGGTGTATATCCAACCGACTCCCGTGGCATCTGGCCCCAGCTGAGGCTTGGCGCCAGCGGGCATATCCCCAGCAACTTGGCTCAAATACTCCAACACCCTCGATCTGGCCCAATAAAGGTCCGTGCCATCCTCAAAAATCACATAGACATAGGAGTCCCCAAAGAATGAATACCCCCTCACGGTCACGGCCTTGGGCACAGACAACATGGCAGTGGTCAGGGGGTAGGTCACCTGATCCTGTACCACCTGAGGCGCCTGCCCGGGAAAATGAGTCTTGATAATGACCTGAACATCGGACAAATCGGGAATAGCATCCACAGAGGTCTGCCGCAGAGAGTAAACCCCTACCACTGTCAGCATCAGCGCCAACAACAACACCGTCACCGGATTTTGTATTGACCAAATTATGACTCGATTAATCATTAGCACTGCCACTCATACGTTGTATCTCTGCATCAATATTCGATTCAGAATCAATCAGGAATTGTCCAGAAACCACCACCGTATCGCTATCTTTCAGACCCCCTAGAATTTCAATTCGACCCGCGCTTTCAATGCCCGTTTTCACCGGGACGGTCCGGTAGGCACCCTCAGCAATACGCATGACGACACGATCCTTGAATGTGCCCTCAAGTTCCGCCCCTCTGATAACGGCTGACATCGGCACCGACACTCGTGGCTGATCATTACCAGCTTCGATTCTAAGTTGCGCATACATATTGGGCTTTAATCGCCTATTTGAATTATCAACACGAATACGCAATTGGGAGGTACGGGTCATTTCATTGAGCTCGGGGTAAATGTATTCCACCTCCCCAGACCACACGTCACCAGGATAACTCTCCACAGACATGGTTGCTTTTTGACCCGTAGCCAACCACCCTGCCTGTCGTTCGAAAACCTCAGCAATCACCCAAACACTATCCAACTGCCCAATGGCCATCACCTCAAGGGACGGGTTCACAAACATACCCTCACGAACATTCAAACTGGTGAGAATGCCATCACTAGGCGCTAAAAATGCCACACGCTGAGATACCTTGCGCGTTGATCTTAATGAAGCAATGAGTGACTTGGTCAAACCCAATGACACCAACCGCTGCTGAGACGCACCAACCAACACTGTATTTTTACTACGCAGTGCCAGAAGATACTCTTCTTGGGCATTCACCAGAGCAGGTGAATAGAGTTCAAAAAGGACATCACCTTGGGCAACCGCATCGCCCACACTGGATACCGCAAGGGACTCAATCCAGCCTTCCACCCGGGTGTGAATATGGCTCAATCGCTCTTCATCCAGACGAATGTATCCCACGGTATCAATGTGCTGAGCCATAGGGCCAAGGACTGCCTGCTGAGTCCGAACACCTAAGTTGTGCTCAACAATAGGGGAGATTCTGACCTCCCCCGCAACGGCGCCATAAACAGGCAGCAAATCCATCCCCATAGGTGACTTGCCTGGCTGATCACGACGATAGGTTGGGTCCATAGGTGCAACCCAATAACTGGGTTTTTTATCCATTTGGCGGTTTTTAGGCATGAAAACTTTTTCAAAACCGCCACCAAACCAATAGCCCATCACGCTGGCCGTAACGACTAAAGCACTCACCAGTGTAGTCACAAATAACTTATTCATAGCCGCGCCCCTCTCCTGGCAGCAGGTAATAAACATCTGCCAGCGACTGGTAATACCCCTGCAATGTTTTCTGATACTCCAGCTCCAACTCCAGCCTGAGGCTAGTGGACTGCATGACATCGGCGAAATCGGCGGCATCTGACTGATATGCCTGAAGAGCTGCCTCCGCCTGCTGTTCACCCAACAGCAACAACTGCTCTTGGTAAAGCTGTACGCTCCGGTTCAATTGCTCAATGTCAGCCATATTAGTGGCCAGCATGGCGTTCATTTCTAGCAATAAATCAGCGCGACTAATCCGAGTTGCCTCCAGACGATGCTTTTCTGCGCTGAACTGTCGGTCCTGCCGGTTGGCTGTAAACAGGGGTAAATCAACGGTGACCATGGCAGAGAAGAAATCCGACAGACGATCCCCTCTCATATCATCGGCCTCGCGATGCCCGTAGCTCATCTCCAGCCCCCAATTGGGTTTATATCGCTCAACCGCCAAATCTACGGCTGTTGACTGCTGTTTCACCTGATGATCACTGGACACCACCCGTGGGTGATTGAGATCGAGACGATTGCTACTGGGAACAGTCCAGGACTCTGGCCACGAAAGCACCAGCTCTCCGTAAGCGTCCTCACCCAGCCACCTGGAAAGCCTTGCCCTCCCTTCACTCATTTTTCTTTCGACATTGAGCAGCCGATTATCCAGTTGCCCCAGCAACAACTTGGCCCGCAAATAATCCTGCTGATGCTTTTTACCCACTTTGTAATAAGAAAGGGTGACATCCACTAATTGTTCAAAAACAGGGCGATAGTGACTCAATAACTGGTGACTATGAGACCAACCCGAAAGCATCAACCAATGGGAACGCAGTTGCTGACGCAGTCTGAGTGCAGCATCTTTACGCTCTGCATCAACCTGCCAGGACTGCTCCGTTATTTTCTGCTGACGTAGCGCCCGTGTATCGCCCGCCGGAAATGCCTGGCGAACACCAAATTTCAGCTGCGTCATGGGTTCCTGATCTAAATCCCAACTATCGACGGGAAGATTGGCTCCGGCAAGAAACAACTGTGGATCCGGCAACTGAGCAGCAAATGTTGCATCCTCTTTCAGGGCGAGTGACTGCTCCTTCCTGGCCACCAGAGACAAATCTTCTGCAAGGACAATGCTCTCTGCCTGCGCCAAGGTCATCCCATCAGCGACCGCCAAGGAAGGAAGGAAAACCTGAATACAATTGATGGATAAATAAAATCCGAATACGGCAATTAACCTGTACATATTTCGCTCACAACTATCATTTGAAAAACATGACCTGCTAGCAGATCAGTAACGTGAGGAATTACAGATTATTTAATCCAGCCAGACACAAAGCCGTTGGTGGATAGGGGGACCGGGAGGGGGAATAAAGGAGTAGTAATAGGTGTTGATTCTTCCTGTGGCCATTCCCCACAGAAAAAAGAAACTACAAACTGCCGCAATAAACGATAGGTCAAACAAGAAATCAATGAATGGGTGATGAACGACCATTACACTGTCATCCAGAACATCACAACAATGCTGATCTACACCCGTGGTCTTTGACTCTTCAGTCAATCCGACGGCATCTGAGGCACTATGGTTATTGAGGCTGTGGTGGCTATGGGCTGCGGACATGTCTTTCATGCCCATATTCATGTCCATATCTACCGCCATCAACGGCATCATTCCACAGAGCAATAGCCACCCCACCAATAGAGAGGCTACAACGGAACGATTTTTGGCAATGATTCTTTTCACAGTAGCCACTATAAACCTTCAACCTACAGTATAGTCAAGTCAGTTCACTCCAAACGGTCACTGAACCTGTTCATACGGACCGATGAAACTCTGGTAGAATTCGCGGCCTTATTATTCGCACCGCCTTCAAGAGCGCACACACCCAATGAGCCTAATCCGCCTCGACGATATATCCATTGAATTTGGCGATGTGCCACTGCTAACCCGCGCCAACTTTTCCGTGGAGCCGGGTGAAAGAATTTGTCTGATTGGGCGCAATGGGGCGGGGAAATCGACCTTACTGAAGATTATCACCCAGCAAATCAAGCCGGATAGCGGCGAAGTACACTACCGTAGTCACCTGCGTATCAGCCAACTGGAACAAGCCCTGCCCACGGCCATCGACAGAAAAGTCTCCGATGTCGTGAGGGACGGACTCGCCGATCAGCAATCGCTTATCGACCAGTATAATGAACTGTCTCAGCAAACCATGGATAAGCACGGGCTAAAAAACCTGGAAACCATGCAAGCTCGGATCGATGCCGGTGGCGGTTGGCAGGTAGACAAACAAGTCGAGACCATCATCAGCCAACTCAACTTACCCGCCGACAAAACCTTGGCACAGCTCTCTGGCGGCTGGCGTCGCCGGGTAGCGCTAGGAAAAGCGCTGGTCTCCAACCCCGACGTACTGCTGTTGGACGAGCCAACCAACCATCTGGATATCAGCACCATCGAATGGCTGGAGCATAAAATTCGCGGTTATCAGGGCAGTGTTATTTTTATTACCCACGACCGTAATTTCTTGCAAAAGCTGGCCACCCGTATTGTCGAAATTGACCTAGGCAACCTGATTAGCTGGCCCGGCAGCTTCCAGAATTACCTCGTCCTCAAAGAAAAAGCCGTTGAGGAAGAAGAAACCCGCCATGCGTTATTTGATAAAAGACTGGCCGAAGAAGAAGTATGGATTCGCCAGGGTATCAAGGCCCGCCGCACCCGCAACGAAGGGCGAGTGCGGTCACTGGAAGCCATGCGGGAACAGCGCGAGCAACGAGCAAAGCGCCAGGGTAAAGCCAAGATCAGTGTGGAAACGTCGGACAAGTCAGGCCGCAAGGTCGTCGAAGCCCGCAGTATCAGCCACGGTTATGGCGGTGAGCAACTCATCAACAACATTAAAGTTAAAATCAGGCGCGGTGATCGCATTGGCCTAATTGGTAATAACGGCGTGGGGAAATCCACCCTATTGAAAATCCTGTTGGGTCAAATTGAACCCGACCAAGGATCCGTCAAGCTCGGCACTAACTTGGAAATTGGTTACTTCGACCAAATTCACCGAGAACTAGAGACAGACAAAACCATTGCCGAAAATGTCGGTAACGGCAAAGAATATATTAAGATCAATGGCAAGGATCGCCACATTATTGGCTACCTTCGAAACTTTTTATTCTCCCCCAAGCGTGCCATGACACCGGTGAGCGCACTGTCTGGTGGAGAACGCAACCGAGTACTGCTAGCCAAACTATTCTCTCAACCCAGTAATTTACTGATACTCGATGAACCGACCAATGACCTCGATGTAGAAATGCTCGAAGTCCTCGAAGAACAGCTTATGGAGTATCAAGGCACGCTGATTATTGTCAGTCACGACCGGGCCTTTCTCGACAATGTGGTCACTAGCGTTCTGGTCTTCGAAGAAGATGGTCAAATTGAAGAATATATAGGAGGTTACAGCGATTGGGCTCATCGAGGAAAAGACCTCAAAATTGCTGACACCCAAGATCATCCCTCCGGCCATATCGTCGATCACGACACTACCCTTCATGCGAAAAAAGCGCCCGCAGTAAAGCTCAGTTATAAGTTTCAACGCGAGCTGGACACACTCCCCGAGCTGATCGATAAATTAGAAACTGAGCTAGCTGTCTTGCAAGAACAGACGGGGAATTCAGATTTCTATAATCTGCCATTTACTGAAACCCAACCCATACTGGATTCACTGGAAGAAAAACAACACGCCTTGGATACTGCATCGGAACGATGGGTGGAGCTAGAGGAAATGAAGGGGGGTGGATAGCTGGCAGACTACAGGTCCTGCCCTTCTATCGTTTGATCTACCTTCACCTTGCGCTCAACGTTCATAAACTCATCCCAAACCTGTTGAGCAGCAAAACTTTTTAAACACTGAGCTTCCGGACCTTTGTACTCTTGATAAGCACAACTGCGCTTGTAACAAGGGGTACATTCGAAGCCTTGCGCAGAAAGGTGAACCGAATTCTTACCGTAGGTACCGATCAACTTCGCATCAGTTGGCCCATACAAAGTCACCATGGGCACATCCAAAGCGGCGGCAATATGGGCCAAGCCAGTGTCCACACAAACAGCGCCTGATGAGTGCGTTAAAATTGATGCTATTTCTGTTAAAGGCAAGCGCGGCAATACCCTTGCATGATCAAAACCTTGAGACAACACCTCCGCTTGTTCACGCTCCCACTCTGCGCCCCAAGGTAGCAACACATCAAACCCATTCGCGTCGGCAATTTGAATTAATTGCCGCCAGTGCTCATTAACCCAGCATTTATTGTCCCAACTGGCATTGTGAACAAAGACTAAATAGGGGCGACTGGGAAGTTCTACCGATGGCTCTAGCCACGCTTGGTTTCCCTGTGGTAAATGAGAGGAAAGGGAAAAATCTGGATCAGTAGTAGGCAGTTCATAACCTAACACCTTGGAAAACAGTTCGCGCCAACGATCAAGAGCCAGCTGATCTTTATCTATCGTATAAGTCTGCTTGTAGGCAAGTTGTGCACCCACTTCACGAACGGATGCCTTATCCGGGCCACATTTAAGTCCGCGGGCTAGCCGGGTAACAAGCGAACTTTTAATATTGCTTTGTGCATCAATAACAAAGTCGTACTCAATCGCTCTCAGCTCTTTTTTAAAGTGGGATAACTCGCCACCAAAAAAAGTTTTGAATAAATTCTTACGCCAACGGCGATGGGCCGTTTTAATCGTATTGCGTATGGCAGGATGCCAAGTAGGAATTTCTGCAAAGGCTTCATCCACAGCCCAATCAAATTGAATGCCGGGAATAGCTTGCTGCGCATCAGTGAGTGCGGGTAACGCCTGAACCAGGTCGCCCATGGAACTTAATTTTACAATCAGTACTTGCATCTAAGAACAACTAGGTTGAGGTTACTCAGCAAAAAGTATTGGCAAAATAACACAGTGTGCATGGTAAGAACGAAGGGCAAAACCAAATGTTACAAAACCAAGACTTGTGAAACCAAGGGTTACGAAAAAAGTTTTTTCAATTTAGCACTTACGCCATGAAAAAACTTATGTTTACCCAGTGCAGCATTATTCACCAAATAATTCATCTGAATTGAGCGACGCTGACCCACCAGAGGCTTATGGCCATGCCAACAATTATCCGTCACTCTAAAAGCCACCATGGTACCAGCACTGGGGGGAATCTCATCAACATAGTCTTCGATATCGGTGCCATTACGCAGGACACGTAAATAACCACCTTCATTAGTCCACTCTTCATTGAAGTAGAACAGCACCGTAATAACCTTGGTTTTTGAATCCGTATGGATGCGGCCATCTTTTTGGCGCATGATACCCCGTACGGTGTACATCGTGGGAGAGTCGGACAAATCCACACCAAATTTGGCTTCTATGGCTGAGCGGAATTGATCGCTGTTCAGCTCTTTAATCAACGCATCAAAACCGGGACCGCTATCCACTTCAGCGATGGGAATACTGCCTGGATGCTTAATATTAGGAAAGTCGGACAATACAGCCTGCAACTGACTTTCTTCAAAAGCGTCTGGCAACACCATATAAGGATAAGGATCCGTTTTCAGTGCGGTTTCTTGCAGAGCATCATATCTAAGCATATCAGAGCTATACATCAGGTTTATGGTGGGAACACGATGCTAGCACAGTCCATAGATTGCACCAAAGTCAGCCCCATCAAAATAGGGTTCAGATCAAATATTGCCACCCACAAAACAACCCTACCTCTTGCCGTCCTTCAAGGTTGCTTGAGCACTTAAAGTGGGTGAAAACCAATGCTGTGTCCGGTTAGCAATAGCCACCAACGACAGCATCACGGGCACTTCTACCAGCACACCCACCACCGTTGCCAATGCAGCACCGGAATGCAGCCCAAACAGGGAAATAGCCACAGCAACAGCTAATTCAAAAAAGTTAGAGGTCCCAATCAGACTGGCAGGCGCGGCAATGTTATGGGGTAACTTCATAAACTTTGCCGCACCATAGGCCAGTACAAAAATGCCGTAGGTTTGTATCAATAAAGGAATCGCAATCAACACGATGGTTTGAGGTTGGCTAATGATGGTTTCCGCCTGAAAACCAAATAACAACACCACCGTCGCTAGCAGCCCCACGATGGACCACGGCTTAAGCCGATGAACAAAGTCCGTCAGTCGAGAGTCATCCCCGCTCTCATTAGCAGCATGTACTTCCAGTTTGTGCCGTGTGATGGCACCGGCAACCAAAGGCAG
>JBALVP010000031.1:0-13209 GCA_036961395.1 Porticoccus sp.
GTGGCGCAGGTTACGCTCCAAATCAACGCGATAGTAATTTGGCGCCATTAGGGACATCGATAGTTCTCTATCACGCTCTCCATCAGTCGGATGAAGTAACTCTAGCATCAGATTGCTGGCGCCAACCTCAGCACCCGTCAAAGTGACAAATAATTCGCCACTATCATTGTCCAACTGCAATTCTGCAGTCAGCCCCATTGATATGGCCAAGCGATCCTGCTCTAAACTCTGGTTAATAGCCAAACCATCCCGGTAGTAATTGTCATTAACCAGCGTATCAGCACCATTAAATGCGATGTAGACAGTGGTCAGACCAGCAATAACCACACTGCCTGGCAGTGCCATCAAAAACCACGGCCAGAACTGACGGTACCAGGGCTCATCATCCTTGGCATTAGCATCTCTCAAGGAGTATTCCTCACAAAACTGTTGATGGATATTAACTTGATAAGCCTGCTCTATTAACGACGCAGACGCGGACCAATAAAGCGGTTTTCTTCAATAGTATTAATCGTTGAATCGTCTAGAGATTCTACGATAAATGTTACATCGATGTTGGGGCTTTTCATCAACCCCGGATCCAATGCAACGGTGACAGGCATGGTCATCACTTCGCCTTCATCTACGATAACCTGCTCAGCACCGCTATAACTAAACGGATAATCACCTTCAATCCTAATACTATAATTGTGATCTGTGGTGTCCATATTGTTAATTTTTAGAGTATAAATATTTTCCACCAACCCCATAGAGTTCTCACGGAACATGACATTACGATCACGAATAATGCTCACTTCAAGTGGCATACGGGTAAAAATATTATAACCAAAGGCACCCGTCATAATGACCAACACCAAAACATAACCAATAAAACGAGGCCTTAAGATATGAGTTTTTCCGTGCTTCATAGCATGTTCAGTCGTGAACTGAATTAAGCCGGGCTCATAATCCATTTTATCCATAACCGTATTGCAGGCATCGATGCACAAGCCACAATCAATACACTCGTATTGCAGGCCATCACGGATATCAATGCCCGTGGGGCACACCTGTACACACAAGGAGCAATCAACACAATCACCAATACCTTCTGCCCGATAATCAGCCGTTTTTTTACGAGGGCCTCGGGGCTCTCCGCGCTCTTCATGATAGGAAACGATCAATGTATCTTTATCAAACATCACTGACTGAAAACGAGCGTAAGGGCACATGTACAGACAGACCTGCTCGCGTAGAAAACCGGCATTCATATAGGTCATAAGTGCAAAAAATAATGTCCAGAATAGTGAGGCAGGGTCTGTAGAAAAGTTGAACAGGCTAGGAACAAGTTCACGAATAGGATTGTAATAACCAACAAACGTTAGCCCAGTAACAAATGCCAGCAGCCCCCATAGAAATAGCTTACTGCCGCGTTTTTTTACCTTATTTAAATTCCAGGGTGACTTGTCCAGCTTGATCCGCTGGTTACGATCACCTTCACAAAAATCTTCTATCGAAATAAACAACAATGTCCACACTGTTTGTGGGCAGGTAAAACCACACCAAACACGACCGATTAGAACCGTTGCTGTAAACAAAGCGAATGCGGAAATAATCAATGCCCAAGACAACAACATAAAATCTTGTGGCCAGAAAGTAATCCAAAAAACGTGAAATTTTCGTGCAGGAAGGTCAAACCAGATGGCCTGTCGGCCATCAAGATTTATCCAGGGTAAAAGGAAATAGGCACTGAGCATGGGCATCCATGTCCAGCGCCGTAGATCTCGAAAAAATCCTGGCAGCTTTCGTGTCTGAATTTTTTCTCGGGCCTGGTAGAGATCCAGAACCTTAATAGTTTCCTCATGCGCAGCATTGTCATGCTGATTGAGAGGCTTTTTATCGTCACTCATTTAAGCTTTCCACTACTGCGTCTGATAGCTATAAACGTTTACTGGTTCTTAGATAAGTTATACACGTAGCCCGCTAGCAGGTGAATTTTTTCTGCCTTAAGTTTATCAGCTTGGGCAGGCATATTGCCCTTACGCCCATTGCGGATAGAGTGTCGAACCAACGAAGGTGAGCCGCCATAAAGCCACACACCATCCGTCAGGTTTGGTGCACCAATAGCCGCCATTCCAGTACCATCTGCGCCATGACAGGCCGCGCAGTACGTCGTATAAACCTGAGCGCCCTTCTCTGACTTGGCAGCATCGTGCTCCCGACCACTGATATTGAAAACATATTCAGCGACGTTATTCACACCCTCGTCACCGATAACAGCACCCCATGCCGGCATAGCACCTTGGCGACCGTGAGTAATGGAAGCCTTGATATCAGCAGCACTTCCACCATACAACCAATTACTATCAGCTAGGTTTGGAAATCCGTAACTACCGCGACCATCAGAACCATGACATACCGAACAGTTGTTATTAAACAATCGACGGCCCATTTTTATAGCCTCAGGATTAGCGATCAATTCCTCGACCGACATATTCGCGTACTGAGCATAAACAGGGGCATATTTTTCTTCAGCTGCATCCACTTCTTCCTGCCACTGACCAATCTGGGTCCAACCCAATACGCCAGCATAACTACCCATTCCTGGGTACAGAATCAAGTAGACCACGGCAAAAATAACAGTGCCAAGATACATATTGAACCACCACCCAGGCAGTGGATGGTCGTACTCTTCAATGCCGTCGTACACGTGGCCAGTTTTTGGTGCTTCACCGTCTTCAAGCTCCTCAGAAGAAGCCTCAATCTTACGGTTGGCAAACAACAGCCAGGTACACCCGGCGATAGTTATCGCAGTGATAACGATAATCCAGATACTCCAGAAGGTACTCATAACAGGTCCTACCTCTATTTATCTTCGTTTTGCGGCGACGTTTTCTCATCGGCAAACGGCAGTTGTGCTGCCTCATCAAAATCTTTTTTCTTATTACTACTAAAGGCCCACCAACACACACCCAGAAATGCGATCATTGTCAGGATTGTGCCGATGCCTTGTAGTGTTCCCTGATCCATCATCGTTTCCGCGTCAGTAGTGTGCCGAGCTGCTGCAAATAAACCACCAGAGCATCTACTTCCGTCACGTCGCCATTGGCAAATGGTGCTGCGGCATTAGCAATGTCTTCATCGGTGTAAGGAACACCGACTATCCGCAAGGCAGACATTTTGGCTGCAGTATCTTTACCGGTCAGCGTGTTTTCAAATAACCAGGAGAAGCCAGGCATATTGGACTCAGGCACCACATCTCGCGGATCGTAGAGGTGAGCAAGATGCCAAGCATCACTATAACGACCACCCACTCGAGCCAAGTCTGGACCAGTACGCTTGGAACCCCACAGGAAGGGGTGCTCATAGACATGCTCACCCGCTACCGAGTAATGACCATAACGCTCTGTCTCAGCACGGAAGGGCCGAACCATTTGTGTATGGCAAACATGACAACCCTCTCGAATGTAGATATCACGTCCTTCTAGAGCCACAGCATTTAGCGGCTTAAGCCCCTCAATAGGTTCCGTAGTTTCAGCCTGCCAGAACAATGGAAGAATCTGAGCTAAGCCACCAAAACTGATCGCGACAATAATCAGTACGATCATCAGGCCTATATTTTTTTCAATAATCTCGTGTTTCACTATTCCGCCCTCCTTTTAAGCAGCCTGAGCTTCTGTACTTGCCGCTTGTTTCTGCTCGTCACCACGAACAGTGCGCCAAACGTTGTATGCCATGATCAACATACCGGAGAAGAAAATAACTCCGCCTAGCAGCCTCACATAGTAGCCGGGGTAACTGGCTTCAATCGATTCAGCAAAGCTGTAGGTTAAAGTCCCGTCGGTATTAAAGGCACGCCACATTAGGCCTTGTGCAATACCGTTGACCCACATAGAAGCAATATAGAGCACAGTACCAATGGTAGAGAGCCAAAAGTGAAGATTGATCAGCTGAACACTGTACATTTGTGTACGCTGATAGAGCACTGGAATCAGGTGATACAACGTGCCGATTGACACCATGGCAACCCAGCCCAATGCACCGGAATGTACATGACCAATAGTCCAATCGGTGTTGTGAGACAGTGCATTTACCGTCTTAATCGCCATCATTGGTCCTTCAAAAGTAGACATACCATAGAAGGAAAGAGAGACAACCAAGAAGCGTAGCGTTGGGTCATATCGAAGTTTGTGCCATGCACCAGACAGCGTCATCATGCCGTTGATCATACCGCCCCATGAAGGTGCCAACAGAATGAGTGACATCACCATACCCAAACTTTGAGCCCAGTCTGGAAGTGCTGAGTACATCAAGTGGTGAGGACCCGCCCAAATATAAACGGCAATCAAAGCCCAGAAGTGCACAATAGACAGGCGGTAAGAGTACACCGGACGCCCAGCCTGCTTCGGTACAAAATAATACATCATCCCAAGGAAGCCAGCTGTGAGGAAAAAGCCAACTGCATTGTGGCCGTACCACCACTGAATCATCGCATCGATAGCTCCGCCGTAAGCAGAATAGGACTTTCCAGCAGTTACGGGTATTGCAGCACTGTTAACCAAATGCAACACGGCTACCGCAATAATAAAGGCACCGAAGAACCAATTGGCTACATAAATATGTGAGGTTGTTCGCTTAATAACGGTGCCGAAGAAAACCACTGCAAATGAGACCCAAACCAGGGTAATGGCAATATCAATGGGCCATTCAAGCTCAGCGTACTCTTTACCACTGGTCATCCCCAGCGGGAGTGTCACTGCTGCAGCCACAATGATGAGCTGCCAACCCCAAAAGGTAAAACCTGCCAGCCAATTGCAAAACAATGGCGTATGACAAGTCCGCTGTACAACATGGTAGACAGAAGCGAACAGTGCGCAGCCTCCAAAAGCAAAAATTACGGCGTTGGTGTGTAATGGGCGCAAGCGACCAAAGTGAAACCAGGGCAGCTGCATATTCAGGTCTGGCCATACCAGTTCGGCGGCAATAATAACGCCAACCAGCATACCTACAATCCCCCAAACCACAGTCATCAGGGCAAATTGCTTTACCACCCTGGTGTTATAAACCGGCGCATCTCCGGTAGTCGTGACATTGCTACTCATTTTTATTTTCTCGTAGTTAGCCCGGTAATTAAATATCCTTTAGAGGTAGAAGCAAACTCCCCACTTCTACCCCGCCGGTATTATTCCTTAACAGCTCGATACAGATATTGATTTACGTCAAGTTCGATATGGCCATGACGGCAATCAACTCAAGCTGCGCCCTTTATTTGCCGCGATTCTCAGGCGTAATGCATTTAATTTAATGAAGCCTTCAGCATCCTTCTGATCATAAGCACCTGCATCATCTTCGAAGGTGGCAATTTTTTCGTCAAATAGGCTATCTTCCGACTGACGCCCCACCACCGTCACATTGCCTTTGTATAACTTCAGGCGAACCACACCATTGACCACGTCCTGCGTCTCGTCAATCATGGTTTGGAGCATATGTCGTTCTGGAGACCACCAGTAACCGTTGTAAATCATCTCGGCATACTTTGGCATGAGGCTATCTTTTAAATGGGCCACTTCTCTATCCAGAGTCAGGGATTCGATAGCACGATGCGCACGTAACATGATGGTGCCACCGGGTGTTTCGTAACAGCCCCGGGCTTTCATTCCCACATAACGATTTTCAACAAGATCCAATCGCCCAATACCGTTATCACCACCCACCTTATTCAAATACGCCAACACTGTGGCTGGAGACATAGGCTGGCCATCAATCGCCTCG
Source organism: Porticoccus sp. (assembly GCA_036961395.1). Lineage (GTDB taxonomy): Bacteria > Pseudomonadota > Gammaproteobacteria > Pseudomonadales > Porticoccaceae > Porticoccus. Next base: position 5,752 of record JBALVP010000031.1, read on the forward strand.
ATATCACCTTTGGAGTAGCTCAATTCAATATAAGTAGGCTCATCAGGTGCACTCTCAGGAGATACACTCCAGCGCCACATATCGTCTTCTGGCTCCCACCATGGGTCTTCCAAATTGCCGCCCTCATAGGAGATATGCAGCAGGTTTGCATCCATTGAATAAGGTGATTTTTTCTTTTTACCCGAAAAATCAACCGGGATATTGTGGGTCTCACAATAGTTCATCAGCGTTTCCCGGGAAGTCAGATCCCATTCACGCCAAGGTGCAATCACTTCAATACCGGGCTTTAACGCATAGGCACCCAGTTCAAAACGCACTTGATCATTACCCTTCCCAGTCGCACCGTGGGAAATAGCGTCGGCACCCGTTTCATTGGCTATTTCTATAAGTCGCTTGGCGATCAGCGGGCGAGCAATGGAGGTACCGAGCAGATACTCTCCCTCATAAATCGTATTTGCCCGAAACATCGGGAAGACATAATCACGAACAAACTCTTCACGCATGTCATCAATATAAATTTCTTTCACACCCAAAGCTTCAGCCTTGGCTCGTGCAGGCTCAACCTCTTCACCCTGACCAATATCAGCGGTAAATGTCACCACTTCACACTGATAAGTTTCTTGCAACCATTTAACGATAACTGAGGTATCTAGACCTCCCGAATAAGCTAAAACGACTTTCTTAATGTCGGACACGACACAACTCCTGATTGGAAAAGTTAGGGATGAAAATGGTTTGCTATTCTAATATGCCCGCGACCAGTTTCACAGCAGATGCCCGCCAATAACCCTGCAAAAGTCTAAACTACAAAAGCAGGTGACACATTCTTTGAAGCACAACTGTTCAAGCCACACTATAAAGCCACACTATATTCCGGTAGCATCCCCCATGTAACAAGCCTTAGACATAAGCAGAACTCATGACACAACTGACAATGACTCGCCCCGATGACTGGCATGTACATCTGCGAGACGGTGATGCCTTGGCCTACACGGTACCGGATGCCGCCCGCTATTTTGGCCGCGCCATCATCATGCCCAACTTGGCACCACCGGTTCTCAACACAGAACAGGCTCAGGCCTACGGTGAGCGCATCATGAAACATCGACCTACTGGCAGTCACTGGCAACCCCTGATGGTCTTGTATCTCACCGACAATACCCGGCCCGAAGAAATTATCCGAGCGAAGGCTTCAGGCAACGTTCTTGCCTGCAAATATTACCCAGCTGGTGCAACGACTAATTCTGACTCTGGCGTTACCAATTTGGCCAACATATACCCCGTTTTGGCCCAGATGGAAAAAGAAGGCCTCCCCCTACTCCTACACGGTGAAGTCACCGACCAGAATATTGATGTATTTGACCGAGAGGCTGTTTTTATTGAGCGCCACCTGAAAACCTTGGTCCATGACTTCCCCTGCTTAAAAGTGGTACTGGAACACATCACCACCCGTGAAGGCACCCAATTTGTCGCAGAGGCATCAAGCCATGTGGCCGCGACAATTACCCCTCAACACCTTCTCTATAACCGAAACCATATGTTAGTGGGCGGCATAAAACCTCACTATTACTGCCTGCCAATCCTCAAGCGAAACACCCATCAAGAAGCACTGATCACAGCGGCCACCAGCGGCAGCCCCAAATACTTTTTGGGCACAGACTCGGCCCCCCATGCCACAGACAAAAAAGAAAATGCCTGCGGGTGTGCAGGTTGCTATTCAAACCATGCCGCCATTGAGTTGTACGCTGAAGCGTTTGAGCAAGCGGATGCTCTGGATAAGCTAGAGGGTTTTGCCAGTCATTTTGGGGCAGATTTTTACGGACTTTCCCGGAACAGCGACACGATCACCCTGAAAAAATCAGCATGGAAAAGCCCAGAAGTATTACCCTTTGGCAATAACACCCTGACACCTCTCGGTGCAGGCGAAACTCGACACTGGCAGGTAACCCAATAATGCACCCACCCATCTCAGATCGTTTCAGAGGATTTTTACCCATCGTTGTTGATGTGGAAACGGGTGGCTTCAACTCAGACACTGACGCTCTGTTAGAAATTGCTGCCGTGACTCTCGCCATGGATGAAGACGGCATTCTGATGCCTGATGAAACCCTCTGCCATGCCGTTATCCCCTTCGAGGGATCAAACATAGAACAGGCTGCATTGGATATCACCGGTATAAACCCAGACGACCCTTACCGCATGGCCCTGGAAGAAGAAGAGGCACTCAAGTCTATATTTCAACCTATCCGAGCTGCCGTCAAGGAAGCTCATTGCAACCGAGCCATCATGGTGGCCCACAATGCCCATTTTGATCTCGGGTTTCTGAATACTGCCGTGACTCGCAATAATATCAAGCGCAACCCGTTTCACCCATTCTCCTGTTTTGATACGGCAACGCTTGCAGGGCTTGCTTATGGGCAAACAGTACTGGCCAAGGCTTGCAATGTAGCAGAAATAAAGTTCAACAATGACAAGGCCCACTCCGCAGCCTACGACGCCGAAAGAACAGCTGAGCTGTTCTGCGGCATTGTCAATCGATGGAAGGACCTGGGCGGCTGGGATTGACAGAGCTTATTGTCACCCCAAAATTCAAACGAACCCTCTCTTACAGGAACCCTTCTCATGAGCGGCAAAGCTAAGGCAATTATCGCCCACATCACATTGATCGGTTGGGTTATTGCCCTCATCCTTAACATGAACAACAAGGACGAATTTTCCTCATACTATATCCGCCAATACTTGGGCATCATGATTATTGGTGTTCTTGGCAATGTAGTACTGAGCACGGTCAATGGAACACTGGCCATGATCTGGAGCGTTATCATGCTGGTTGCATGGCTATTGAGCCTGATAGGCGCCATCACTGATAAGAAAAATGAAACGCCAGTAGTCGGCAGCTACTTTCAGGACTGGTTTAAAGGGTTGTAACCCAAGCCCTCACTATGCCGCAAGCGCCCTGCTTCAACTGAGGCTCTAAGCATGCGCGCTAACACTGAGACCGCGGCAGCCTAACGACCAAGCCATCCAACGCTTCCGTCACTTTGATCTGGCAACTCAAACGGCTGGTATCCTGAGGCTCAACGACCATTTCAAGCATCTCTTTTTCTACACCTTCTGGCTCACCAACTTGCGCATACCAACTTTCATCCACATAGCAATGGCAGGTAGCGCATCTACATGCACCACCACATTCAGCAAGGATGCCATCAATCATATTATCCACAGCACCCTGCATCACCGAACTTCCGACTGAGACATCAGCCTCATATTCAGAACCATCAGCCTCAATATAGTGAATGATCGGCACAACCTTACCCCTTTAATCAACGATAGTGATTATCACTATAAACGTTATCGATCGACCCGCTCAATCTACAATCCAGCCAATGAGCAACATCAGAAAAGCAAATACCCATCGTCGTCGCTGTAATAGAAAACACCTTATCTGTAGTCGCTTTTGCAGCAGACCACCTATCCACAAAGAGATTTATGTAAAATAATTACAATTATAAAAACTGTTTATATACTGCATACATAACTCATATTATACAACTAGTTATAAGTATTTATTAATCCTATACATTACATTAATACCCTCTATGATAAAAATAATATTCTATTGATAATCAGACATTATGTATATAAACTACACGACCTGTTTAACCAACACTACGCAGTAATTCACATGGAAATTACTCCCTAGGTCACGGTAGAATAGCCGCCCTGTCAGGGGCACCACGAGATACGCCCCACACCACCCCAACAAGTTATTTATGAGAAGCAATAATGGTTGACTCATTTAAGGAAAGTGCTCTTCGGTATCATACGCATCCAGTTCCTGGAAAACTGGAAATTCGTCCCACTAAACCACTGGCCAACGCGCGTGATTTATCTGAAGCATATTCCCCTGGAGTTGCCTACGCTTGCGGAGCCATTGTAAAAAACCCTGCTGAAGTGGCAAACATGACGGCACGCGGGAATCTCGTGGCCGTAGTCACCAATGGAACCGCCGTACTAGGGCTGGGCGATATTGGACCCCTAGCGTCCAAACCGGTGATGGAAGGCAAGGCCGTACTCTTTAAGAAGTTTGCCAATATTGATGTTTTCGATATTGAATTGGACGAAACCGATGTAGACAAGCTGGTCGACATCATTGCATCACTAGAACCTACCTTTGGCGGTATCAACCTGGAAGATATTAAAGCACCTGAGTGCTTTATGGTTGAACAAAAATTACGCGAAAGAATGAATATACCGGTCTTTCATGATGACCAGCATGGAACCGCTATTGTTTCCGCTGCTGCTGTATATAACGGCCTACGTATCGTAGAAAAAAATATTGAAGACATAAAGCTGGTGGTCACCGGTGCCGGCGCAGCAAGCATAGCCTGTGTAGACCTACTGGTAAGCATGGGGCTGCGCAAGAAAAACGTCCGCATGATCGACCGCAACGGGGTTATTTACAAAGGCCGAGAGGCCGGAATGAACCCCTGGAAAGAAGGCTACGCTGTTGAGACCAGTGATCGCACACTGGATGATGCCATTGTTGATGCCGATCTATTCCTCGGCTTATCAGGGCCCGGTATTCTCAAGGCTGACATGGTGAAAAAAATGGCACCAAGCCCTCTAATCCTTGCCATGTCCAATCCAACGCCTGAAATCATGCCTGAGCTAGCTAAAGCCGCCAGACCTGACGCCATTATCGCTACAGGCCGCTCCGATTACCCGAACCAAGTTAACAACGTACTCTGCTTCCCCTTTATATTCCGTGGCGCCCTTGATTGCGGAGCCACTGTCATCAACGATGAAATGAAACAAGCGTGCGTTAAAGCCATCGCTGATCTGGCCCACAGAGAAACCTCACAAGTTGTTGCTGAAGCCTATGCAGACGAAGAGCTTAAATTTGGGCCTGACTACCTGATCCCCAAACCTTTTGACCCCCGCCTTATCGAAGAAGTACCACTCGCTGTGGTCAAAGCCGCCATGGAGAGTGGCGTTGCAACTCGACCCATTGAGGATATGGAAGCCTACCGCAACAAACTGCACTCCTATGTCAGCCGTAGTCGTCTGTTTATGCAGCCAATGATTGAACTGGCACGAAAAAACCCACCCCGTATTGCCTACGCTGAAGGGGAAAATGACGATGTACTGCATTCAATGCAGGGAATTGTTGACGAAAAGGTTGCCAAACCAATCTTGATCGGCCGCCCAGCTATTATCAAACGAAAAATTGCAGAAATGAGACTGAGGGTTCGCCCAGGTGTTGATCTAGATATCTTCGACCCTGAAGAGGGCGATCACCACGAAAACTATTGGCAGCATTACCACCAATGTGTGGGGCGCTCTGGTGTTTCTGTTGAGGCGGCTCAAAATGCCATTCACAACAACAACACTGTACTAGCTGCCATCATGGTGGCGCTTGGCGATGCTGACGGACTAATCTGCGGCAAAGTAGGTCGCTACGATGAACACCTTAAAAACATCCAAAGTATTATTCCTCCCAGCAATGCAGACAGCCATGTATCGTCTATCTGCGTACTGCTACTGGAGGATGGTCCACTATTTCTGGCTGACCCCTTTGTGAATGTTGACCCTTCTGAAGAACAGATTGTTAATATAACCAACGATGCAATCCGCTTTGCGAAGAGTTTTGGCATCAAACCCAAGGTGGCATTACTCTCTCATTCGAACTACGGCACATACGATGACCCTTCTGCCCACAAAATGAAGCGTGCTTCCGAACGATTGCGTCATCAGCTGCCAGATATACAAATCGAAGGTGAAATGCATGCCATGTCGGCACTCAATGAAACACTTCGTCAAAGCATCTGCAAAGACACCAATCTCAGCGGTCGTGCCAATGTACTAATTATGCCCAACATGGATGCCGCCAGTATTGCCTTAGGATTAATCCGGTCACTTACCAATGCTCGCTTAGTCGGTCCGTTCCTCTACGGCCTCGAGAAGCCAGCACACATTTTGATCCCCTCTGTTTCTGGTAGAGGAATACTCAATATGACAGCAAAGATCGGTACAGATATTCACGCAAAATCCGAACAAAGCTAGTTAAGAAACAGGCATTAAAAAACGCGGTATTGGCCGCGTTTTTTAATGCCTGGTCATTTATATTTACACAAAACAACCATCTGCTAAAAACTATCACTCAATAATGAGGAGGCCTCTCATCCACCCCATCACCTTCAGGTAGATCATTGTCCAATTCTTTCACTCGAGTGACCAAAAGCTCATATTTAACCAGAAGCGCATCGATCTGATCCTGCTGCCTACAAATGACATCATTCAACTGCTGAATCGTATCTTCCTGATACGCCAACTTGGTTTCCACTTCGACCAGACGGTCATCATCCATAGCCTTCTCTTCCCCTTCAAAAGATGAACGTACATTTTAGCACCAAAAAAGGCACCCAAGAAAAAGCCGCAGGAGTCTACGCACCTGCGGCTCATCGATTTGACCACTATTATCTGATAACTACTTGCTTACACTGAATCGATACTTACAACGTGTCAGAGTTTTCGGCCAAGTACGAAGCAACCCCATCAGGTGAAGCATCCATACCCTTATCACCTTCTTTCCAACCAGCAGGGCAAACTTCACCGTGCTGTTGGTGGAAGCTCAATGCATCAATCATACGTAACATTTCATCAATGTTACGACCTAAAGGCAGATCATTGACCACTTGGTGACGAACAACGCCCTCTTCATCAATCAGGAATGAACCACGGAAGGCCACACCTGCCGCGTCAAACTCAACATCATAAGCCTGACAAATCTCGTGCTTCATATCCGCTACCAATGGATATCTCACTGGGCCAATACCACCATCATTAATGGCAGTATTACGCCACGCGTTGTGGGTGAAAACGGAATCAATAGAAACACCAATCACCTCAACACCACGCTTCTGAAAATCTTCGATTCTGTGATCAAATGCAATCAGCTCCGAAGGACAAACAAAGGTGAAATCCAGGGGGTAAAAGAAAACAACGGCTTTTTTTCCCTTGATAGTGTCAGACAGATTAAATCCATCAACAATCTCACCATTACCCAACACGGCACCAGAGGTGAAATCCGGGGCAGGCTTACCTACTAATACTCCCATGTGTAACTCCTTAATCAGTCAATTATTGAAATAGGTCAGGAATAAACTCCTAACCCTTAAATTATGGACAACCAATGTCACACAATCGACTTAAGCTGTCTCATTGTAATTAGCTATAGTACTAATTAGTTATTAAAAGTAAACGTCATTTAATGCCTAATAGATACAACAGGCTATTCCGAAGCACCCTGTGAGGCTTCTTTGACCAGATCTACCAACTCACCTTTAGCATGCATTTCCGTCACAATGTCACAACCGCCTATTAACTCGCCATTGATCCATAACTGGGGAAATGTCGGCCAGTTCGCATACTTCGGCAAGTTTGCGCGAATCTCTG
>JBALVP010000032.1:0-2491 GCA_036961395.1 Porticoccus sp.
ACTGCCGCAACTAGCAGCAAATATTTCATTTTTTTACTCCTCAGAAAGTCCTTCTATGCTGGGATTCGCTGACGTATAACACCACAGTAATAAACCAGCAGTGGAAAATTCTAAATAATACTAAACCCTATTCCCATTCAATCGTAGCAGGAGGTTTACTGGACACATCATAGGCCACACGAGAAATACCGGGGATTTCATTAATAATCCGGTTAGATACTTTTTCTAATAGCTCATAAGGCAAATGTGCCCAACGGGCAGTCATAAAGTCGATAGTTTCTACAGCCCTCAATGCCACGACATATTCATAACGACGAGCATCACCCACAACCCCCACTGATTTTACTGGGAGAAATACAACAAAGGCTTGGCTAGTCTTGTGATACCAACCAGAGTTATGCAGCTCCTCAATAAAGATCGCATCGGCCTCACGGAGTAAGTCTGCATATTCTTTTTTCACTTCACCCAGGATTCGAACACCTAGCCCAGGACCGGGGAATGGATGGCGATAGACCATGTCATAAGGCAAGCCTAGTTCAAGGCCAATTTTTCGTACTTCATCCTTGAATAACTCACGCAAGGGTTCAACTAGCCCCATCTTCATATCTTCAGGCAGTCCACCCACATTATGGTGTGACTTAATGACATGGGCCTTACCCGTTTTAGCAGCCGCGGACTCAATCACATCAGGATAAATAGTCCCCTGAGCCAACCACTTCACGTCTTCTATCTCAGTTGCTTCCTTGTCAAAAACGTCGATAAATGTTTTGCCAATAATTTTACGCTTTAACTCTGGATCATTCTCACCCTCAAGGGCACCCAGGAACAGGGCTTCAGTATCAGCACGAATGACCTTAACCCCCATGTTTTCGGCGAACATGTCCATGACCTGATCACCTTCATTTTTGCGTAACAGCCCATTATCCACAAACACACAAGTGAGCTGATCACCAATAGCTTTGTGTAACAGTGCCGCTACAACAGACGAATCCACTCCACCAGATAACCCAAGCAAGACCTTATCTGTCCCCACCTGCTCTCGCACACGGGCAATAGCATCATCAATAATCTGCGCCGGAGTCCACAGGGCCTCACAACCACAGATTTCCATGACAAAGTGCTCAAATATCCTCATTCCCTGCAAGGTATGAGTGACCTCTGGGTGGAACTGGATACCATAGAAGTTCTTTTTAGCGTTAAACATCCCCGCAATTGGGCAGGACTCTGTAGAGGCCATCAACTCAAACCCATCGGGTATGGTGGTTACCTTGTCGCCATGACTCATCCAGACATCGAGCAATGCGCCCTTACCTTCACCAATATGGTCGTGATCGATGTGGTCCACCACGTCATGCAGTAACCGACTATTACCCTGAACCTTCACCTGAGCGTAACCAAACTCCTGCAACTTGGATCCCTGGACTTTACCGCCCAACTGTTCCGCCATGGTTTGCATGCCATAACAAATACCCAATACCGGTACACCTAGCTCAAATACTAGTTGTGGTGCTCGGGGTGACAGCCCCTCGGTGACTGACGCAGGGCCACCAGCCAAGATAATACCGCTGGGGTTGTATTCACGAATTTCTGCTTCATCCATATCAAAAGCACGAATTTCTGAATAAACACCGACTTCCCTCACCCTCCGAGCAATAAGTTGTGTGTACTGGGAACCGAAATCAAGAATCAGGATTTTTTGTGAATGGATATCAGTAGTCATAACTAGCCGTTTGTAATCTAAAGGGGCTGCGAAATGCAGCCCCTTAAATATTTTGTGTCCAGCACCTTCATCTGAAAGTTACCGGCGTGGATAATTGGGCGACTCTTTAGTAATAGACACATCGTGAACATGGCTCTCGCCCATACCCGCTGAAGTGACCCTTACAAAGTTTGGTTTGGTTCGGAGGGTTTTAATATCGGTACTACCTGTGTAGCCCATGGAAGAACAAACACCGCCCATCATCTGGTGAATAATAGCGGATACAGCGCCCTTATAAGGAACACGCCCTTCAACACCTTCTGGAACCAGTTTTTCAGCGCCCTGAGTGGCATCCTGAAAATAGCGATCACTGGACCCCATAGTTTGCGACATGGCTCCCATAGAACCCATACCACGATAGGACTTATAGGTTCTCCCTTGGTATAGCTCAATTTCACCCGGAGCCTCTTCAGTGCCTGCAAACATGGAACCCATCATCACTGAATGTGCGCCAGCAGCTAATGCTTTGGCAATATCACCGGAGTAGCGAATCCCTCCATCAGCAATGATAGTGACATCATGATCAGCCAGTGCTTCTGCGACGTTAGCAATAGCAGTAATTTGCGGCACACCAATCCCGGTAACTATCCGAGTGGTACATATAGAGCCAGGGCCAATACCGACCTTAACCCCATCAGCACCCGCCTCGACCAATGCTAATGCTGCTTCGGCAGTGGCAATATTGCCACCCACTACATCGATCTGAGGGTACTGAGACTTAATCTGATGAAT
>JBALVP010000032.1:2590-13103 GCA_036961395.1 Porticoccus sp.
ACTTTTTCAATACGGTTTTTGTGCAGTAGTACTTTTACGTCATCTGCACTGGCACCCTCTTGCACCGTCACCAACCGCTCTTTCGGGGTCATAATGGCAGATACTGGCAACTCGATACTGGGTTCAAATCGCACATCACGACGCGTCACAATGCCCACCAACTCACCATTATCGAGCACTGGTACACCAGAGATATTATGTTCTCGAGTTAGCGCCAATAATGCTTTTACTGGCGCTTCGGCATTGATAGTAATAGGATCTTTTATGACACCACTTTCGTATTTCTTAACGGCTCGAACTTCCAGAGCCTGATTCTCGATAGTCATGCTTTTGTGAATAATACCGATGCCACCTTCCTGGGCCAGCGCAATGGCAAGCCGGGCTTCGGTAACAGTATCCATGGCAGCAGAAACAAGCGGGATATTAAGAGTGATATTTCGCGTTAAACGGGTTTTGAGAGACACATCTTTTGCAGTGACCTCTGAGTATCCGGGCACCAGCAAAACATCATCAAAGGTGAGAGCTTCTTGAGCGATTCGCAACATCTGAATGGCTTACCTCATCAAAGAGTGAGTTTTGTTACCTCTGTCGCTCTATGCTTTCATTCACTGATTGAAACGCAAATCGGAGAGAGGTTCTTAAAGTAAGCGCGGCATTATATGCCGATATAGCCTCAAAAAACACTATTTTTCACTGACTTGCAGTGTTTAACAAGACCACTGCGAGCCTTACGTTTGCATTGACTCAGTACACCAGTAATGGAAAATGATGGTATGGAATCTCAACCCACCGCACTCACTGTCTCACAACTTAATAGGCGCGCCCGACAGCTGCTGGAAACCCACTTTCCGCTAGTCTGGGTAGAAGGTGAAATATCAAATTTTTCCCGTCCTGGCTCCGGTCACTGGTACCTCACATTAAAGGATGAGCAGGCACAGGTCCGCTGTGCCATGTTCCGTAGTCGGAATAACCTGATTCGATTTCGCCCAGAAAATGGCACCCATGTGCTAATGCGCTGCCGTGTGAGCCTCTATGAAGGTCGTGGTGATTTTCAGCTGATTATTGAGCACATGGAAGAAGCGGGCTATGGGGCCTTGCAACGTCAATTTGATGAACTAAAACTCCGGTTGTCAAAAGAAGGGCTTTTTCTGGATGCTCACAAACAGCCACTTCCCAGTCTCCCCCGACGGATTGGCGTCATCACATCGCCTACCGGAGCTGCCATTCGCGATATTCTATCGGTACTGAAGAGACGCTTCGCCGCCATTCCAGTGACGGTTTACCCCAGTATCGTTCAAGGCTCTGGGGCAGCAGCGCAACTCGCTGATACCATTGCTCTGGCTAATGAAGACCAAGTTAATGGAAAACGCCGCTGTGATGTTTTAATCGTCGGGCGTGGCGGCGGCTCACTGGAAGACCTCTGGGCTTTCAATGAAGAAGTCGTCGCCAGAGCTATCTATAACAGCGATATTCCGGTTGTTAGTGCTGTAGGCCACGAGGTGGACTTCACCATTGCAGACTTTGTAGCAGACTATCGCGCACCAACGCCTTCCGCTGCCGCAGAAGTTCTCAGCCCAGATCGGGACGAGTTCCTAGCCACCTTTCGAGGGTTTGAACAGCTCTTGCTCGAGACCGTACAAAGACGCCTACAGTCATCCAGTCAACGGATAGATAACCTACGGCGTCAATTACGTCATCCGGGTGAGCGCTTGCATCACTGGCGACAACAATTACAGAACCTGCAGTTAAGGTTAAAGCAATCAACAGTCGTCAATCTGACTCAGCAACATGCTCGGCTACAAAACCTGCAAGGTAAGCTTAACCAGGTCCACCCTTCTCAGCAGCTTGATCAATTCAACCTCATGCTAGATGCGTTACATCAGCGTCTACGTAGAGGTATGAAAAAAGTTATTGAACAAAAGAACGACCGCTGGAAAAATTCAGCGCAACTGCTACACACAGTGAGCCCACTCAACACCCTTCAGCGGGGTTATGCTATTGTCTTGGATCAACAACAACATATCGTACGTCATACCTCAGATGCCGTGGCAGGAGAGCAAATTTCTGCCAAGCTCATAGATGGCTCACTGTTGTGCACTGTGGACAAAATTATTCCGGAAGCATCATGATCAAACATCACACCTTATTCAGCCTAGTGTTCTGTATCACATCCGTCTTATCATCTCAGCCGCTCATGGCCGCCGAAAAGACTGAGCCACCAGTAGCTCAGAAAGTAGCGTTGGAGCCAACCCCTGCTGAATGGAACCTTGGTGATCTCTACCCTGACATTGCCAGCTGGAATAAAGCACGCAAGGAGATAGCTACCCGTATTACGACCTTGGATGAATGCAAGGGCAAGTTGAACCAGAGTGCAGAAAAGCTGGGCGAGTGTCTTACCAAGATCACCAATACCTATAAAGATTTATTACACCTATACGTCTATGCCTTTTTAGCAAAAGATACAGACCTAGGTAATTCTGAATTTCGTGAACGCGCCTCAATCACCCAAACGCTGGCAACCCAATTCGATGAAGCCATTAGCTATGTTAATCCAGAATTGATAGCCATGGGAGAAGAGCGGCTGAACCTCTTTTTGACCCGCTCTAATGCCCTCAAAGATCATGATTTCTACATCAACAATACCCTACGCCAGGCTAAACATATTCTAAGTCCTGAAGAAGAACGTATTATCGCTGCGACCACCGATGCATTGGGCACAGCGTCCAATGCCTACGAAGTGCTGACCAATGCAGAAATGCCCTGGCCTGAAATCACCTTGTCTACTGGTGAAACAGTCACTCTGGATGCCTCTGGCTATACTAAATCCCGCACATTGGCGAGTCGTGAAGACAGAAAGCAGGTCTTTACTCAGTTCTGGGAAACCTACCAGAACTATCGTCAAACCTTGGCAATTACCCTGGAGGGCCAAGTTAAAAATAATGTACTGATGGCCAAACTCCGTGGCTTTGACTCCGCCCTTGATCGAGCACTATCAGAAGATAATATTCCAGAAGATGTCTATCTAGCCCTGGTAAATACGGTGAATGACAACCTGGGCAGCCTCCATCGTTTAATCAGTCTGCGTCAGCGCATGCTTAATATTGATGAAACCCACTACTACGATGTTTATCCTTCGGTGGTCTCTCTTGATCAGGAATACACCCTTGAAGAAACTAAGGCACTAACCATCGCCGCACTCAAACCCCTAGGGACGGACTACATCAACACCTTTACCCATGCGACGAGTCAGGACTGGATGCATGTATATCCCAGCCCAGGTAAACGCAGCGGCGCCTATGTGATGGGGGCTGCCTATGACACACACCCTTACATGCTCCTGAATTTTGACAATACACTGGAATCCGTCAGCACCTATGCCCACGAGTGGGGCCATGCTATGCACTCACTACTGGCCAATCAAAACCAACCATTTACCAAAGCTGACTACGCTACGTTTATTGCAGAAATTGCTTCTACCGCCAATGAAGTGCTGTTGTTTGACTACCTCCGTAAAAATGCAGCAAATGACAACGAGCGGCTCTACTACCTGTTCAAAGAACTCGCCCAGTTGAGAGGAACATTTTTCCGCCAAGTCCAATTCGCCGAATTTGAACTAGCAATTCATGAACTTGTAGAAAATGGTGGCGCACTTTCTGGCGATAAACTCAATGTCATGTATGGCGATATTCTCAAACGTTATTATGGACATGAACAAGGTGTGATGAATATTGATGATACCTTTGCCGTTGAGTGGGCCTACATTCCTCATTTCTACCGCAATTTTTACGTCTACCAATACGCCACCTCTATTTCAGCGGCTTATTTTCTGACAGATCGGATTCTCAATGACGGTGAAGAAGCACAACAACAGTTTTTGAATATTCTCCGAGCTGGAGGCTCCGATTACCCCTACAAGATTCTTCTGGATGCCGGTGTGGATATGGCCTCACCAGACGTTTACCAAGCAGTCATTCACCGAATGGAAGCCCTCATGGATGAAGTGGAAGCCATACTCGACAAACAGGGATAACGCCTCTCCTCCCTACTCACTTTCAACAACTCAAGATATGGCGCCATAGTGGTGCCATAATTCTATAGACACCCCTGTCAACCAAACCCTTTTCCACACGTTGATACCTGTGAACCTATTATAAATAATCAAAAAGGGCATCACATGAAAAAATTGATACTCACTGTTGCCGTACTTGGTCTTACCACTGCTGTATGGGCGGGCCACGACAACAAAGGAGCTCATGAAGGACACCACGAAGGCAAACATCATTCTACCCGAATGATGTTTGAAAAAATGGACACCAACGAAGACGGTGTTATCTCAGCTGAGGAGCACGAAGCCAGCATTCAACAAATGGTGGAAAAACGTAGCGAACACTTTGCCAAAATGGATACTGATAATGATGGCAGTGTCACCAAAGAAGAAGCAAAAGCTGCCCGTGAATCGATGCGTGAAAAAATGGGTGAACAAGGAAAACGTCGTGAATGTATGGATAATAAAGAAGAGTAGCTCTAGAGAAAATACATAAACACAGAAACCCGTGCCTCCTTCCTGGCGTACGGGTTTTTATTACCTAAATAAGTCAAAGCGAGAAATATCGTCGGAAATCTGGTGGCTTCCCCTGCCAGCCACACCTCGGCACATGATATAACCACTACCGTTGCTCCCTTCCGGGCCTGGCGGGGTTCGCAGAAAATCATTGCGAGGGGACCAACAGGGGTCACCATAAAAAGATTGGCCTGATGCACAAGGCCTTAAGGCTGCGCATTATGGTGGGTTCGCCACTGCATTTCAACTGTAATCCGGGCTAGCACTTAGCGACGTCCTTGCCTACCATAGAGCGCTGACAAACGGCGTTGTAAAAAACATGTTCTGGACTAAAAGCTGCAGCCTGATTTTCCTGATCGCCACCCTACTACTGAGCGGGTGCGGTAGTGGTGAAAGCAACGTCGCTACAGGAAATCGAGATGGTATTCTCCATTGGGGTAATGGTACCGATCCTCAGGAGCTAGATCCCCATATTGTGACGGGTGTTCCCGAACATCATATTCTGACAGCCCTACTCGAAGGACTGGTGCTCAAAGACCCCGCAACACTTGAACCAATACCTGGTGTTGCTGAAAGCTGGGAGGTGAGTAACGAGGGGAAAACCTATACCTTTCAACTTCGCCGCAACGCACAATGGTCCAACGGTGACCCTGTCACCGCCCACGATTTCGCTTGGTCATGGTGGCGGGCACTACAGCCAGCACTGGGCAATCAGTACGCCTATATGCTCTTCCCGATTAAAAATGCTGAGGCCTACCTGAAGCAGGAAATCGAAGACTTTTCCCAAGTAGGCGTCAAAGTACTGGACGACTATACCCTTGAGGTTGAGCTGACCAATCCCACGCCCTATTTCTTACAACTGTTAGATCACTACAGTATGTTTCCAGTACACCGCGCCACCATTGAAAAATTTGGTGCACCGGATGAACGCGGCAGCCTGTGGACTCGTCCCGGCAACTTTGTAGGCAACGGTCCTTTTCTGCTCACTGAATGGCAATTATTCAAAAAGGTAGAAGTCGCGAAGAACCCCTTTTACTGGGATGCATCAACCGTAAAACTGAATGGCATCCGTTTTCATCCGACAGAAAATGTGACCACTGAAGAACGGATGTTTCGCTCCAATCAATTACACCACACCGCCAGTATTCCCATCGATAAGGTAGAGACCTACAGGAAGAAGCACCCTGAGCTACTGAATACCCACCCCTATTTAGGCAACTACTTTTACCGAATCAACACCAAGCTGCCTCACCTCAGTGATAAACGAGTCCGCCAGGCACTGGCCATGAGTATTAACGGCAAACAAATTGTGGAACAAGTCACCAAAGGGGGTGAGGTGCCCGCCTACACGTTTACCCCACCGGATACACTGGGCTATACCGCCAAACCCGCATTTGAATTTAACCCAGTAAAAGCACGCCAACTCCTTGCAGAGGCAGGCTATCCCAATGGGGAGGGCTTCCCCGTTACTGAACTGCTATATAACACCTCAGAAGGCCACCGAAAGATTGCCGTGGCCATTCAACAGATGTGGAACCAATACCTAGGGGTTAATATCATCCTCAACAATCAGGACTGGAAGGTATACCTGAGCTCTGTAGATAGCGGTGACTATACTATCGCCAGAGCTGGTTGGATTGGCGACTACGTAGACCCAAACACATTTTTGGATATGTGGATTACTGACGGCGGTAACAATCGTACCGGTTGGTCCAACCTTCGCTACGATGAGTTGATATTAAAACTGGCACCTAAGGCCAGTGACCGAGAGGCTCGCTATAGCATGATGCGTGAGGCTGAAGCCCTATTACTGGAGGATATGCCTGTAATCCCTATCTACATCTACAACAGTAAGAGCCTGGTACACCCCAGCTTAAAAGGGTTGGAACCCAACATTCTCGACTACACACTCTACAAGAAGCTCTCGCTAGAATATGACCCCACTAACGTCGACGAGGCAAGCCACTAATGTTTCGGTTTATTCTCAGTCGGCTGCTTCAGGCCATTCCCGTTTTACTGATCGTTATTACCGCCACCTTCTTTCTGGTTCGCGCTGCTCCCGGCGGCCCTTTTAGTGCCGAAAAGGCCGTGCCACCTGAAGTCATTAAAGCGCTGGAGGCTCGATACCACTTGGACCAGCCCATGTGGCAGCAATATTTTGGCTACCTGAATGATTTGGCACATGGTGAATTTGGCCCCTCTTTCCGCTACCCAGGCCGCACGGTCAATGAGCTAATCGCAGGCGGCCTGCCTATTACGGCTGAACTGGCACTTTACGCCATGCTGGTGGCCATCATTATCGGCGTCTGTGCCGGTGTTTTTGCTGCATTGAAACCCAATACCCCACAGGACTACATTCCCATGTCAGCGGCCATGCTGGGGATTTGTATGCCCTCTTTTTTGATGGGGCCCTTGCTGGTACTGATATTTGGGATATGGTTTGAGTGGGTTCCTGTGTCCGGCTGGGGAGACTTACCCGGTGATAAAATATTGCCTGCCATCACCCTCGGTGCCGGCTATGCCGCCTTTCTTGCTCGGCTTAGTCGTGGTGGCATGCTGGAAGTCATGTCGCAGGACTATATTCGCACTGCTCGCGCTAAGGGGCTACCTGAATGGGTGGTGGTGTTAAAACATGGACTGCGAGGCGGGCTGATTCCTGTGATCGCGTTCCTTGGTCCCGCTTTTGCCGGGCTGTTAAGTGGCTCCTTTGTAGTGGAGACAATCTTTCAGATACCGGGCTTGGGGCGCTTCTATGTCCAGGCAGCCTTTAACCGAGACTACACCATGATTCTCGGAACCACGGTATTCTTTGCCACCTTAATCGTACTATTTAACCTGTTATCCGATATTGTTGCCGTTTGGATTAACCCCAAACTACGACACCAGCTAAGGGACGGCACATAAATGCCTAAACCTGTCCCTGAAGGTCAGATAGATCAAGCGGAGAAAGGCACCTCCCTCTGGAAGGATGCCTGGGTTCGCCTACGCAAAAACACTCTCGCGTTGTGTGGCCTCTGGGTCATCCTCTTCCTTTGTATCATTGCCCTGCTAACCCCATTGATCGCGCCCTACGGTTATGAGCAGCAAAACCTCTTACTGGGTGCAGCACCACCTTCTGCCGAACATTGGCTAGGCACCGACATATTTGGACGGGATATGCTGACTCGTATTATGTATGGCAGCCGTGTCTCACTAATGGTGGGCTTTATAGCGACGGCAGTGGCTTTATTTATCGGTGTACTCTGGGGAACCATAGCCGGCTATGCGGGAGGTCGGGTAGATGCTGTCATGATGCGCCTGGTAGACATTCTCTACGCCCTACCCTTTATGATTTTCATCGTATTACTGATGGTGGTATTTGGCCGCAATATTCTGCTGCTATTTCTTGCCATCGGCGCCGTTGAGTGGCTGACCATGGCCCGTATTGTTCGCGGCCAGGTATTATCTTTGCGTCGTCAGGAGTTTGTTGAAGCGGCCATTTCTTTAGGGTTGTCTCGGTGGACTATCATCCGTCGCCATTTGATCCCCAACACCTTGGGGCCAGTGATTGTTTATACCACCCTTACTATCCCCAGTGTGATGCTATTGGAAGCATTTCTCAGCTTTCTCGGGCTGGGTATACAGCCACCCCAAAGCTCCTGGGGACTACTGATTTCCTACGGTGTAGAAACCATGGAGGAGTATCCCTGGTTGTTATTATTCCCCGGTCTGACTCTGTCCATCACCCTGTTTTCTTTAAACTTTCTTGGTGATGGATTACGGGATGCACTTGATCCACGGGCCTCTAAAAATTGAGAAAACATAGATTAAAGTAGTTTATATGAACAACCTAATATATTGTTGATTACTAAGGATATAATGTTACTAGAAGTTGATAATTTGACCACCCACTTCCACACCCGAGAGGGCGTGGTAAAGGCTGTGGACGGCATTAGCTTCAGTGTCAATCGAGGTGAAACTCTTGCCATTGTGGGCGAATCAGGATCCGGTAAATCTGTTGCTTGTTACAGCCTACTTAAATTGATCCCACAACCACCTGGTAAGATCGTTGCAGGCAGAGCCCTGTTCGAGGGTAGCGACTTACTGCAGGCCGACAATAAAACCCTGCAACAAATTCGCGGTAATGACATAGCCATTATCTTCCAAGACCCAATGACTTGCCTTAACCCCTACCTGACCGTAGGTGAGCAATTGATCGAACCGTTGATCTATCACCACAACATTTCTCGAAAAGAGGCTACACAGCGAGCTATTGAGATATTAGGTGAAGTGGGCATTGCCGCACCGGAAAAACGTATTAACAGTTATCCCCACGAATTTTCCGGGGGCATGCGACAGCGAGTCATGATTGCCATGGCCTTGATTACCGAACCCAAGCTGTTGATCTGCGACGAACCCACCACCGCACTGGATGTCACTATCCAAGCCCAAATTCTGGGCTTGGTGAAAGCACTACAACTGAAGCGAAATATTGCAGTGATCTTTATCAGTCACGATCTCGCCGTGGTAGCCGGTGTCGCTGATAAAGTCGCCGTCATGAAAGATGGACTGATTGTTGAACAAGGGCCGGTGGATGACATTTTCTACAACACCCAGCACGACTACACCAAAAAACTGCTAGCCTCTATTCCAGAAGGCGCTAAACCCTCACTCTCAGATATCGAAAATAATCCTCTACTGACTATCAGCGGCCTAAAAACTCACTTTCACGACTATAGCGGCGGATGGCTCAAACGAAATCAAAAAGTCATTAAAGCCGTAGATGATGTCTCGCTGAATATCCAACAGGGTGAAATTTTAGGGCTAGTAGGTGAGTCTGGCTCAGGTAAATCAACACTGGGCCGCTCTATTCTACAATTGGTGCCCGTGACCAGTGGCCATGTAGTTTTTGATGACACAGAGTTAACTGGCTTGTCGCCTGCGCAGATGAAACCCATGCGTCGCCGCATGCAGATGATATTTCAAGACCCTTACGCCTCCCTCAACCCACGTATGACGGTGTTTGACACCTTGGCTGAGCCGTTGCTCTATCACGGCCTTGCTACCCGAAAAACTGTCACTGAACAGGTATTGGCACTCATGGATGACGTGGGTCTGGCCCACTCGGCTATTCGCAAATACCCCCATGAGTTCTCCGGTGGTCAGCGACAACGAATTGCCATAGGCCGGGCTATCGCCACCAAACCAGAGTTGGTGATCGCTGACGAGCCTGTATCAGCTCTGGATGTGACCATTCAAGCACAAATTTTGGATCTAATTCTGGATCTAGTAGAAAAGCACCATCTGACCATGCTGTTTATTTCACACGATCTCTCTGTAGTGCGCTATATAGCAGACCGAATAGCGGTGATGCACCATGGAAAATTAGTGGAAACAGGTAGAACGGAATCATTGTTCACCGCACCGCAACATGCATACACCCAAAGATTACTATCGGCAATTCCGGTGGCTGACCCCGTAAGGGAAAGACAACGGCAGGTTACTTTGATGGAGCCTGCCTCTGATAGCTAATCACGAGTCTCTTTAATAACAACACGGTTATTGACGGATTAACCTAACCCGAAATGAGCGCCCCTTCAATTTCCCCTGGCCCAGCTTTTGGAGTGCAAGCTTGTACACATCACGGCTAACGGCCACATAAGACCAGTTGTCCGAAATATTAATCTTTCCTACAGCAGCACCGGGAATACCATTTTCTCCCGTTAATGCACCCAGAATATCCCCAGGTCTAACTTTTTGCTTCTTCCCACCATCAATCTGTATGGTTTCCATAACAGATTGAAATACAGGTTTATCCAGCATGCTGATTGGTGGCAATGCTTCACTGACAATCATGCTGTCTAAATACTCTTCCAGCATAACGACCTTATAATGCTCCCTGTCTGAATAGAACGAGCATGCCATACCAGTGCTTCCTGCTCTCCCCGTACGACCAATACGATGAATATGCAC
>JBALVP010000033.1:0-13053 GCA_036961395.1 Porticoccus sp.
CAGAAATGCCTGGGCCACGGCTGGATTTTCAGACGAGAGGTGGAGATCGGAGATAAGTAGTGTCGGCATGTGAGTACGTAGTAGCTGAGTCAGGTGCTGTGGGCCATATAACGTTAGCCCACAGGTCTGATTGGGCTATTACTTATCCGAGTACGCGTCGCTGACCGTAACGTTCTGGATCTCTACGGTTTCGGTAGGAACATCTTGGTGGAAACCGCTGTTCCCTGTAGCAACACCTTTGATTTTATTCACTACATCCATGCCATCAACCACTTTGCCGAATACGGCATAGCCCCAGCCTTGCGAGTTTTTTCCCGAGTGGTTCAGGAAGCCATTGTTCCCAACATTGATAAAGAACTGCGAGCTGGCTGAATGGGGTTCGTTGGTACGAGCCATAGCCAGGGTGCCTTCGTCATTACTGAGACCGTTGTCGGCTTCATTTTCAATGGATGCACGGCCACTTTTTTCTGTCATCTCAGGGGTAAAGCCACCACCCTGAACCATAAAGCCGTCGATAACACGGTGGAAAACTGTGTTGGTGTAGAAGTCGTCACGGCAGTATTGCAGAAAGTTGGCCGCAGAGATTGGCGCCTTTTCAAAATCGAGTTCAATGTTGATGTCGCCAAAATTAGTGTGCAGGGTAATCATGTGAGTGTCATCCTGTAGCTATCAAATAAGTAAGGGGGCTATGGTACGTTTTTCAGCCAGTAATTTGAACCGCTCTTGGTATCCAGGCTTATTGGTTGAGGAGACCAGTTATAACAGTGGCTATGGGTTGTGGGTGTCTTCAGGTCGAAGGTGAGGAGTGACGAGTGGTGGGTCAATCTGTGCTTGCCAACCTTGCACTACGCTACAGGTTAGAATGAAGCCAATGCCCAGCCACAGCCACCCATCGGGAGAAAAATGCCAGAACAAAATGTCTGCGATTAATGCCATTAGGATATAGCTGTATTCAAAGGGAGCAATAATTACCGGTTTGCCGATACGGAAGGCGGCGATCAGTAACATAAAGCCAATAGATGCCGCCGCACCGGAGATTAAGGTAATGCCCAGTTGTGTGGCATCGGGTGCGATCCACTGATCTTGCTGCCAAATACTACTGAGTATGAGTAACGGAATAAATTGGTAAAAATTCAGTGCCCAGTCTGATTCGGTTTTGGACAAATTTTTTGCCCATAAAATCATAATGGAGTAGGAAAAGGGCAAGCTTAACAGGGCCAGGTAGTACCAGTTAAGCTCATTGAAGCCGGGTTTCAATACAAGGCAAACACCGATAAAACCAATGATGGTGGCAATCCATTGAATTCTATTGGCGTGTTCCTTGAGTATCAGTGGCGATATGGCTGAGATAATAATCGGTGCGCCAGCCAGGGCCGTCGCCACGGCGCTTAGGGGAAACGACTTAACAGCAAGGTAATAGCCAATACTGACAACGGTAAAGAATAAACTGCGTAGGGCATGCTGAAGGGGCTTGGTCACTTTTAGTAAGTGCAACTTCCCTGTGACGGCCATAAAGGCTAGCAACACCAAGAGGGAGGCTATGGTTCGAAGGCAGATTAGCTGACCCATAGGAACACTCTGTAGCAACAGCTTTAGCAGTGAGTCTCCCACCAGAAATGAGAACAGGCTCACCTGTAAGTAGAGAATGGCGCGCACGTTCGGATGGTTTAGAAGCTGAGCTTTGGGCAGGGGTCGGTTCATAAGCCGGTTTGTGTGTGTCTTGTTTGTTGTGTGACGAGAGAATCAGGGGCGATGGATGCAAACTTGTTTATCTGGTGTGTCAATAGTTTAGATGAACGGTTTATACCCAACAGCCTGAAGGCTATAATTCCGCTCCTTTTGTAACCCTATTCTTTTTTATGGAGAAGCGCCCCAGTGGGGCCGGCAGTATGGCAGACGATAGCAAACCGCTCAATTTTATTCAGCAAACCATTAATAACGATCTTGAAGCTGGGGTTGTCGACAAGGCTGTCACCCGTTTCCCCCCGGAGCCCAATGGCTATTTACACATTGGTCACGCTAAATCTATTTGCCTGAATTTTGGGTTGGCGGAACAGTACGGTGGTGATTGCCATTTGCGGTTTGATGATACCAACCCGGAGAAGGAAGAGGACGAATATGTCCAGGCCATTATTGAAGATGTGCAATGGCTGGGTTTTCAGTGGAGTGGTGAGGTTCGCTATGCTTCCGACTATTTCGGTCAACTTTATGAGTGGGCTCAGCACCTGATACGTGAAGGTAAGGCCTATGTCTGCGAATTAAACGCGGAACAAATGCGAGAATATCGTGGCACCTTGACCGAGCCGGGAAAAAATAGCCCATTCCGTGATCGCCCCGCCGAAGAGAGTTTGATGCTTCTTGAGCATATGAAAAACGGAGATGTTGATGAGGGGCTTATGACCCTGCGGGCCAAAATTGATATGGCCTCGCCGAATGTCAGTCTCCGTGATCCGGTCATGTACCGAGTTAAGAAGGTGCCACACCACCGTACCGGTGATGCCTGGAATATCTATCCGGCGTACGATTTTGCCCATGGTCAGGAAGATGCCATTGAGGGTGTCACTCATTCCATCTGTACCTTGGAATTTGCTTCCAATCGCCCACTGTATAACTGGTTTATTGAGAACCTGCCGGTACCATCAACACCACATCAGTATGAGTTTGGTCGGCTGAATCTTAACTACAGTGTCACCAGTAAGCGCAAGCTCAAGCAGTTGGTGGATGAGGGGCATGTGAATGGCTGGAACGACCCGCGTATGCCGACAATTTCCGGGATGCGTCGTCGTGGGGTGCCCGCCATTTCTATTCGAAACTTCTGTGACAGCCTGGCGGTGTCAAAAACCGATGGCATGGTGGATATGTCTCAGCTTGAGCACTTTGTTCGTGACGAGCTGAATACCAATGCTCCCCGTGCTATGACGGTATTGCGGCCATTAAAAGTGGTGATTACTAATTTGCCTGAAGATCATCTGGAGCAGTTGGTGGCTCCGATGCACCCGAATCTGGATATGGGTAATCGTACCCTGCCATTTTCCCGTGAAATCTATATTGATCAGAATGATTTCAAAGAAGAATACAGCAAGAAGTTTAAGAAGAAGCTGACACCGGGTAAACGTATTCGGTTGCGTAGCGGCTATGTGATTGAAGCCGATGATTATGTGAAGAATGAGGCCGGTGAAGTGGTGCAGGTGAATGCTAGCTTGGTGCCAGATACGTTGGGTAAAGATCCGGCAGATGAGGTGAAGCCCAAGGGCGTCGTTCATTGGGTATCAGCCCAACATTCAGTGGATTGCGATATTCATCTTTACGACCGATTATTCAGCGACCCTCTGCCCGATGCGGGTGACAAGAATTTTCTTGATGGAATTAACCCTGAGTCACTTCAAGTGCTGACGGGGTGTAAGGCTGAGCTTGGTCTTGCCAATGCGACAGAAAGCACAACCTATCAATTTGAGCGGGAAGGGTACTTCTGTAGAGACAGTGGTCAAAACAATAGCGCTGAGAAACTGGTATTCAACCAAACCATTGCACTGAGATCTGCCTGGGCAGAAGCGGGTGCTTGATTCGGGGTTTTTTAGAGAAAATGCCCACTGTAATTAGAATGAAAAAGATATGACTATGACACTGCATATATACAACACGCTGACTCGTAAAAAAGAAGTCTTTAAGCCTATAGATCCGGGCAAAATCAGTATGTATGTCTGCGGTATTACCGTGTATGACTACTGCCATATAGGCCACGCCCGCGTGTTGGTGGCGTTTGATGTGATTACCCGCTTTTTGCGCTCACAGGGTTGGGATGTTAATTACGTTCGGAATATTACTGATATCGATGACAAAATTCTCAACCGTGCCGATGAAAATGGTGAGCTTTATTCAGACTTAACCCAACGCATGATTGACGCTATGCACGAGGATGAGCAGGAGCTGGGCATTTTGCCGCCCGATATTGAGCCGAGAGCCACTGCTCATATGGATGACATTCTTACCATGGTGCAAATTTTGGTGGATAACCACTATGCCTATGCGACAGATAACGGAGATGTGTATTACCGGGTAAGCCGTTTTCCTGCATACGGTAAATTGAGTAATCGCAATCCTGACGATCTGTTGGCGGGTGCCCGAGTTGAGGTGGGTGACATTAAGGAAGACCCACGGGATTTTGCCCTGTGGAAAGGAGCCAAATCCGGTGAAGTAAGCTGGGAATCCCCGTGGGGACCAGGTCGTCCCGGCTGGCATATTGAGTGTTCTGCCATGTCCACTTGTTGCCTCGGTGACACGTTTGATATTCACGGTGGTGGTCCCGACTTACCCTTTCCACACCATGAAAATGAAATCGCCCAAAGTGAAGCCGCGACGGGTAAAAAGTATGTCAATTACTGGATGCATGCAGGTGCCGTTCGTGTTGATGATGAAAAAATGTCTAAGTCATTGGGCAACTTTTTTACCATTCGTGAGGTGTTGAAAAAATATCACCCAGAAGTCGTGCGTTACTTCCTACTATCCAGTCATTACCGTAGCCCCATCAACTATTCTGAAGACAATCTGATGGAAGCCAAGGGTGGTCTGGAGCGCTTCTATACAGCGTTGCGTCCATTTGCCTCAATACCTGCTGCATCGTTGGACGATTTAAAAGGCAGCGAGTATTACCAGCGTTTTGTTGACTCGATGAACGATGATTTCAATAGTCGTGAAGCATTAGCTGTGATGTACGATCTGGTGCGTGAAATTAATACAGTGGCAAAAACTGATATTAAGCAGGCAGAAGTGTTGGTTGCTAAATTGAAAGGCATGGGGGCTGTGTTGGATATTCTGGGTACAGACCCAGAGGCTTTCATGCAGGGTAGTAGTCTTATTGATAGCGGAAACAACCTTGAGGCTGAACACATTGAGGCATTGATTGCCGATCGAGTTGCGGCGAAAAAAGCGCGTGATTTTTCTCGTGCCGATGAAATCCGTGACGAGTTGTTGTCCCAAGGCGTGGTGTTGGAGGATTCTAGGGAAGGGACTACCTGGAGACGGGAGTAGGGCAAAGAGGAGAGCGTGTCTTGCTGAACTATATAGAACCCGTTTTTCGCCCACCCAGTGAAGCCCGATCACTGATTCTTCAGGTGACCAATGGTTGCTCATGGAATAACTGTACATTCTGTGACATGTACACCGCACCCCAAAAGAAATTCAGTGTAAAAACAGCCGAACAAATAACTCAGGAGCTACAGCAAGTTGTGGCTTCTGGTATTCCTGTGCGCCGGGTGTTTCTGGCGGATGGCGATGCCATGACACTGTCATTTCGTCGGCTAAAAGAAATTCTGTTGTTAATCCGGCAATATCTCCCCGATGTCCAGCGGGTCTCCTCCTACTGTTTGCCCCGCAATTTAAAAAATAAAACCGTCGAACAACTTACTGAGCTTGAACAGCTAGGTTTAAAGCTGATGTACGTGGGCTGTGAATCTGGCGATGACTGGGTGCTGGAAAAGGTCGCCAAGGGTGAAAATTATCAATCCTCACTGGATGCGCTGACTAAAATTAAACTGTCTGGCGTCAAAAGCTCAGTGATGATTCTCAATGGTCTGGGCGGTCGGCAGTATTCCGAACAACACGCGCTGAATTCCGCATTGCTGATGAACGAAACTCAACCGGAATACCTGTCCACGTTGGTGGTCAGTTTTCCAACGGGAATGGAGCGTTTTCAGCAGGGTTTTGGTGGCGACTTTGAGCCGTTGCAACAAATGGATCTGTTTAAGGAAATGGAGATTCTATTGGATACACTGACCCTGGAAAAAACCGTCTTCCGCAGTGATCACGCCTCCAATTATCTGGTGCTAAAAGGCACGCTGTCTCGGGATAAAGACCGACTGTTAACGCAAGTGCAAACCGCGATTCATAACCCCGATCAGATTCATCTGCGCCAGGAATGGGAGCGGGGGCTTTAGCCTTTTCTTTCTGAGGCTGCGCACAGCTTGGTGATGCTTGTTTTCCCGTGAACAGCGGACAGTATGACGAGGGGATTGGGTAATATTGGGGTGCAGTATTTTAACCAAGCGGGAATGAGTATCAATTGCGTTTGGTGGGGTTTGGGCAGGAAAGGCTGCCGTGCAGAACATATTATGCTGCGCAGCGCCATAGATGTGATTTATAGTCGGCATCTCCCTTCTTTCGCTTTAATTTGCAAGTTTTCCTCTCTTTAGTGCTGCTGAAGAATTCGAAATCAGGTAAAATACGCGCGTTTTTCCCTTTGAACCGGCACGATAGACCGGAACGATATAGAGAGGTTTTGTAAGTAAAATGAGTTTATATACTGACTATTTAAAAGAAATTGAGCTTCGAGAGAAAGAACTCAGCTTGCACCCCAAACCCATCGATAGCGCCGATCTGCTGGCCGAAATCATTAATCAAATTAGAGACACTGCCCACGAACATCGTGCAGACTCGCTAAAGTTTTTTATCTACAACACCCTGCCGGGCACCACTAGTGCGGCTGGCGTGAAAGCAAAATTCCTCAAGCAAATCATTCTTGGCGAAGAATCCGTCGAAGAAATTACGCCTGTGTTTGCTTTCGAACTACTTTCACACATGAAGGGTGGCCCTTCTGTTGAAGTACTTCTAGACTTGGCTCTT
The DNA here is from genome assembly GCA_036961395.1 of Porticoccus sp. Taxonomy (GTDB): domain Bacteria; phylum Pseudomonadota; class Gammaproteobacteria; order Pseudomonadales; family Porticoccaceae; genus Porticoccus. The sequence goes on from JBALVP010000033.1 coordinate 6,619, forward strand.
GATGACAACCAAGAAGTAGCAAAGCCTGCAGCAGAAGTTTTAAAGACTCAGGTTTTCCTTTACGAAGCCGACACCGATCGCCTAGAAGCAGCATACAAAGCTGGCAACGAGCTTGTTAAAGATATTCTTGAAAGCTACGCCGACGCTAAGTTCTTCACCCAACTACCTGACATCGATGAAGAAATTAAAGTTGTCACTTATATTGCGGGCGTGGGTGATATCTCTACTGACTTACTTTCTCCAGGCGACCAAGCGCACTCTCGCTCTGACCGTGAGCTACATGGCCAGTGCATGATCACACCTGAAGCACAGCAAGAAATTCGCGACTTACAAGCACAGCACCCTGATAAGAAAGTTATGCTTATCGCTGAGAGAGGCACCATGGGTGTTGGTTCTTCACGTATGTCTGGTGTGAACAACGTAGCTTTATGGGCGGGTAAGCAAGCAAGCCCATACATTCCATTTATAAACATCGCGCCTGTTGTTGCTGGTACCAACGGTATCGCACCCATCTTCTTAACAACTGTCGGTGTAACTGGCGGTATCGGTCTTGACCTTAAAAACTGGGTGAAGAAAGTTGATGCTGATGGTAATACAGTCGTTGACGAAAATGGCGATTCTGTACTTGAGGAAGCCTACTCTGTTGCGACTGGTACAGTGTTAACCATCAACGTTAAAGAGAAAAAGCTCTACAGCGACGGTCAAGAGTTGGCTGATGTATCTGATGCTTTCACTCCACAAAAAGTGGAGTTCATGAAAGCCGGTGGTTCTTACGCAGTTGTATTTGGTAAGAAACTTCAAGCATTTGCAGCTGAAACTCTAGGTGTTGAGGCTCCTCAGATTTACGCGCCATCTAAAGAGATTCTTGCTAAAGGCCAAGGGCTCACCGCTGTTGAAAAAATCTTTAACCGCAACGCGGTTGGTGTGTCTACTAACGAATCACTACTCACCGGTTCAAACGTACGGGTTAAGGTGAACATTGTTGGCTCACAGGACACCACTGGCCTGATGACCTCTCAAGAGCTTGAGTCTATGGCTGCTACCGTTATCTCTCCAAGCGTTGACGGTGCTTACCAATCTGGCTGTCACACTGCTTCCGTATGGGATAATAAAGCACAGACCAACATTCCACGACTAATGAAGTTCATGAATGATTTCGGTCTGATCACTGCGCGTGACCCTGAAGGCGTGTACCACCCAATGACTGACGTTATCCATAAAGTGCTTAACGACATTACCGTAGACGATCGCGCCATTATTATCGGTGGTGATTCGCACACGCGTATGTCAAAAGGCGTTGCCTTTGGTGCTGACTCCGGTACCGTTGGATTAGCGCTAGCTACTGGCGAAGCGACTATGGTGATTCCAGAATCGGTTAAAGTGACGTTCAAAGGTCACATGAAGAGCCACATGGACTTCCGCGACATCGTGCATGCAACACAATTGCAAATGTTGGAAAAGTTCGGCGGCGACAATGTTTTCCAAGGCCGTGTTATTGAAGTTCACATCGGTACCTTGCTTGCTGACCAGTCTTTCACCTTCACTGACTGGACTGCAGAAATGAAAGCTAAGGCTTCCATCTGTATTTCTGAAGATGAAACCTTGATCGGATCATTGGAGCTGGCTAAGAGCCGTATCCAGATTATGATCGACAAGGGCATGGACAACAAAGCGCAAACTCTTGCTGGTTTGATCAAGCTGGCTGACAAGCGTATCGAAGAAATTAAGTCTGGCGAAGTACCTGCTTTGGCACCTGACAACAACGCTAAGTACTATGCTGAGGTAGTTGTTGATCTAGATGCAATTGAAGAGCCTATGATCGCTGACCCTGACGTGAATAACGATGATATCTCTAAGCGTTATACTCACGATGTGATCCGCCCAGTGTCTTTCTACAAGGACAAGCCAGTAGACTTAGGTTTCGTTGGTTCTTGTATGGTTCACAAAGGCGACATGCAAATCATCGCGCAGATGTTGCGAAACATTGAAAAGCAACAGGGCTCGGTAGAATTTAAAGCGCCTCTAGTTGTAGCTCCACCAACATACAACATTGTTGATGAGTTAAAAGCTGAAGGCGATTGGGATATTCTTGAGAAGTATTCTGGCTTTGTGTTTGACGATGAAAATCCGAAAGGCGAAGCGCGTACTAAGTACGAGAATATTCTTTATCTAGAACGCCCAGGCTGTAACTTGTGTATGGGTAACCAAGAAAAAGCAGAGCCAGGCGATACTGTTATCGCTACTTCAACACGTCTGTTCCAAGGCCGTGTCGTTGGTGATACTGAAGGCAAAAAAGGTGAGTCCTTGTTAGGTTCAACTCCTCTTGTTGTTCTTTCGACGGTTCTTGGTCGTTTCCCAACGGTCGAAGAGTATAAGAATGCTGTTGAAGGCATTAATCTTACTGACTTCGAACCACCTGCAGTCGAGCTAAGTACAGAGCCTACCACTCAGCCTTTAAGGATTGTTGGCAGCTGATCCCTAGCTAGATCTGTCAAATTGATTGAATTTGATCGAGAGCCCTCCCTATTAAACAATAGGGGGGGCTTTTTAATGGCTTGCCTATTATTTAATAGGGGGGGGTGCTGATGGGCGTGGTGCCGCTATCTTTTTCCAACCTGAAAGTCTTTAGCGAAAGGTGCGGTAGGTGCGGCAGGGGAACGAAATTACCACTTGCAGCGTAGGGGTACTTTTTGGCTAAGGCGTAGGGTCGATAAACCTCACTAAAACTGTCTTCGATCTCACTGCTGTCATTTCCTCACTGTTTCTACCTGTTGCTGCCATGCTCTAATCAATGGCGTTAAGAGCCATTGATCGGGTGTAGGGTGAAACATGCTCTTTTATAACAAGATAATCCAGAAAAGATTCAATATGCGTACGCAAGGCGTTTGATCCCGAGTGGAAATTCTATTGGATGCACTGACCCTAGAAAAAACCGTCTTGCGCAGTAATCACGCCTCCAATTATCTGGTGCTAAAAGGCGCGCCGTCTCGGGATAAAGACCGACTGTTAACGCAAGTGCGAACCGCGAATCATAACCCCGATCGTATTCACTTGCGACAGGAATGGCAGCGCGGATTATAAACCTAAACGGCAGGAAGGGTTAACGGCAGGGTTTTTGTGTCGACCCAATTTTCCGGTACCCCCAGTGTCGCTCCAATCTCTTTGACTACCTTTTCTGCGGTGGCGCGATAACCAGTGAGTTTGCCGCCATAGATGCCAAGGTAATGAGGCCGTCTTGGCTGATCAGTGATTAATCGTACCTCACGACTGCGATGATAGTGTTTCTGGCGACCCCTTGGAAGCACTCGCAATCCGGCCATTTCGCCGCAAACATTGCCATCATATTCAGGGAAATGGGAAGCTAATACCTCAAGCAGGTAGTCGCGTTCTTGCTGGGTGGGTGATGCATCCTCAGGATTGCCGTCGAACAGTGTTTCGGTTGTGCCCAACAGGGTTTTGTCATACCAGGGTAAAACAAAGACTGCACGGTTATCCGTGGGGGACTCAAGGTAGAAACACTGGTCGCTAATTTTTTTGTCGAGAATTAAGTGCGAACCCTGAACAAGATCTATCTCAATTGATCTGGGGGGCGGTGATATAGCATTGGCGATGTGATTTACCCAAGGGCCTCCCGCGTTCACAAGGAAGCGGCATGAAACACTGTTTTCATCTTCCGTTTCGGTGCTGGTTTTATAGCAAACCCGGTAGCCATCTTCAGTTTGTTCTGCATTGATAAATTCTGCTGGGCAGGCTGTTTCAGCACCCAGTGATACCGCTGACTGAATAACAGCCGCTGTCAGTTTGGCGTCATCAGTTTGGGCGTCATGGTAACGGTAGAGTTTTTGAAGGCCCCTAGTTTCAAGCCCCGAGCCTTCTAGTCCCTCCAGCTCGCTCCATTGTGACTTAGGGACGACTTCAAATTTGGCATCTTCATGGCAACCTGACAGCATCCAATACAGGCTGAGACCTGAGTGTATTTGCCATGAATGGTAGTTTGAGTGCTTATAGATAGGGAGGTAAAACCAGTTGGAATGCACCAGTTCCGGGGCGTTTTTTAGCAGTAAGGCGCGTTCTTGCAGGCCTTCCTGTACCAGTGAAAGTTCACCGCTCTGCAAATAACGCAGGCCACCGTGAATGAGCTTGCTGGATTTACTGGAGGTGCCAGCCGCCCAGTCAGTTTTTTCCAGAATTAATGTGGAGTACCCGGCTGCTTGAGCCGCTTGAGCAACCCCCGCACCTTGAATACCACCGCCGATCACCACCACATCATAGGTGGTTTTGTTTTTATTGTTCATGATGAGTAATACTCATGCTTGCTGTTGCCTTTCTCTCGATAAATAGAGTTTATATCAGAGTGCTCTATGGGCCAGGTTTTTTATCATGCCACCAATATCAAAGGTTTCTACCATATCAGCACCTCGATCAAACCAGGCAATGGTTTGTTCTGGGCCTTCGACCTCGTATATAACCACTGTGCTTTCAATGTGATCTAGCGTCATCCCGTCGGGAACCTTCTCGGTATCACAGAAGATAAATTCAGGTTGAATCTCGGCAATAAATGATTCTTCCGGATCATTCCACTCTTTTGTCATTGGGTGTTTCAATACCAAACCGAGACGGGGGTAGCCCTTTTTCCAAGCATAGTGAATAAACTCGTCACTAAAGCTGATTAAAACACACTGGCTGGTAACGGGTTTCAGTACTTCAGTGACAATGTTGTAAGCCTGCTCAATGCCTTCAAGGTGAATGCCTGAACGCTTGAGTTCAATAAAAGCAGTTAGCTCTGGGTGAGCTGAGAGTAAATGTACCAGCGTTGTTAACGGCGCCACTGTTTCATGATTAAACTGGCCTCCCAAACGCCCTGGCTCAGACGCCGGGAGGTGGGTAAGTTCTGATAGGTTGAGAAGGTGGACGGCATTATCCAACCCACTGATACGGTCCATCAGTGTGTCGTGATAAAGAACCGGTTGATGGTCGGCGCTGAATTGAATGTCGGTTTCAATAAAATGTGCACCAGCTTCAATGGCCTTGCTGATGCCTAGCAGGGTGTTTTCCGGGAAGCACTTGGGGTAGCCCCTGTGAGCCACTAGTCGATCTGTCAGCATCCAGCAAACCCTATTCTTAGCCTATATGTTAATCCTAGTGGCTATTGGTCTCAGTGCCTAGTGGCTTTTAACTCTCTTTGAGAGGGATAGTGAATGATTGCCTCGTGTTTTAGAACCAGGGGTTTAGAGCCCGGGATTTAGAAAGAGTGCTCAGGTCAGTTTTTTCTCGCCGGCTTCCACGGATTGAAGAATCAGTGTGTTAATCGTCATTGGACCTACACCGCCGGGAACCGGGGTGAGGGCAGCTACGCGATCATGTAGTGGCGCCAGCTCGATATCACCTATGCCGCCGGGGTGATAGCCGGCATCGACAACGACAGCCCCATCTTTAATCCAGTCGGCTTTAATAAACTCAGGTTTGCCCACTGCTCCCACAACAATATCGGCCCCCTTAATAATGTCAGGCAGGTTCTTAGTGCGAGAATGGCAAATGGTCACTGTTGCGTTGGCATTGAGCATCATCATCGCCATTGGTTTGCCGAGAATGGGGCTGCGGCCCACGACAACCGCGTGCTTGCCCTCAAGAGGAATGTCGTAGGCAGCTAACAGGCGCATGATGCCCTGTGGTGTTGCAGAGCCGTAGGCTTCTTCTCCCATGGCCATACGGCCAAAGCCCAAGCAGGTGACACCGTCTACATCCTTGCCGAGAGCAATGTTGTCAAAGCAATCACGCTCTTCAATTTGTGCGGGTACTGGGTGCTGTAGGAGAATGCCCTGGCAGTTGGGGTTGATATTCAATTCATCGATCTTGGTCATCAGTTCTTCTGTGGTGGTTTCCTCAGACATTTCAACGGCAATTGATTCCATACCAACACGCTTGCAGGCATTTTGTTTCATTCGCACATAGGTGGCAGAGGCTGGATCGCCGCCCACTAAAATAGTGGCGAGCATTGGTGTTTGGCCAGCACTGCGCTCTTTTAGCTGCGCAACGCGCTCAGTCAATTCGGCTTCAGTTTGTTGGGCAATGGCTTTGCCATCAAGAATTAGTGCTGGCATGAGTTTGTGAACTCCGAGTCATGAATAGGAAAGGCGGCATTTTCGCATTTCGTTCTGTTCCTGTGAAGGGAATCTGTCAATCCTATCGAACGCTTTTTGATTGACTGTGCCGACTGTCGTCAGTATCATGCGCACCTCTCGAAAAGAGGGTCTTTAAGACATCGGGAATTAGCGCAGTCTGGTAGCGCGCCTGCTTTGGGAGCAGGATGTCGGGGGTTCGAATCCCTCATTCCCGACCACTCTTTTTTAGAGAAGCATTTTTTGTTTTTAGAAAAGCACTTTGTTGAGCGCCCGTAGCTCAGCTGGATAGAGCAACGGCCTTCTAAGCCGTGGG
>JBALVP010000034.1:0-13035 GCA_036961395.1 Porticoccus sp.
CGGGTAATGTTTCTAGTTGTTCAATGGTATCGGGAAATACGCCATCGAACTCGTTAATGATGACCTGTGCAGTTTTGTGCAAGTTGCGAGCACGGGCATAGTAGCCAAGGCCTGTCCAGTGATGCAGTACTCGATCTTGAGGGGCGCTGGCTAGTGTCTCTATGGTGGGAAAACTAGCCATAAACTGCTGGAAGAAGGGGATTACCGTGCTGACCTGGGTTTGTTGCAGCATGATCTCTGATACCCATACACGGTAGGCGGTGATTCCTTGCTGCCAGGGGAGGTCCTTGCGACCATGTTGATCGAACCAGTTCAGCAGCTTTTGAGAAAAGGAGGCGCTCATTATTGAGAGCTTATTGATTCAGCACTCACTATTGGAAAATGCCTTTTAACAGACTCTCAATGGCTTGTTGCTTAGCATCTTTTTCTTCTTCTGGCGCAGCTGTTTCAGTTCCATCGGTAGTGGTGGTTTCCTTTGCTTCCGTTTCTGGTTTTTTCAGGAATTTACCAAATAGTGCCTTTTGAAGTTTTTCTTGCAACAGTTGGCTGATGAACTTCGAATCTGGTAGGCAATTACCACCACCATCTTCTGCAAAAGAGCCGCTGCACCGAAGAGGGATATCCCGATTTTGAATTCGCTTGCTCTTCACTAAACAGCCAGTTTCAGAGGTCTGGTCTCCCTGAAGATTAGCGGTGATCAACATATCGTAGGTCTCTTTTTTAAGGAAGACCGTACCATGACCAGAGACGGCCATGTTACCAAGGCCCGTGGTGAAGCCCGGTAACAGGATGCGCTGATCACGCCATTGGATATCACCTTGTAAATCCTTCAGCAGTGTACTGTTTGGCCATGTTTGGTTGGTGGCAGGTTGTTTTTCTATCAGGGCCGCCATTTCACAGTAACTGCGTTCTACATTGATATTGTCGACTTGGAGGTTTTTAGCACTGAATGTGCCGTTGCCATCGATATTGGCCATCAGTGCTTCTTGAGTATCGCCTTGGGTCTTACCATTGAAGTCCATGGTCAACGTTCCGTGGACATCAGATTGTTCTGCCAGTGTGGACAGGCTTTGGTGCAGATCAATATCAACCAACTGCTTGGTAAATATCACCGACGGTATTTTGCGACGGAGGTCCATTTTTGTGGTTGCTTTAAAGCTGCCTCCAAATATCTGACCCGACAAATCAGTGATATTCACAACTTTGCCGTTAGCAAATAGATTCAGGTGGAGTTTTTCTATCTGCATATCATCACTGGTGAGACGGCCAAGGCTCAGTTCTATGTGACCTTTACCGCCCTCAAGTAACAACAGTGGTGCAAGAAGAGGGGTAAGCAAGCCAGACTGATCGCTACTACTACCACTGCTGCTGGTGGGTAGTGTCAGGGTGTCACCATTCAAGACCATGTCTAGCTGGCGAGGGCTTGCAAGCCTGAGTGACAGCTTTCCACCCACATTGAAGTCATCGAGTGACACTGCCAGGTTATTCAACTCGACAGACTGTTCGGAGGCAGAAAATAGTGACTGTATGTTGAGTGTCTTGAATCCCTCGGGGGCTTCGATGGGCAGCTCTGCTAACAACAGGTTTTGAAGTGATAGCTCACCGGCTACTGTTGGTGAGGATTGCAGGGTTCGAGCGGTCACCTTGCCCGTTAGGTCAGCAGACCCCAGCGTTCCCTGAATTGTATTGATAGTCAGCGAGTCCGCCTTGCCATCGTAAAGCAGATTAAAGTTGAGGTTCAATGGTAGCTGAAGCCCGGACAGGCTCAAGTTTGCATTTGATAGTGATGCTTGTTGCTCTTCTAACTGCAATTTAAGTTGGGTCTCCAGCGCAACGCTGATGGGGCTAGCTTGGTCTGGCAGGAGAGTTGACACTGTTAGCGTTATGGGGAAGGGCTCTCCATCGAGATTTAACCCTTCGCTGGTGAAGTTTAATTGTTCGAGTACTCTGTCTGAGGTGCCTGGTGTCACCAGTGTGATACGGCTATTTGTCAGGGCTAGCTGATCAATGGCGACCTCAAAAGGTAATTCAGTGGCCTGAGATTTTTGCGTTGATGCCGCAGCACCGGGTAACGCGGCCACACTAGCGGCCTCTTCAACAGACTCCACTTTGATATCGGCACCATCGATGGCAATGGCTCGAAGGCGAATTGTGCGTGACAGCAGTGCCTTCCAATCCAGAATAAAGTCTGCTTGTTCAAAACGTATTTCTGGAATGCCCGCTTCTTTTCCAGATAACGATGTAGTGCCTGCATGAACGGCCAGATTGGGATAGAAGGACCATCGAAGGTCACCCTCAATGGACAGTTCAATATTATTTTGGCTGGCGAGCTGTTCCAATTCTGGCTTGTAGGTGTTGGGATCTGTTCCCAGCAGTAAGTAGGTAATGCCTCCCACTACGATTAGAGCTAGTAGAAAAGCCAGAGCAAAAAATAGTTTCAATACCTTCAACACACTCACTCCCTTATATAAGCCTCTTTACGAAAACCCAGTGACCATTGCGAGTAATTATCTTACTCGCAATGGTTGGGATTGTTTACTTGAAAGTGACGTTGATAGTCAGTTGACTATTAGAAGCTTAACCGTATGCCTAGTTCCAAACTGCGGCCAGGTTCTGGTGCTATTTCTCGTAAAAAAGAGGTGGAATTACGAATTTCTTCATCCAGTAGGTTGTTGGCCTTAAGAGATAACAACCACGTACCATTTGCCGTATCCAGATGATAATGAATGTGGCCATCGAGCCGGGTATAACCATCCGTTTTTTCTTCAAAATCACCTGGATTATCTTGCTCTTCGACCTCGGTTAATCTCACCACAGTACTCCATTGGTTGACCTGATAGCCCAAAGCGAGGCCATAACGAAGAGGAGGGATACGAGGAACATCACCACTGTTATCTAGTTCGGCACGCACATAGTCACCAAAGAACTCTAATTGCCAAGAATCATTCAGCGGGACGCCTACACTGGCTTCAACACCTTTGAAGCTCGCGTCTTCTTGTTGATATTCAAAAATTGTCAGCCCTTCATCTGCATCGATAAGCCCTGTATTTCTTTTAAAGATAAAGTCATCGATTGCGTTGTAGAACAGGTTGAGTTTCAGATCCACAGCACCTTGATATTGATAACCAAAATCGATGTTATGACTGGTTTCCTCATCGAGGTCGGCGCTGCCAATATCAAAACTTTCGCTGGCATGGTGTGGGCCAAAGGAGAGGAGCTCCTCCACAGCCGGAGCTCTCTGGGCGCGGGTGAGGGACAGGCTTAGGCTTTGATCGTCCGTTAGTTGCCAGAGTCCAGCTAAGGAGAGGCTTTGGGTGTTATGGCTAATCTCTGAGTCGTCTTCAGGGTCTATCGTCTGGCGATCTAACCTCAGTCCCAATTCATAACTCCAGTCCCCGTGGCTGGTTTCTCCCACCCAAAAAATACCGCCGTTACGAATATCTGATTCTGGGATAAAGGCTTCTTCGCCAATAGCGGCAAACTCGCGATCTTCCAGCTGAAGCCCAACAGCGCCAGTCCATCCGGCAACCTCTTGATGCAACAGTTCAACCCGACCTTCAATAGCTTCATTGGTAAAACGGGTACCTTTTTCACCATTTTCGAGTTCCGTATGCTCGTAATCGTTGTGGCTGATACGAAACCGGCCCAGTTCAAAACCAGGGAGTATCTCAGCCCATTCAGCTTTGAGGTCAAATCGGGTTTGCTCCATATCTATTCGAATTAGCTCAGGCTCTTCATCGTCGTCATCACCTTCATGTCCGTGGGCTTCCGGAGGAATGCCGTAGAGGTTTTCCATTTCACTGAGGGATATACCTATAAACCCCTTTTCACCGATCCAAGAAATGCCTGCAGTACCTGTTGTGGCCCGTGTGTCGGTATTATCAATATAGCCATGGGAGCTTCCGTGGTCAGCAGGGTCTTCGCCTGGTTCTGGGTTTTGTGCGTAGCCATCGATTCTGGTGTTGTTACTATCACGGTGTAGGCCATCTAGGTGCCAGGCCCAGTTTCCCATGGGGGTTTCAGTGATAGCGCCTTCGAGTAGCATGACAGTGCTGTCTTGGTCGTTAACTGAATTGTGACGGTATTCAACGGCGCCGGTGGTTTTATCGGGTAGTGTATCGGGGATACGGTTGTCGATGACATTGACCACGCCACCAATAGCACCATTGCCATAGCGTAGTGTGGCTGGTCCACGAAGCACTTCAATACGTTCGGCCACAAGAGCTTCTGTCGTAATGGCATGGTCGCCGCTGGCTGAGGACGCATCCAGTGTTCCTAGGCCGTCTTGCATCACTTTAACTCGGTTGCCGACTTGCCCGCGGATCACCGGCTTGCCTACTCCTGGGCCAAAACCTGAATTGGTAACCCCCGGTTCATTTTGTAGAGTTTCACCTATGGTTGCAGCAGCTTTGCTGTGTAAGGTTTCCCCAGTCAGTACACTGACCGCTTGGTTAATTCCAGCAGAGTTTTCCTGAAGTGGTGACGCTGAAATGACGACTTCATTAAGTTCGGGTTCATGGTGTGATATTTCTTGCGCTACAACGGCGCAGGGCAGGCTAGACAGGGTCAGCACTGCCATAAAAGCATTTTTCATAGTCAATAAATCCTATAGCAAAAACGGAAATAAGTAAGTTTGATTCCTTGTTAGTTGCTATAGGGTTGGGGGAGCACGGCTGTTGCGTGGTGCAACGGGGGTAAGTTGCGGGGTTGTAAAGTGGCTGGCCACAATGTCTGTGGCGAGTAATTCAACGGGAAAGTCTGAAGGGTTGTTTTCAAGGCTGGTTTCACCTGGACTGGAGCTGAGGCACAGCTCACAATGGATATTGTTGTCATCCAGGTGAATATGCGCGGCCATGGTCTGACTTAGCCATAAAGTAGAGACGGCAAGCAGGCAAGCGAGAATGATGTTGGGGGCTCGAAAACGCATCTTTTTAGGTGTATCAGTTTTCATGATGAAAGAATATAGGCCGATAAGTGTAATCACTTCATGCTTCTTATGGAAGGGTGGGGGTGACCCCTTTATAATGCCCAACCTGATTGCCTGAATGTGGCATTGTTGGAAAGTGGCTTGTTTGGAGAGAAACATGGCGGAACGTAAGGCGGCAGTAAGTCGTGACACGCTAGAAACACAGATTACTGTTGAGATAAATCTTGATGGTACTGGCCAGTCCAGCTTTGAGACGGGTGTCCCCTTTCTCGAGCACATGCTGGATCAGATTGCTCGCCATGGTCTGATTGATATTAACGTACAAGCCAACGGTGATACTCACATTGATGATCACCACACCGTTGAAGATATTGGCATTACGCTAGGTCAAGCATTTAAGCAGGCGCTGGGCGACAAAAAAGGCATCAGGCGTTATGGCCATGCCTATGTTCCTTTGGATGAAGCATTGTCTCGCGTTGTCGTGGATTTTTCCGGTAGGCCAGGTTTGGAAATGTTTGCTAATTTTACCCGGCCCAAGGTGAAAGATTTTGATGTGGATCTGTCCTATGAATTTTTTCAGGGATTTGTGAATCATGCCGGGGCCACATTGCATATTGATAATCTCCGTGGCAAGAATGCTCACCATGAACTAGAGACTATCTTCAAGGCATTTGGCCGGGCGGTGCGTATGGCCATTGAACTGGATCCGCGGATGGCAGGGATTACCCCGTCAACCAAAGGAACCCTGTAAGAGCAGCGTTTTGATAATCAAGGCGTTGCTTTAAAAAGACACCCATAACTGAATTTCTTATGACAGACTTTCGTACTCGCATTGCTGTGCTGGACTATGGCATGGGAAATCTTCATTCTGTATCAAAGGCGCTGGAGCATGTAGCGCCAAAGGCAGACGTCATTGTGACGTCTGACGCTGCTGAAGTAGCCAACGCTGACCGTGTGGTGTTTCCCGGTGTAGGCGCTATCCGTGACTGTATGGCAGAAATTCGTCGACTGGGTTTTGATAAGCTGGTGGTTAAAGCCATTGAGGAAAAGCCGGTGCTCGGCATTTGTGTCGGGATGCAGGCGTTACTCGAGCACAGTGAAGAAAATAACGGTATTGATTGCTTGGGCGTCTTGCCCGGTAAGGTACGATTTTTTGGGCGTGATTTGCATGACGCTACTGGAGAAAAGCTAAAGGTACCCCACATGGGATGGAACCGGGTTAATCAAGCGATTGATCACCCGATGTGGCAGGGTATTGAGCAGGGCAGTCGGTTTTACTTTGTTCATAGCTACTATGTGGATGAAAGCCAGCAGGCGCTGGTGGCGGGTACCTGTGACTACTCTGTGAAATTTGCAGCAGCACTGGTTAAAGATAACTTGTTTGCCGTGCAGTTTCACCCCGAGAAAAGCCAGACAGCGGGGCTACAGTTGCTCAGTAATTTTGTAACTTGGAAAGGGGCTTCATAGCCTATCTGATATTGAGCTAACTATTCATGGCTCAATAAGTTTTCGTGGTGAACCGTTTATTGCGAACAAGACACCAAATTATTAACCCCAGATGTGACAGGAATTAATTCGTGCTGATTATCCCCGCTATTGATTTGAAGGACGGCGAATGCGTACGCTTACGCCAAGGCCGGATGGAAGACTCCACGGTATTTTCTGGTAGTCCTGTGGACATGGCGGCCCGATGGGTGAACACAGGTGCCCGCCGGCTACACCTAGTAGATCTAAACGGCGCTTTTGCTGGAGAGCCCGTCAATGGTGAGGTAGTGACCGATATTGCCAAAGCTTACCCGGATTTGCCTATTCAAATTGGTGGGGGCATTCGCAGTGGTGAGACCATTGAGGCCTACCTGAACGCCGGTGTTGAATATGTCATTATTGGTACTAAAGCAGTAAAAGAACCCGCGTTTGTCACTGAAATGTGTCAGCAATTCCCAGGTCATATCATTGTGGGTATTGACGCTAAAAAAGGCTTGGTGGCGACTGACGGCTGGGCTGAAGTGACAGAGGTGAAGGCGGCGGATTTGGCGAAACAGTTTGAGTCAGATGGTGTCAGTGCCATTGTTTACACAGATATTGACCGTGACGGGATGATGCAGGGCGTTAATGTTGAGGCAACGCTGGCCATGGCCAAGGCATCCTCAATCCCTGTTATTGCTTCTGGCGGCATTACGAACATGGATGATATTGTGGCGCTCAATGGGGTCGCTAACCAGGGTATTCTCGGTGCCATTACAGGACGAGCTATCTACGAGGGAACACTGGACGTCGCTGAAGCTCAATTGCTTTGTGATCAGTGAATTTTGGGTTAATAAATACTCTTTTAACTATCTTGTAGCGAGAAAATAGAAGCCACCTAATGAAGAGGGGTGGTGTTAGTTGTGATTATTTCTTTGTTTATTCTTCAGCAATAAGCCAGCATCTACCCCACCTTATTTTAGTGCCTATCCAGATTTTAGTGCCTATCCAGAGTGCTATGATGAGTGACATAGCTTCTTGGATTTGGTTTTTCTGATTATGGCCCGTGGTGATCATATTTATGTTCGTCGTTTTGGTGGTATGTATGCCCACCATGGTATTGATGCCGGTGACGGGACAGTGATTCACTACACCAGTAGCCACTGGTTGTCACCGAGGCAAGTCCGTCGTACCGCTATGATCAAGTTTGCGAAGGGTGATGAGGTTTACGTTCGGGATTACCGTCGACTCTTTGAAAAACTACAGCGTGGAGATTTGGTTGATCAAACCAGTCAGGGTTTGAATCAATGGATGGATAGTCTACGAGGTTTACATGTTGGCGCTCTAGATTTCTCAGTAGAGGCTGTGATGGAGCGTGCAGAGAGTCGTTTGGGTGAATTTGCTTTCGATATCGTTTTCAATAACTGCGAACATTTTTCCACTTGGTGTAAAACGGGCATCAGTAATAGCGAACAGATCACTGATCTTTGGCGGCAAGCGTTAACGGGTGGGGGCTTGGTGAAGCCCGATTTAGGTTCAAAACGTACCAGTAAAACCTTGGCTGATATTGCGGAGATTCCTTGGCGTCTTCTTAAATAGTGTCCTATTTTTAAATGTATCCGAGACTTTATTTACTTTGGATATTTGAGGAGGCTATATGGGTAAGGGCGATAAAAAAACCCGTCGTGGAAAAATTTGGCGCCACAGTTACGGGTCAACACGATTAAAAGCAAATCGTAAGCGTGCCAAGAGTAGAAAAAGTAGTGGCTGAGTGACTAACCCCTGTTTAATGAGGGGTTTTAATGGACGGCTATTAATGAGCTACTTTGTTTAGTAGAAATTCCACCAATGCCTTCTGGGCATGGAGCCGGTTTTCAGCCTCATCCCACACTACCGACCATTTAGATTCCATAATCGTGTCACTAATCTCAAGTCCGCGGTAAGCGGGTAGGCAGTGCATAAAGAGAGCATCTTCTGCCGCATGTGACATCACTTCTTCATTTACTTGGAAGCCAGAAAAGGCTTGTTCTCTCAGCTGTTTTTCTTCTTCCTGGCCCATAGAGGCCCACGTGTCAGTTACTACCAAGTCTGCGCCAACAATTGCTCTGGCTGGATCGCGAACAACAGAGACACGGCTACTGAATTTTTCTAATAGATCAGCAGATGGCTCGTAGCCTTCAGGGCAGGCAATGATCAATTGAAAATCAAGCATGTCTGCAGCGTTCATATAGGACTGACACATGTTATTGCCGTCACCGACCCAGACGACACGCTTGCCCTGAATACTACCGCGATGTTCCTGATAGGTCTGCATATCTGCCAGTAGTTGGCATGGGTGGTAGTCATCAGTGAGTGCGTTAATTACAGGGACTGAGGAGTACTTCGAAAATTTCTGTAGCTTGTCATGACCGAAGGTGCGCACCATGATGATGTCCACCATGCCAGAAATTACTCTGGCAGAGTCTTCGATGGGCTCACCCCGTCCTAACTGTGTGTCGTTGGGCGAGAGGAATAAGGCGCTGCCGCCCAGTTGAGACATCCCCGCTTCAAAGGACACTCTTGTCCGGGTAGAAGATTTTTCAAAAATCATTGCCAGCACTTTTCCTGAAAAAGGCTGGTCAGCGGTGCCGTTACGATGTGCGGTCTTAAGCTCAATCGCTCTTTTTAGTAATTGCTGAAGCTCTTTTTTAGAGAGATCTTGTAGTGTCAGAAAATGTCTTAGCGCCATGATTTATAACTCCTGCCTGATCAGATCGCTCAAAATATCTACCAGCTGATCAGCTTCTTCATTATTTATAATCAGTGGCGGTAATAACCGGATCACTGACTGGGCTGTCACATTGATGAGTAGCCCTTTTTCTGCGGCTTTATCAACGAGTGAGGCACAAGGTTCACTGAGTTCAACGGCCAGCATCAGGCCTTGGCCCCGAATGTCTACTACATGGGTGCAGCCCGCCAATTTACTGGTCAGCTGTTGTTTCAGATAGTTACCCATAGTCTGGGCCTGTTCACAAAGCCCATCGTTGATGATCGTATCTACGGTTGCCAGCCCCGCTGCACAGGCTAGGGGATTACCACCAAAGGTTGATCCATGACTGCCGGGTTGCATAAGGTCAGCTGCTTTTTCTCCTGCAAGGCAGGCGCCAATGGGCATACCGTTGCCGAGCCCCTTCGCCATTGTCACCACATCTGGAAGGAGATCGTAATGCTGATAATTAAAGTAGCATCCGGTACGGCCATTACTGGTCTGAATTTCATCCAACATCATCAACCAGCCTTGGTCATCACAAAGCTGGCGTATGCCAGGTAAGTAATCATCAGAGGGCATTTGAATACCACCTTCCCCCTGAATGGGCTCAACAAGTATAGCGGCCACATTTTTGTTGTTGGCCGCTATGGTTTTTAATGACACAAGGTCGTTAAAGGGTGCCCGAACAAACCCTCTCACCAGTGGCTCAAAACCGGCATGCACCTTTCGGTTGCCAGTGGCAGATAAGGTGGCAAGCGTTCGACCGTGGAATGAATTTTCCATCACGATAACAGCGGGTTCAGCAATGCCTTTCTGGTGACCAAAGAGGCGTGCCAGTTTGATCGCTGCTTCATTAGCCTCTGCACCAGAATTACTGAAGAATAACTTGCTCATCCCTGAAATATCCCGCAACCGCTCTGCCAATTCTTCCTGAACAGCAATGTTGTAGAGGTTGGAGCAGTGGGTCAGCGTGGCGGCTTGGTCTGCAATGGCTTTGGTGACAGCCGGATGGGCGTGACCCAGACCACAGACTGCAATACCAGAAAGAGCATCCAGATAACGGTTGCCCTGATCATCCCAAACCCAGGCGCCTTGGCCTTTGCTGAGGGTGAGATTTCGGGTTCCGTAATTATTCATTAATGCACTGCTGGTCATGCCTGTATTCTCAATAATGGTGTTAACAAAAGTATCTACTCAAGCTTCTGTAGGGACCTCAATATGGGGCCGGCAGGTTTAAAATAAAAAAGCTTTAAAACGAAAAAAGGCAGCCACTTGCTGCCCTAATAGGCGGATTTTATAAGGATTTCTGCAGGTTGGCAACGATTGGGCCGATGTGTGACAACTGAAGTTCAATCTATCAGGACATAGATCAAATTTACGAGGTTATTGGAGGTCGCCTATTTTCTGTGGGACTTGTTCGTGACGCTGTTTGGGATAGGCCATTTCTATAAGGCGCTGTGTTACCGTTTTCGTTGGTATTTTAAATATTAACCACCTGATTTGCGCAGTTTATTGTGGCTGTACCATGCCCAAAGCCCAGTCAGGGCGAGCAGGCATATTAGTAACCCGACCAAATCCACAAATAGTACGCCAGCGTTACCAAAGAAGCGCCCACTGTGTAGATCGAGAATGAGTGTTTCCAGCGATATACCTGGGCGGTCGGCGCTGTTGTCTAGTTGCTCTGCAAGCTGAGTAGGCAGGGGGGAGGAGGTACTCCAGCCTTTTTGAAGAGGGGGGGCAGATTTTATTTCCAGCGTGTCGATATCGAATGATACGGTTTGGTTGTCGGCATTGATTAGAATTTTTTGATTGACGACCTGAAGTGCAGTCGAGCCATTTGGCAACCCACTGAGTTGATCCAGTTTTTCTACCAGCTCTCCTTCAGGCGTGATAATAACAAGTGCATCCTGACACAGAGCGAGAAGTAGTGATTGAAACTGTGCTGCTCCCAACAGTGGTGGTCGGCAGTTGGCCACCGGTTCACCGTTAAGAAATAATTCGTTGTGCCCAGAGTGACTCAGCCATTTTTCATTCATATTAAACCCATGGTGCTCAACGGGTTGGGCGTTATCACTTTCAAAGCCATACCAGTCCATCAGCCATTGGTACTGAAGGGTTTGTTTGCTGAGACTCAGGGAGGGTGAGTGGTTTAACAAAAGGCCAGTGATGGCAAGAAAAATCACCATGATGACAACGGACAACCCAATGCGCCGATGCCAGCGCAGGTTTAGAATAATGGTTTTACGGAGTTTCTGTGACAAGCGGGCTGGTCTCTTTATTTTGCGATAGTTTGCTTTGTGATGGCTTCTCTTGTGCTGAAATAACCTGTTGATGATAGAAAAGCGCTAGGGTGGCAACCTTTGTTACCGCTCGAACAGACAGTGTGGCACCAGTGATACCATCAATATGTGTATCCAGTTTTTTTTCAGGTGTCATTTTGACATCTAGGTACTGAGCCGTAAATGCAGGATAACGCACTTCCCACCCGCGACTTTCCCGGAAAGCAAGTATCTTAACCTGCTCGATGCTGCCTTGATTGACGACTACACCAATGGTGATAGGTAGCTCTTTACCTATTTCTTCCATAATCCAGACAGTTTTTGTACCTAATAGCCAGTACCTCACTCTCAGGCCGCGTACAGAATGCTTCATGATTTCACCAGCTCTAGTTTTCAGTTCTGGTGTCAGCCATAGATACTCCTGCTGAGGTTCCTCGGGGGAGAAAACCTCAGTTAGAAATTCAGGAACAGTTTGGTAAACACCTTTACCCAGGGCTGCACTAGAAAAGACCATGCTAGTAAAGAGTAGGGCAAACCCAAAAAGGAGAGCCACAGAAGTGGCCCTCCTAAAGGATGGGTAATAGTGGCTGATTAGAAGCTCCAACCTAACCCCAAGTTAAAGCCATGTAGTTCAGGTTCACCACTCTCAACATCTTCTTGCATATAATCTGCTTTCAAAACTACGCGTTCGTTCAGCCAGTAGTTTAAACCAATATCATATTGTCGTTTTTCAGTATCACTGCTGTCACCGGCTTGATTATCCCATTCGCTGTAGCGGGCGAAGAAACCGAGCTTTTCAGTGAGTCGGTAGGAGGGTTCAATGAAGAAGCCTTCTTGTTCGTCGGCACCCGGTTTAACAGACTCAATGGCGTCATCGATATCCCAATGGGCATACAGTGCACGAAGACCAAAGGGACCATTGTTGTATACACCATGCAGTTCCCATAGGGTCGCATCGGCTTCTTCTTCACCGGCAAAGGACTCACCTTGCCAGACATCAGCCTGGTACTGGACTGTTGCCGCCAACTCTAAGCCAGGCATACCTGAGTACTTGATTCGGCCAGTGTAGGCTAGATCATCAGCCTTTGCTTTGCTGACCTTCTGGCGACCATCACGAATTTTCCATTCTTTATCATCGACATCATCGGCTGTTGGATCAATAAATAGTCCAGAGTGAACACCAGCGTCATAGCTGAAGCCTTCGGCAATTTCGCCGCTGAACATCATGCCACCTTCCCACCAAGTGGCAGGAATAATGTTTTTCTCAATGGGATTTCGTTCAACACCATAGAAGGTTTCAGGTTCGTGTGTTTCGTTGATGATGCCCACAGGTAGTAGGAATACGCCGGCTTTGGCTCGGTGGTCTTCAGTGTAATCCCATTCAATAAAGGCTTGTTCAATTTCTACTTCGCCGTCTTTATCCTCTCCAGCAATACTGTGTTCCACTTCGAGTTCGGAGAAGAATCTCAGGTCCTCACTGTACTGGTGACCAAAAAAGACAACAAAACGGTGAAGATCCATTTCGTCTTTTGTCTTATCAGAGTTGTCTGAGGTCAGATTGTTGTAATGCAACTCGCCGTAACCACCAACACTGGTTTTATCCGCCCAGTCTGCCA
>JBALVP010000035.1:0-13007 GCA_036961395.1 Porticoccus sp.
TACAGCAGGGTAGCTTGCTGCTTCAAGGCCTTATTTTGAATAATAAGTGTAGAAAAATCAACACTTGCTTTGTCCAATTACAATGGCTTTGTTTTTATATAAACCCTTTAAAATCAGATGCCTATATGTAACTAGTTGCACTATATTTGTTGTTTCGCAACCCCTAAGCATCGAAGTGATAGGGGTTTAGTGAAAAAGTAAGTCATTGATGTATATGGCGCCCCGGAGAGGATTCGAACCTCTGACCTGCCCCTTAGGAGGGGGCCGCGCTATCCAGCTGTGCCACCGGGGCGGATCAAAAGGACACATTACCGTTTGCCGGCGCAATTCTAGGGTTTTAAGGTGGTGGTATCAAGGCATAGTACCCACACATGTCAGAGCATAAGCGATAAGGTCAGTGTGTGTAGATCTACGTTATTTGTATATAAAGCCTTGGCCTCGTCAGCCAAGGTTTGAACTGACGGGGCAAGTACTAGGCTTTGACCGTTCTAGTTGAGCCATTTTACATCGTACTATCATTAAGATTTTAATCAGATGGAGTATGGTGGGGTTAAAAGGAAAATGTGATGACAAGGATGATCATCCGATCAGTTAAAATTCTGTACTGGTAGCCTTAAATAGATATTTAATTTGGCCATTGAATAGACCTGTTCAATGACCTTATCAACCATACAAGAAGCGTCCAATGAGTAATGACAGAAACTTTGATGATTTGGCAGAGCGGTTTAAGCGTAAGGTCTATGGTGGTTTAAAAGGCGATATCCGACTGGCGGTGTTGTGGCGTGATTTAGGGGAACAGATTCCCCATATTCATGAGAGTAAACCCCTTAGGGTACTGGACATAGGTGCTGGATTAAGTCAGTTGGCTATTCGGCTGGCAAAGCTTGGGCATCAGGTAACGGTAAATGATATTTCCAGTGAAATGCTCTCTATTGCCCGAGAGTCAGCTGAACAGTCAGGTGTGGTTGACTCGATGGTTTGGCACCACTGTCCTTTTCAAGAGCTATCTAACAGGGTGGAGAGTAAGTTTGATGTGGTGCTTTGTCATGCGGTGGTGGAGTGGCTGGCCGACCCAGAGCCTCTGTTAGTGCAATTGAAACAGTTTCTTTCTGAGGACGGGGTGCTGTCTTTTACTTATTACAACAGGCATTCATTGGAGTATCGGAACCTCATAAGAGGTAATTTCAATCTATTGAAACGGGATACATTCACCCCAGACCCCGGCAGCCTCACCCCAAGTAATCCACTCTTACCGGAGCAGGTACAGGCGTGGGTGGACGATGCAGCGTTGACGGTGCAGGCCACCAGCGGTGTGAGGGTATTCCATGATTATGTAACAACGTTGCGTGGGGGTAACGGTGTTCCAGAATCGGTGGTTGAGATGGAGCTGGTATATTCCAAAAGAGAGCCTTATATCTGGTTAGGGAGATATATTCATTTGCTGCTTACGAGCAATAGCCAAGTTTAATGGCCTAATAAGAGATCCCTGGCCGCATTGAGTTTCGCTGCCAGGTAATCATTTCCACCCCGATCTGGGTGAAGTTTTTGTATCAGTCGTTTGTGAGCTTGAATAATGTCCTCCCGGGGGGCTCCAGGTTCTAGACCCAGAAGCTGCCAGGCTTCTTCCTCGGAGAACGGAGTGTTTTGTGGTGAGGAGGGGTGTTCTGACTGACTATGGCGTTTTTTTAACCATACTTGAAGGAAAGGAAGTGCTCGCAGTGATAGGGACAAAAGGACTTTAAGGACAGGCAGTGCTGCAGTAATAGCGACGGCTATCCAGTGAACACGTCCCGTGGCAACAAGCAGTAGGAGAACTGCCATTAGTAAGAAAAATCCACTGCGTAGTAATAGTTTTTTCCGTTGTTCCGGTGGGCAGCTATTCAGTTTCTGCCAGAACAAATAGCCCAGGATGACAACGGCCAACAAAACAGCAATTCTCGCCATGGTTACCTCTTATTTTGAACACGCTCTGAGTGTAACAAGAAAGTAAAAAAGGGTGTTCACATATACCGCATCAGCATGGCGTAGCCACCATCTTCTGGTAGGGATATGTCTGCGGGCATGGGAACACGAACAACATGTCCCGAGCCTGGTGCTGCATCCATTTTTTCGCCTTTCAGGTTTTCCAGAGTATCTAGACGGAAGGTCATATTGCCATTGGGGGTAATGAGTTCCATGGTGTCACCGTGCTCAAAACGGTTTTTAACATCCACCGTGAGCCAACCTTTATCCGCTTCTACGGCAGAGACTTCACCGACAAATTGCTGATTGGGATTTCTTGAAGCACTCTCCGTATAGTTTTGGGTTTCTTGGGGAACGTGGCGTCGGTAGAACCCTTCTGTATACCCACGGTTGGCCAGGTGATCCAACTCGGCCATCATGTTGATATCAAAGGGTTTGCCTGCCTCAGCGTTATCAATAGCGCGACGGTAGACCTGAGCAGTACGTGCGGCGTAGTAGTGAGATTTTGTGCGTCCTTCAATTTTCAAAGAAACAATGCCCATATTAACCAGGCGTTCGACGTGTTGCACAGCCCGTAAGTCTTTTGAGTTCATGATGTAGGTGCCATGCTCGTCTTCAAAGGCCGGCATCATTTCTCCGGGACGCCCTTTTTCCTCCAATAGCATGATGGGCTTTTCTTCATCATGATCATTCTGCAACTGGTCTGGTTGGTTTTCCTGAGAAGCCCCCTGAGAAGGTTCCCATATCTTGGTTGGGACAGTGTTGGCCTGAACAATATCACCCGTTTCTGTTTCTGTGGCTTCCTGCGCGCTATATTTCCATCGGCAGGCATTCGTACAGGCACCCTGATTGGGGTCCCGGTGATTCATATAGCCAGAAAGTAGGCAGCGGCCTGAATAGGCGATACAGAGCGAGCCGTGGACGAAGACTTCCAATTCCATTTCGGGGCAGTGCTGGCGGATTTCTTCAATTTCATTCAACCCCAGCTCACGGGACAAAATCGTGCGAACAATTCCCTGAGTATGCCAGAACTTTACCGTGGCGTAGTTTGTCGCATTGGCCTGTACAGAGAGATGAATAGGCATCTCAGGCCACTTTTCTCTGACCATCATAATCAGGCCGGGGTCTGACATAATCAGAGCGTCAGGCTGCATTTCAATGACTTCTTCCATATCGCGGATATAGCTTCTGATCTTATCGTTGTGAGGAGAAATATTACTGGCGATATAGAACTGTTTGTTTTGGGCATGGGCTTCGGCAATGGCCCCGGCCATAACATCCAGGTGATTAAACTCATTGTTCCGCACACGCAAGCTATAACGTGGTTGCCCCGCATAAACAGCATCTGCACCGTAGGCAAATGCATAGCGCATGTTCTTGAGTGTTCCTGCGGGTGACAGTAGTTCTGTCATAGTTCTATACCTGAGATAAAATAGGCGGCAATTCTACACAGATGTAGGGTATCTATGTAGCCGGTTTTCTTGAGTACGGGAGTGCATTTCCCTAAAATGCGCTCCCCTGGGTGTTCTGGGCGATTTGCTCAAGCTGAAGCACTTCAAATACAACACCCCACATCAGATACAACATCCCACAACTTGCCCGGTTTTACGTTCCGGTCGCAACGAGGAAAAGACATGACTGAATCACCCGCTAGTGTAGTGGTTGCTGCACTTTACCGTTTTGCAACATTCCCTGATTTCGAATCTTTCCGAGAACCTCTTCAGAGCTTGATGATTGAAGAGGGTGTAAAAGGCACGTTGTTGCTTGCTGCCGAAGGTGTCAATGGCACTATTGCTGGTTCCAAGGAGGGGGTTGATGCAGTGATAGAGTGGTTGGAAAAAGACCCTCGTTTCTTCGGTCTGGATGTCAAAGAATCCTATGTGACAGGCAACCCTTTCTATCGAACCAAGGTAAAACTAAAAAAAGAAATCGTGACAATGGGGGTGGAAGGTATTGATCCCAATGGCATCGTTGGCACCTATGTTGACCCTCGTGACTGGAACGATCTAATTAGCGATCCAGATGTGTTGCTGCTGGATACCCGGAATGACTACGAAGTTGAGATTGGCACGTTTGAAAATGCGGTAAATCCTAAGACTGAAACATTTCGTGAATTCCCCGATTATGTGAGCAAAGAGCTGGACCCAAAAAAACAGAAGAAAGTGGCCATGTTTTGCACCGGCGGTATTCGTTGTGAAAAGTCTACTGCGTACTTAAAGCAGCAGGGGTTTGATGAGGTTTTCCATTTGAAAGGGGGCATTCTCAATTATCTTGAGCGGGTGCCCGAAGATGAATCAATGTGGCAAGGTGAGTGCTTTGTTTTCGATAATCGAGTCACCGTGAATCACCAGCTTGAAAAAGGCCACTATGACCAGTGCCATGCCTGTCGCTTGCCGATAACTGAGGAAGATAAACAACACCTCAATTACCAAAAAGGGGTCAGTTGTCACCGTTGTTATGGTAAGCATAGTGATGAGCAGGTAAAGCGTTATGCAGCGCGAGAGCGGCAAATAAATTTATCTCAAGAAAGAGGGGAAGAGCACATAGGCTCTTCAATGAAAACAAAAGTACTAAGTCGAAAGAAGGAAAAGCTAGCCTTTAAGGAAAAACAGCGAAGCGGGAGTTGAACGCAGAGAACTGAGAGAGGAGCCGAAGGATAGGCACAAATTTAAATGTGAATAAAAAGGCCGACAAATGTCGGCCTTTTGGTTACTGCTTATATAGGATTGCTCATTTAAGTGCTAAACACCTTGCTCTTGGTGCTTTTTAATCCACTCTTTAATTTTTGGAGCAACACCCTTCCGGTATTTGCTGCCATTAAAGATACCGTAGTGACCAACACCTTTCTGCACATAGTGTTTTTTCAGCTTTTGAGGAAGATTGTCACACAGGTGTAGAGCTACTTCCGTTTGCCCCAGGCTGATCATGTCATCCTTTTCTCCCTCAAGAGTAAGGATGGCAACGTCGGTAATATCACTGCAGTTAACGGTTTTTCCTTGGAACTGCATTAGACCTTTTGGTAGATGCTGGTCAAGGAAAATACGATCCATGGTTTCAAGATAAAAGTCCGCATCCATATCCAGAACTGCCATGTATTCATCATAAAAGTCACGGTGTTTGTCGGCATCATCCACGTTGCCTTTAACGACATCCTTAAAGAACTGAACATGCTTTTCCATATGTGATTTCATGTTCATGGACATAAAGCCACCCAGTTGCATCGTGCCTGGGTAAACCTGTCGGCCTACACCTTTAAAGCGGGAGGGAACTTTATGAATGGCAACACGCTCAAGAACTTTGGCAGAAATATTGAGAACCTTTTTGGAAAATGCGTTGGGGTTGACCCTGATGTCGATAGGGCCAGCCAACATGGTTAGGCTCTTTGGGCGACAGACATCATTTTCCCGTGACATATGGCAGATAGCCGTAAGCGCGGGCACTGCGGCCTGGCAGATAGCAAAGACATGATTGTTGGGGCCAAGGTGTTCCATAAAATCTATGAGGTAGCTGGTATAACCTTCAAAACCAAAATTCCCTTCAGAAAGGGGAACATCTCGGGCATCGAGCCAATCTGTTACATAAACTTCGTGGTCTGGTAGAAATTCCCTGAAGGTTTCCCGTGCCAGGGTGGCATGGTGGCCTGACAGTGCTGCTACACAGAGCAGTTTGGGGGCATCGGCAGGAAGGCCTTCACGACGAAAGCGCAATAAGTTACAAAAGGGTTTTTCCAGAACAACTGTCTCACTGACAGGATATTCTTCTTTATCAATAACGATGGGTTCGTATTCAAACCCCTGTTTTGGATAGTGTTTTAGCAGGCGACTGGTGGACTCTAGGACTGCTTTTCGGACTCTGCCATAGCGAGTTTTTGACAGCGGATAGCGTTCATCTGTGACTATATCGTGGACTAAATCTACGGTGGCGTTTAAGGGGGAGAGTGATTGGCGGTAAAGATCGTATAAGTGGTACTGCATATTGGGCCTGCTAGACAACTAAAACGGATGCGATCGATTTAGTCATAGCAGATTAGAATAGGCAACCTAAAAACAGGCCTGAAGGATAAGGTTTATTGAAGGCCATTGATAAACCATTCAAGAAATAAAAAAGCCCCACCGAAGTGAGGCTTTTTTAGTGTTGCTGATTAATTAGGCAACATTAACAATTTCTTGCACTGCTATAAGCTTGCCCTCATCGGCACCTTTCTGGAAGGATTCGATTTGGTCAAAGTTCATGTAGCGATAGATCTCGTCAGACATAGAGTCAACCTTGCTCGCATATTCCAAATATTCTGCCGGTGTTGGTAGGCGGCCAAGAATACCACTCACTGTTGCTAGTTCAGCTGAGCCGAGATATACGTTGGCGCCATCACCAAGGCGATTGGGGCAACCAGTGAGCAATCACTCAGTGAATGTCCACTGCCAGCCCATATTCTGGTCTGAATGGGCATTGAGCCCAAGGGCCGCACATATTACTACAATTCAATTCTTAGAGTAATGTGAGACTAGTGGATAGCGGTCATTCACCGGGTAAATTCTCTGGTACACTTCCACCAACAATAATCGTTGTTTATAGGGCTCTCCGGGGGTAACAGGTATGCTTAAACTCTATGGTTTAGAGGCTAGTAATTACTACAAAATGGCTAAGCTGGCTCTGCTTGAAAAAGGGTTCGAGTTTGATGGCGTTCCAGTCTCACCCAATCAGGAACAGTCGTTTTTGTCCATGAGCCCCATGGGTAAAGTGCCATGTCTCGAAACCCGTGAAGGATTTCTTTCGGAAACCATGGCAATTATGGAGTTTCTGGAAGACATTAACTCTGAGGTGCCACTGTTTCCCGAAGGTTCTTTTGAGCGCGCCAAGGTGCGTGAGTTGATGAGAGTGTGTGAGCTCTATATCGAACTACCAGCCAGTCGCCTCAATACGATGGCGAGCATCCCAGGCGCCAATAAAGAGCAGGTAATTAATGAGATCAAGCCAGAGATAACCAAAGGGTTGACTGCTTTGTCTCGGTTAGCAAAATTTGAACCCTACCTCGCTGGGCATTTGTTCACCTATGCAGATATCGTTGCTTACCATACCTTTAGTTTTGCTGAAAAAGTGATGAAGAATGTCTGTGGGTGGAATGTGATGAGTGAAGTAGAGGGGCTTGTCGAATGGCAAAAAACCGTGGCTTCTCGTCCGATTGTTCACCATATGGATAGATCTAACGCCTGAGCGTTACAGAGCTGAAGCAACCTAGAGAAAGGATTATATTTCGTGTCACCATCTTCATTAGCAGCGTCTTCACTTGAAGAAATCAAAGAATTTTTACCCTGTAACACCCCTGACGCATGGATTGACGCAGCACTACAGAATCTGGATGTTCTCCTGATTGACCATGCGAACTGTGAGAAAAAGGCTGCCAGTACCGCGATTAATCTGATTTATCGCTATGTTGATGACTTCGAACTACTCAACAAAATGTCCAAGCTGGCTCGTGAGGAAATGCGTCACTTCGAGCAGGTGATCGCCATCATGAAAGCGCGAGGTGTTGAGTATCAGAATATCAGTGCTTCTCGTTATGCCGCCGGATTGAGAAAAAAAGTAAGAACTCATGAGCCAGCTAAACTGATAGATACTCTGATCGTTGGGGCTTTTATCGAGGCTCGATCCTGTGAGCGGTTCGCTAAGCTAGCCCCTTTTCTTGATGCCGAACTGGAGCAGTTTTACTTGTCACTACTAAAATCAGAAGGGCGTCATTATCGGGATTACCTTTCACTGGCCAAGAAGGCCGCTGGAGGAAAATCCATTGATGAAAGAATGGCGGTCATTAGTGAACAGGAGCAGGCGTTAATCGAGGCACCAGACCATGAGTTTCATTTCCACTCCGGGCCGCCTGTGTGCCCTTGAGAGAAACATTTATTTAATGAATAACAGTCGTCAACTGAGACAATTAAGTAGAGAGCCTGTATGTGTGAACTTCTAGGTATGAGCGCCAATGTTCCCACGGATATATGTTTCAGCTTTACCGGGTTGATCCAGCGTGGCGGTAATACTGGTCCCCATGCGGACGGCTGGGGAATTACCTTCTATGAAGGAAAAGGATGCCGCGCCTTTAAAGACCCGAACCCTTCCTCAGAATCAAAAATTGCACAGGTAGTGGTGAACTACCCCATCAAAAGCTGTTCTGTGATTAGTCATATTCGGCAAGCCAACCGTGGTTGTGTCAGTCTGGAAAACACTCACCCCTTTACCCGAGAGTTGTGGGGCCACAACTGGACTTTTGCCCATAATGGCCAGCTTGAGAATTTTGAAGCGCTGGATACAGGTAACTATACCCCTGTGGGCGAGACAGACAGTGAACATGCCTTTTGCTGGCTGTTAAGCCAACTCAAAACCCGCCATTCATCTCCTCCGGAAAACATGGTTGAAGTCTTTCATGACATTGCCAGTTTGTCCGGTCAGCTCAGGGAGCTAGGCGTATACAACATGCTGCTAACCGATGGTGCTTATGTGATGGCCTATTGCAGTAACAATCTCCACTGGATAACCCGACGGGCACCTTTTGGTGAGGCGCAGTTATTGGATAGGGATGTGGTCATCGACTTCAAGCAGGAAACGACACCCAATGATGTGGTGACAGTCATTGCTACTCAGCCGCTGACTTGCAACGAAACCTGGCAGAAAATTGAGCCGGGAAGTTATTGCCTGTTCCACTATGGAGAGTTGGTTTCCGCTTCGGGCCTTTGAGGCTGCTGCTGACCATTAATCCGGTGGATTTCAACTCGTAGGACGTTTATCCTTCTGCACCTTGCAGAGATTCATATAGAGGCTCATACACAGTCCCTCATACACAGCCCCTTACATGCAGTCTCTTACACACACCAATCACTTATCAGGTCAGAATATCTACATGTCGAAAATAGCACCCTTTAGCAGCAGCAAGTTTTTAAATAATGATTTTTTCGGTAAAAAAATCACCTCACCGTTCACTATTCCCTCTGGAATTGTGACAACCGCTGCGTCAATTATTCAGCATATTTTCGACACCATGCCCGAAGTGGGGGTGCTAACCACCAAAAGTGTTGGACTTGAGCCAAGGCCTGGTTACCGCGAGCCAGTGATCAGTCAGTATGCACCAGGCTGTTTTGTGAATGCAGTGGGTTTAACTAACCCGGGAGCAAAGCAACTGGCTGAATCCCTGGCTACTTTAGATGTGCCCGAAGATCGCTTTCTGCTGACCTCCATCTTTGGTGGCAGTGTGGAAGAGTTTGTTGAGGTGGCAAAAATCATGGCCCCGGTTTCGGATGGGTTGGAGCTAAATTTGTCATGCCCCCACGCCAAAGGCTATGGCATGGCCATGGGGCAAGATCCAGAATTAGTGAAAGAAATCACCGCAGCAGTAAAAGCGGTCGTAGATATTCCTGTTATCCCCAAGCTAACGCCCAATACAGACAATATTGCCGAGATAGCAAAGGCTGCTGTTGAAGGCGGTGCGGATGGGTTGTGCGCTATTAATACAGTAGGCCCTGGTTATACCTCAGCCCATGGGCAACCGGTGCTAAGTAATGGGGCAGGTGGTATGTCGGGTAAAGGTGTTTTACCTATAGGCTTGAAATGCGTGCGTGAAATTGCTGAAGCTGTGGATTGCCCCATTATTGGTTGTGGTGGTGTCAGCAGTGCTGATGATGTGCGAGCTTTTGTGAATGCCGGTGCCGATGTGGTAGGTGTTGGTTCAGCGCTTGTGGGCCTGACTACGGATGAAATGCGCGACTATTTCCAAACCCTGCAGCGTGATATCGAGAACGGCAAAAATCAGGCTGAAAGCTTGATTCGCTACGATGTGGATATGCAGTTCAGTCCCGTGTCATTGGTTTCTAATGAACGGGTCACAGACGATATTTGTATTCTCACCTTTGACCGCAAGGTGAATGTCCAAGCCGGTGAATTTATCTTCCTGTGGATTCCTGGGTTAGGTGAAAAGCCATTCTCGGCACTTACGGATGACCCATTCTCTTTGGTCGTGATTGATGTTGGTATATTCACCCACGAACTGATGGCCTTAGAGCCTGGCACAGAAGCTTATGTCAGAGGACCTCACGGCATCCCTGTGAATCCTCATGATGGGGCCAAAATTATGGCTGTCAGTGGTGGCACAGGATTGGCAGCGGTGTATCAGATTGCCCGTGATTTTGAGAATACGGAAGTCTTCACCGGTGCCCGTAGCAGTGATCGACTCTATTTTCTTGATGAGTGTAAAAAAATTGCGGATGTTCATGTGGCTACCGACGATGGTAGTGAGGGATATCAAGGTTTTGTCACCGACCTACTTCGTGAGCGGTTGCAACAACTACCACAGGAGGAGCTGGATAATCTGGTGTTCTATAACTGTGGCCCCGAACCCATGGTTCATGCCGCCATTGTGGTGCAGCGTGAATTCTGCCGGGATGACCAAATTTTCAGTGCCATTGATTACCTGACAAAATGTGGCGTTGGCCTCTGTGGTGCCTGCGCAGCCCCCGATGGCCGTAGGCTGTGTGTGGACGGGCCGTTTCTTGAGGCCTCTGACAGCCTTTAGAGCCGGAGCTATCGTCAAAACATTTGAATAAAATAAAGCGCCCCTAGGGGCGCTTTTTGTTGGCCGGATTATTCTCCTATCAATCAAACCTTCTCCAGTGAGGTTTGAGCATCAACACAGCATTTTTTAGATGCACATCAATCCCTTATCTTCTATACAGAGACTATGCTAGTAGGAGTTGCCAAGAAGAAGTGCTAAAAAAGTGGGTTTACTGGGGAGGCGGACCTTGTGCCGATAAAAAAATGGATCGTCAGTTTTATTTCCGCCTTGGTGTTGGTGGGATTGTTTTATTACTGGTCTCGACCAGAGCCGGTGATGGTTTCTGTCGTGGCGGTAGAACGAGGCACCGTAGAGCGCACTGTAGCGAACACCCGCGCTGGAACCGTTAAGGCCTGTCAGAGATCCCGGTTGTCACTGCCCATCGGTGGGCAAATTTCCGAACTCTATGTGAAGGAAGGGGATCGTGTAGAGGCGGGGCAACTTCTAATGGCGCTGTGGAATGAGGATCGTGCTGCCCAGCTGGAAGTCACCAAGGCATCCGAATTATCTGCCAAGCGAGAGAAGCAAAGCATCTGCATTGCGGCTAAGTCAGATATGCGGGAATCCCGTCGTTTGGCTAATCTGGCCAAGAAAAATCTTGTCTCCAAAGAGTCAGCAGATGTGGCCAGGTCTCGTGCCGAAGCCAGTGCTGCGGGTTGCGAGGCTGCGAAAGCACGTGAGGTTCAAGCGCAATCTACTGTGGCTGCGGCGAGTGCGGTATTGGATCAGACCTATTTGAGAGCACCTTTTGCCGGTTCAGTGGCTGAGGTGACGGGTGAAATAGGTGAGTTTTCTACCCCTTCACCACCGGGCGTAGCGACACCGCCGGCCATCGATTTACTAACGGATGATTGCCACTATATCAGCGCACCCATTGATGAGGTGGACGCCTCGGAAATTGCTGTTGGCATCGAGGTGCGAGTGACATTGGATGCCTTTAGAGAGCAGCTTTTTCCCGCAAGGATTAGGCGTATTTCTCCCTATATCCTTGATTTTGAAAAACAGGCCCGCACCGTTGAAGTGGAAGCAGAGTTGGAGCCACTGGTTGAGGGGGTGAAGTTGTTGGCTGGATACAGTGCTGATATGGAGATCATTCTCGATAGGCATGAGAATGTTTTGCGCATTCCTTCAGAGTTAGTCGTCGATGACAGCTATGTTCTGGTGGTGGATGACAATAGTGAGTTGCAACGAAAAGCGATTTCCAAAGGTCTCTCCAATTGGCATTTTACCGAAGTACAAAAAGGACTGGTAGAAGGCGAGCAGATTGTCAGTAATGTTGGAAGTGCTGGTGTCATTGATGGTGCGAGTGTAGAAATCGGCAACGTTGAAGATGATTGAGCTGAAGGGCGTCAACAAAACGTATCAGGTGGGTGACTCACCACTACGAGCACTTCGCGATGTGGACATAACAGCTCAAGGCGGTGAGTACCTGTCCGTGATGGGGCCATCAGGCTCCGGTAAATCCACACTGCTGAATATGATTGGCTTGCTGGATCGTCCAGACAGTGGCAGTTATTTACTGGATTCGGTACATACCGAAACATTGCCAGAAGAACAGCGTGCCCAACTCCGGGGTGAACAAATCGGTTTTATCTTCCAGTCATTTCATTTGGTGAATCGCCTGACGACCCTGGAAAATGTCGAGCTACCAATGATGTTGGCTGGCGTATCATTGCGGGAGCGCCGTACTGCTGCGCACGAAGTGTTGGCCCAGGTAGGATTGGAGGCATGGGCCGGACATCACCCAAACCAGCTGTCCGGTGGGCAATTACAACGGGTGGCCATTGCCCGAGCTATTGTGATGAAGCCTCGCATATTGCTGGCGGATGAGCCTACGGGCAACTTGGATCAGGCATCCGGGCAGGAAATTATCTCAGTACTGGAAAATCTCAATGCCGAAGGCATCACGCTGATGGTAGTGACTCACGACCTTAATCTGGGACAGCGGGCTCGCCGTCAAATTCGCATGGTAGATGGCCAGATTGAAGCAGACACAAGCGTTATAACAGATGCCAGAGTTGACCATGTACCTGGCTGATCAGATACGCTTTAACGGGCAGATTTTTCTGCGACACCGAGTGCGTACCGGCCTGTTATTGATGGCCGTAGGGCTTGGTGTTGCTTCGGTTATTTTGCTCACAAGTTTAGGTGAGGGTGCACGCCGTTATGTGGATCAGGAATTTTCGGCGCTGGGCAATCAATTATTGATCGTATTTCCCGGTCGCAAGGAAACCACCGGTGGATCACCACCCGTTTATGGTACCGCCCCCAGAGATTTGACGCTGGAAGATGCGATGGCCATGTCCCGCATACCATCTGTTAAGGCTGTCGCCCCCATTATTGCCGGTACTACAGCCATTTCCGTGGACAATATATCCCGTGAGTCTATTGTTCTGGGCAGCACACCCGAAATTTTTCAAGTGCGGCAGCTAGATGTGTCCCAAGGAAAAAT
>JBALVP010000036.1:0-12951 GCA_036961395.1 Porticoccus sp.
CTATGGCCGTTTTTATTTCTTCAGTATCCGCATTTTTAGTGATGTAGCCCGAGGCACCAGCTTTCAATAAGGTCATGGGATAAACCTCATCATTAAAAGCACTGATTACAATCACTTTGGTTTCGGGTTGCTGAGATAAAATCCGTTGTGTCGCCTCCAACCCGCCGATACCAGGCATGCGGATATCCATAAAGACAATATCTGGTTTTAGCTCACGGACAAGGGTAATCGCCGTTTCACCGCTTGAGGCCTGACCCACGACGGTAATATCCGACACCTCTGACAACAGTCGGCAAATGCCAAGCCGAACCAAGTCATGATCATCCACGACCAAGACCGTTTTCAATGCTTCTCTTGAGCTCATACAGTCGATATCCCTTTCTTATGTATCTAGCCTATCACTGACGCCCTTTATTGGCTACGAAAGGCGACGGTATCAAGGGAGGATGTAGGGCATTACGTGTTAAGAATAAACACGTGGTTCAATTTCCAGAGAAACACCAAACTTATCTGCCACGGATGCCTGAATATCCGAAGCCAGTGACAGTAAATCAGCACCTGTGCCGCCACTATTGACAAGAACCAGCGACTGTTGATGATGAACACCAACACCATGCTGCTTAAAGCCTTTCCAACCGGCCTGCTCAACCAGCCAACCCGCAGCCAGTTTTTCACGGCCATCAACCTGATGGTAGCTCACCAGTTGCGGGTGCTGTTGACGTAGCTTTTCAGCCTGCTCTTTACTGATCACAGGGTTTTTAAAGAAGCTGCCAACGTTGGGAATGTCCTCAGGACTGGGCAGCTTACTACGACGCACACCGCACACTGCATCAGAGACACGTTTTGGGGTTAATTCAGATTCATCGATACCGTCTAATGCTTTCTGTAATGTAGGGTAGTCAAGGCAAAGGTTCTTCTTGGAAGAAAGAGCAAGCGTCATGGCAGTAATGGCATATTGATCTCGACCGGAGTGTTTAAAAACACTGTCTCGATAACCAAACTGGCACTCGGAAGCATCCATAACCACTTTCTCGCCTGTTACCAAGTGAATGGCCTCCAGAGATAAGAAACGCTGGCTCAGTTCAACCCCGTAGGCGCCGATATTTTGTATAGGCGCAGCACCCGAAAGCCCGGGTATAAGCGAGAGGTTTTCTAGGCCAAACCAGCCCTGCTCAATTGTACTCAATACCAATTGGTGCCAATTTTCACCCGCCCCTACCCTCACCACTCGCTGATCTTGCTGCTCGGAAATCAGTTCGATACCAGAGATACCCATCTGAACAACCAGGCCACTCAAGTCTCGAGCCAAGACCACATTGCTGCCGCCACCTAACATGGTGACCGGTGATCGGTGTTTGCGTGACCAAGCCAGCACTTCACACAATTCACTCTCAGTGCTCACCCGACAGAAGTTTTCAGCAAATGATGGTAGTGCCAGTGTGTTCTTGTGTAGCAGAGATACTTGCTGTTCGATGGTTAGCATCAGCCTAGCCGATCACGTAAATGAGAGAGCAGACCAGTAGCCGCCTCTTCCACCAGGTCTAGAACAAATTCAAAGTCTGCCTTTCCACCAGAATAGGGATCGGGGACTTCTTTGGTCTCACTGTGACCAAAATTGAGAAACAAGCCGAGGTGTCCATTGAATTCAGGTAATGACTGGGCCTGTAAATCCCATAGGTTTTGGTTGTCCATGGCCAGAATGTAGTCAAACTCCAGGAAATCCTCTGGCCTTACCTGACGAGCGCGCAAGTGGCTGAGGTCGTGATTGCGTGACAGTGCTGCGGCGCTGGCCCTTCCATCAGGGGCTTTACCAATATGCCAGTCGCCGGTCCCTGCTGAGTCAACGAGAATATGCTCTTGCAAGCCCGCGTCAGCCACCATACTTTCAAAAATGCCATGTGCCGTGGGTGATCGACAGATATTACCCAAGCACACAAACAATACCTTCACAGGCATGACATTCACCGACATCACGGTGACCCCTTGTTCAGCGAGCTTTTAACGAGCAAGTCGATGACCCGCTGTAAATCTTCGTCGGTATCCACCCCACCGGGGACAGGCGCCATCGCCTCGGCCACATGGATACGCACGCTGTTCCACATAAAGCGAAGTTGCTCAAGACATTCCAATGCTTCAATAGGTGCCACAGGCCAAACAATAAAATGGTTCAGGGTGGACACTCTATAGGCATAAATACCTATATGCCGCATAGGTACTATTACAGCGGCCATGGCGGCAACCCGATTCTCTGAATGGTCACGCGGCCAAGGCACGGATGCCCGGCTGAAGTACAAGGCCATCCCTTGGTTGTCGGTCACAACCTTCACAATATTAGGGTTGGAGAAATCGGTATCATTCTCAATAGGCTCACACAATGTGGCGACGCCCGCCGCTTGACAGCTCGCCAAATTTTCAGCCACCTGATCGATCACTTCTGGCGGAATCAGTGGTTCATCGCCCTGAACATTGACAATAATGTGCTCATCAGAAAATCCGTATTGACTTGCCACCTCTTGCAATCGATCAGTGCCCGATTGGTGGTCTGCAGAGGTCATGCAGACCTCCCCACCGAAACTTATCACTTCATCAGCAACGCGTTGATCATCGGTGGCCACAATCACCTGCCCGGCCCGACTCTTTTGGGCCTGCTCATAGACACGCTGGATCATCGACTTACCGGCAATATTCTTTAGGGGCTTACCCGGTAAGCGGGTCGAGGAAAAGCGGGCGGGAATAACAACAGTAAATTCCATGGCGACTCAAACGCTCTCTTTTAGGTTATGGACAGCTTGGGTGAGCTTGTCGAGAAAGTCTGTGTCCGGCTTCGCCGTCACATCCAAAATCCAAACGCTGTCATTAGTAATATCGGTACATTTCACCGCATCTTTTGCAGTGATTATTACGGGCAGATTATCATCAAATTGCAGTTCATCGCCGCGAAAGTCATGGTGGTCTGGGTAAGCATGGAGTTGCACGTCAAACCCAAGTTGTTCGAGTGACTTTGAAAACCGCTGTGGGTTTCCAATACCTGCCACTGCATGAACCTTGTTACTGCTGTTGCTGGGGCTGTTATTGCTACCGCTCCATTGCTCCAGCGAACTCGGGCTTGGTGAACATTGTTTTCCAGACACTAAATGGCGTAACTGTGTGGGCTCCACCCTAAAGAAAAAATGGCCTTCAGTGGGCACCTCTGAGCCGTGACCATTGGTCAGTATAAAGTCCAAACACTGTAACCGGCTCACCGGCTCACGCAGAGGACCCGCGGGCAAGCACTGGCCATTGCCAAAGCCTCGGTCTCCATCCACTACCGCAATTTCAATATCCCGGGGCAGTCGATAATGCTGCAACCCATCATCACTCAAAATCAGGTCACAATCGGTCTGTTCCAATAAAGATTTGGCAGCCCTGTACCTGTCGGGATCAACGACGACAGGACAAACACTGGCCAGCAATAGCGGTTCATCACCAACCTCAGCAGCCATTGATTCTGAGCTTACAAGCATGGGGTACTCTGAGGCACTACCACCGTAACCGCGGCTGATAACACCGGGCCGATAACCCTGCTCTTTAAGGTGAGACACCAGGGCCAAAAGTAACGGGGTCTTTCCTGTGCCACCAACGGAAATATTGCCCACGACAATGACGGGAACATTCAATGAAGGGTTAGGCTTAATTTTTTGCTGGTAACAACGGCGCAGGGCAACCACGGCACGAAACAACCACGAGAGAGGTAAAAGTAGTAACGCCCAGCTAAAACGACGGTACCAAGCCTGCTCCAGATAATTAGAAATGCTCATGAGAAGTCAGCGTGTGTTAACACGCTTGATCGGGCTCATCCAAAAACTGTTTACGATGGAGTTGAGCATAACGCCCATTCTTGGCCAACAGTTGTTGATGGCTCCCCTGCTCAACAATTTGCCCCTTATCCATCACCAATATACGATCGGCATTTTCAATAGTGCTCAAGCGGTGTGCAACCACGAAAGTGGTGCGTCCTTTAACAATGTGTTCTAACGCTTCTTGGATATGATGCTCCGATTCTGTATCCAGTGCGGAGGTTGCTTCATCTAGGATTAATACTGGCGCATTTTTTAGTAATGCTCGGGCAATGGCCAGTCGCTGTCGTTGTCCACCAGACAACATCACACCCTCATCACCAATGGGCGTATCAAAACCCTGGGGTAATTTCTCAATAAACTCCATGGCATGAGCGGCTTTAGCTGCCGCATGAACCTCTTCTGCAGACCGGTTAACCAGAGCACCATAGGCAATATTGTTATAAATCGTATCGTTAAAAAGGGTGACCTTTTGTGAAACGAGGGCAATATGACTGCGCAGATTATCCAGCGTGTAATCGTTAACATCTGTTCCATCAAGAAGAATTCTTCCTTCTCCATGATTATAAAAACGAGGAATCAAACTCACCAAAGTAGTTTTACCGCTACCAGATTGCCCCACCAGGGCAATGGTTTCTCCCGCTTCCACTTTAAGATCTACGCCATTAATCACGTTACCCACATCAGTTGAGTAGGCAAAACTGACACCCTTAAATTCAAATTCTCCTTTAACATCACTGTGCTCGACAGTGCCGTTATCAGGTTCATCTAGCTCATCTAACGTAGTAAATAACGTACTTGCGGCAGCCACTCCTCGCTGGATATTCCTGTTTACTTCAGACAACTGGCGAATGGGCTTAGCCAACAACGCTGCAGAACCTAAAAACTTAACAAATTCACCACCGCTCATATTTGCCAGCACCGCGGGATCCAAAGCAAGCCACATTAATAATGACAACGACATAGCCACTAACATCTGTATAACCGGCGAGCTGATACCCTGAGCAACTGCCATCTTCATATGTTGATGACGATTATATTTACTCACATCGAGCATGCGCTTCTGTTCATAGGCCACACCCCCAAAAAGATGCATCTCACGGTAGCCGCTTACCACTTCTTGTGTCACATGAGTCACGTCGCCGGCAGATGCCTGAATACGCCGACTTAACAATCTAAAACGATTACTCACCACGGTAACCACAAAACCTATAACCGGTAATACCACCACAAAAATAGCCGCTAATCGCCAGTTAATGTAAAACAAATAACTGATTAGCCCGATAACAAGTGCACTTTCACGAATAATTAGCTTTAAAGAATCAGTGACCGCACTTGTCACTTGGGTGACATGAAAGATCATTTGAGAGACGAGGTGCCCAGACATGCTGGCATCGAAATAACTGCTCGGCAGCCTAGTGTATTTATTGAATATTTCTGTCCGCAGATTAAACACCAGAATTTGAGCAACATAGGCCATGCAATAGCCACCGACAAAAAAGCCCAACCCTCGGACTAAGGCAATACAAAACATTAACAGGGGAATAATCCACCGGCTTTCTGAAACAGCATGTTCGCCACCCAGCATTCCGGCTAATTTCGCGGTGAAACCGGTATCGACATTGAGAGCTTGTCCTGAAGCCGCCACGTCATCACCAGAGATACTGTTGATGACATTGACGGTATAACCAAACAAATCAACGAAAGCGATTTCCATTAAGGAAAATAGCATTAAGCCAAAAACACTGAGTAAAAAAATACCCCAGTAACGCTTGAGGTAGGATAGTAGCCTTATATAAACCGCTAGCCCGGACATTTCCGGATGATCGGATTCAGGTACAAACTTTGCCACTATGACTCCTCGTCAGGCTGTTTTGTTGTTATTTTTAGATGGACAAAGCCCATTTTACCTGCCGCATCCATGGCTGTAACCACTGATTGATGAGAAGTATTCGCATCGGCTGTAATTGTCAGGGGTAAGTCACTATTACCTAGGGAAACTTCTTCCAGTGACCTCATTAGGGTCTTGAGGTGACGATTGATGAGTTGCTTGCCATTAATGGTGTAGTCACCATTCTTACCAATCAGGATTTCAATACCTTCAATGGGTGTTTCTACTACCTCACCATCAGCTTCAGGCAGCTCAAGGATCAAGTGGGACTCTTTGGTAAAGGTGGTGGATACCATAAAGAAGATCAACAACAGAAACACCACATCAATGAGTGGTGTCAGGTTTACATTGTTATCGACCTTCTTCTGACGCCGAAACTTCACGCCGTATGAACCTCGTCATGGCGTACTTCTTCAGGACGTATCTCTTCATGACGTAAAACGCGATCGCCGTGTAGGGCATCGACAAGCTTTATGGCCTGGTCTTCCATTTGGACGACCAGACTGTCCACTCTTCGCTCAAAGAAACGGTGAAAAATCAATGCTGGAATCGCCACACTCAAACCAGCTGCAGTGGTAATCAGTGCTTCAGAAATACCACCAGCCAAGACGCCCGCATTGCCGGTCCCCTCAATCATAATGGCGGTAAAGACCTTAATCATACCGATAACAGTACCCAGTAAACCAAGTAATGGCGCAATAGCGGCAATGGTACCCAACGGGGCTAAATACTTTTCCAGTTCATGAACGACCTGGCACGCCGCTTCTTCAATACTATCTTTCATCACTTCACGGCCATGGCCAGAATTACTAATACCGGCCGCCAGAATTGTTCCCAGACAAGAGGACCCGCGAAGTTGGTGGATGTTTTCTTTGGTCAATTGGTCCTGTTTAAGCCAATGCCACACCTGACCCAGCAGGGTTGGAGGGATGACCTTTGATGGACGTAGCGTCCAGTACCGTTCGAAGGCAATCGCAATGACAACAATTGATGAAAGAATAATTGGCAGCATTAGCCAGCCACCAGCAATAACAAGTTCGTACACGTCCATCCCCCAGCCTGCGTAAAACGCCCAAAACTGTACCACATTCAGTGATAGCCAAGTACCATTAACCCGGATATTTAAAGGCTGACTCAGGTTTCCGAGAAACGGTTCAAAGAACGTCAGACGAGAGAATACCAGTGTGTTTCAAATAACCCAAAACTCATTATTCTGAAGCGTAGTTTTCTGCTTAATACCAATATCGTCGAGGCTGTGAACGTGCCTCTGATACTCCAATCAGCCCTGAATCGCTCCAGGTAAAGGTCAAAGCACCGGACTCAGCCGTGCTCCATAGCCTTGAATCTTGTCGCTGATAGCGTTCTGTCACAGATGATGCAGGATGCCCAAAATGGTGTCGATAGCCCGCCGAAAACACAACATGGACTGGGTTCAAGCGCTCCACAAAGTTACTCGATGATGAGGTTTTACTGCCGTGATGTGGCGCTATTAACAACGTCACGGGGGTATCCAGATGAGGATTGCTCAATAACCGCGGCTCTACCACTGCTTCGATATCACCGGGTAGAAGAATTGATTGACCTGCATATTGTATTTGCAACACACATGAACGATTGTTATTGCTACTTTCCACTTGTTTTCCCGGGTGAAGAAAGCTAAATGTCACTCCATCCCACACCCATGATTCACCACTTCGGCAATATTCAGAACTGATCTCACCCAAGTCCAGATACTCACCCACGCGCAGTTGTAACGGTGAAAACTGACCTAACAACCCAGCTGTGCCACCCGCATGATCATTATCACTATGACTGACAACCAGCATGTCTAATTCTGAGCCTCCCTGCCTTCGTAAAAAAGGCGCTACCACTGCACTCCCCGTACTGAAACCTTTATCAAAACTGGCTCCCGTATCGTAGACCAATGTGTGATCACGAGTTTGAACCACTACAGATAAGCCCTGCCCCACATCCAGTACCGTCACAATCAAGGGGTGTGGATGATTGGAAGGTAACATCAAGAGACTCAGAGCCAATGGCACACAGAGATACTTTCCTGGAATACCACGCGGCAATAAAACAAGGCTAATAACCAGGATCAACGTATAAATAATACTGCCCGTGAGTGGCCATGGTGAATATCGAGGAAGAAAATCCAGAGAAGGTACAGCCTCTATCATCTTAATAAACATCTCCAGCTGCCATCCTGCAACACTCCATAACCAATCAGAGACAGAAAAGGCACTCATAAGAAAAGAGATTGCTGCCAATAAACACAGGGGGACTACCAGAAAACTGATCCAGGGAATTGCTACCAAATTCACCAGAGGAGACAACCAAGCAACGGGTAAATAAGAGATCATTAGTGGCAATAGCAATACAACAAAAACCAACCACTGAATGTTTAAAATTGTCTGCCAGTGCGATGTTCGTGGAGCCACTGGCACTAACCATAACAAACCAGCAACAGCGCCGAATGACAGCCAAAAACCTGCACCAAAAATAGCAAGGGGATCAACCATGGCCACGCCAGCTAAGGCAATCCCGAAAGCCAAGCCACGGTTAACATGGCGATTAAGGAGTAACACGACTATGGCCACCACGACCATGATCAGCGCACGCTGAGTTGGCAAGCTAAAGCCCGCCATAGCGCTATATAAAACGACGCTCACCAGGGATAAAATACTTCCCCAATAACGAGCCGTAAATGGCCGCCCAAACAGCCCAAGAAGTTTTGCCAACAAAGCACCAAGGCTATAGCTCATGAATGCCACAAGACCAATATGCAAACCGGATATCACCACAAGGTGAACAACGCCTGATAGCGCCAACCTGTCCCATAGTTGAGGTGATATCAAAGACCGGTCACCCAGTGTCAGGGCAAGAATTAACGCCTTGGCACCGTCATCAGCGGGTAACGATCGAATCATTTCGCGCAATTGAAAGCGCAAACTATTGACAGAAGAGTGACGAGAGATAATACGGTTTTCTGTGGTGTCTCTTACATAACCGGTGGCTGAAATACCCTGTCGTATCAGCCAGGCCTGATAATCAAAACCTCCTGGATTAACCGTGCCTCTGGGCCGTCGCAGCCTTACACGCAACTGCCACACCTGGCCAGGGATCAAGATAGCATCATGGTAATACCAGCTTAGACGTAACGTTTTAATGGCATGGGGTTTATCATCGTTCCTCAGTCGAAAATCAAATCGAATCCGGCGACCATCACTCACCGGCAGCCCTACTACTTCACCTGCCACCAAAAAATCAGACGGACTAAACTCCTCAGGCAACTGATGGGACAACATATACTGCCCCCAACATACGCCATAAAGAATACCCCAGCCTAAGAAAGCCAGTAACTTGAGACGTAATCCATGCAATAGAA
The DNA here is from genome assembly GCA_036961395.1 of Porticoccus sp. Classification (GTDB taxonomy): domain Bacteria; phylum Pseudomonadota; class Gammaproteobacteria; order Pseudomonadales; family Porticoccaceae; genus Porticoccus. The sequence goes on from JBALVP010000036.1 coordinate 9,116, forward strand.
TGCACGCAGAAAAACCCCCTACCAGCCAGTAGGTTTCTGGTAATTGAGGCCAAAGCCCAACAGAGAAAATTCCGAGAGAGAAACTGTATACAGCAAACATGCTAGACATCCTTGTCTACGAATACATGACAGATAAAATCTACCCTAGCATAACTCTCATCGTCAGCACTCAGGATAAGTTCTTATTCAAAATGAACAACCTTGTGGTTTCATGATTTTCAGGGTTGGCGAATCAGGTTTTCTAATCCAGAATAGAACCACTTTTGTTTCAGCAGGCTTATAGCTCCAGCAATGGGTAAAAAAAATAACGATAAAGCAAAAATTGGGCTGGTCCTTTCTGGGGGTGGAGCCAGAGCTGCCTATCAAGTAGGCGTGCTCAAAGCTGTCGCTGAGATACTACCCAAAGAGACCAACAACCCCTTTCCCATTATTTGTGGTACCTCCGCAGGCGCTATCAACACCCTCGCTATCGCTGGGCGCGCCGGCCCCTTTCGTTTGCGTATCAAAAAGCTGGAAGCTATCTGGCGACAGCTAGATGCCAAGAGCGTCTATCGAACAGACTTTTTTGGGGTGCTGAAAAACAGTATCAATATGTTTTTCTCTTTCTTCCACAGTGGATATGCACTGGGCAAACCCAAAGCGCTTTTGGATAACACCCCATTGCGACAGCTGCTAGAAAACTATATCCGTTTCCGCCATGTGGACGAGGCCATCACCAACGGTGAGCTGGAGGCTGTCAGTATTACTGCTGTCAGTTACAGTACTGGGAAGTCGGTAACTTTTTTTCAGGGAACTGAAGCACACGAATCTTGGGAGCGATCCAGACGAATTGGTGTTCGTACCGACCTCACCATAGACCACCTAATGGCCTCCTCGGCCATCCCCACGTTGTTTCCCGCCATACAAATCGGCGATCGATACTTTGGTGATGGCGCCGTCAGGCAATTGAAACCTATTAGCCCGGCCTTACGCCTTGGCGCAGAGAAGGTATTTGTCATCGGTGTCAGTGACAATCCCATTCATAAAGGGCAGCAGCCACTGATCAAGCACTCACCGTCTATTGCACAAATTATTGGCCATATGTTTAACAGCGCCTTTATCGATAGTATTGAAGGTGACCTAGAAACCTTAAGAATCATCAATCGACTCGCTGAAAAAATGACCCCAGAAGAGCGGGAGAAAAGAGGTGTAGGTGATCTTAGGCCGGTAGAATTTCTGGCCATTTTACCATCGCAACCCATCGACAAGCTCGCTTCCGACTACCTTCACGAACTACCAAAGAGCATAAAAATATTTCTGAAGTTAACGGGAGCAACAACCCAAGGTGGCGGTGTCAGTGCTGCAAGTTATGTCATGTTTTCCCGAGGATTTTGTCGTAATTTACTCGATTTAGGCTATCGGGATGGCATGGCGCAAAAAGATGCCATACTCAAGTTCTTCGAAACCGAATAGTCCACCCTGATACTGTTTAGCTAACCATACGCTGCATTAACCCGGCTAAACCCAACACAGCACATGAAAAAACCCTACTAAACCGCTCCCTTTACGCGTATAAACCTGTCTTGTTGATTGATTTGAAACTTCTAGCTTGTAATATGTGTCCAACGTTACGATTAAATTAAAGAGGAAAATGAAGGTATGGCCTACGATAAAGCGATTGTCTCCACCGCACTAGACCCCGCAGTCACCAAAGTACTGCGCAACACCTACCTATTGCTTTCCATAACGCTGGCTTTCAGTGCAGTAATGAGCTGGGTTGCCATAGCGGTTAATGCGCCCTTCATGGGGTTGTGGATGCTATTACCCTATATCGGCTGCCTGTGGATGGTAGAAAAGAATAAGAACAGCACTGCCGGGCTCTTTTGGGTCTTCGCACTAACAGGCTGGATGGGTTTTACACTTGGTCCCATTATTAGCTTTTATCTAGCCACCAGCGGATCAGAAACCATTTTGACGGCTCTCGGCGGAACAGCCCTTATTTTCTTTGCCTGTTCTGGTTATGTACTCATCACTCGGAAAGAGCTCTCCTTTATGAGCGGCTTTTTAATGACCGGTATTATCGTGGCCTTCGTTGCAGCAATCGCCAATGCATTCCTGCAAATCCAAGGACTGTCACTGGCAATTTCCTGTGTATTTCTTCTGCTCTCCTCCGGTATCATTATGTGGCAAACCAGTGCCATTATTCACGGCGGTGAACGCAACTATATCTCTGCCACTGTGACCCTCTTCGTGATGCTCTTCAACATCTTCACTAGTTTGTTGCACCTGCTTGGTCTAAGTAGCGACTAACTACCGGCGGAAGAACCTGCACCAAAGAGCTGACAGCATCAAAAACTATCTTGAAAATCTCGATGCCTGGTCTGATCTCAAGGCCAGGCAGCTAGCCAAAGAAGAAAATATTGATCTGACGGACGCACACTGGGAAATTCTCCAGGTCGCCCGTCAGTTCTATTCAGAATACGGCTTTTCACCGTCCATGCGCCCACTGATCAAATACGTCGGTACACACCTAGATATCAGTAAGGCTCGCAGCATTTACCTCATGCAGTTGTTCCCCCCCAGTCCAGCACGGGTAACCGCCAAGATTGCCGGCCTGCCTAAACCCAAAAACTGCCTATAGACTTACTTTTGGACTAAACTATCTCCTCTAACAGGAGAGTTGTCATGCCGTTATCCCCCACATTATCGAATGAATCCTGTGAAGCCTGCCGCACAGATGCTCCAACTGTGCCAGACAATGAACTAGCTAACCTGCTAACGGAAATTCCACACTGGAATATAGAGGTCCGTGACGGTATTCCACAGCTGGAAAGATTGTTCACCTTCGGGAGTTTTGTTGATGCCATGGCCTTTGCTAATAAAGTTGGGGACTTGGCTGAAACAGCTAACCACCACCCAGCGATACTCGTTGAGTGGGGTAAGGTTAGAGTCACATGGTGGACCCACAAAATCGCTGGTTTACACCGTAATGATTTTATTCTGGCCGCTAGAACTGACCAACTCATTGAATAAAAAGCTGACGTCTTAAGGCCCACTTTCTATAAAAAATCCATCTCTTATGGCGCCCATTTAACAAAATGATTGGCGCCGTTCGCGGCACTAATCAATAACTCATTAGAGGAATCTTCAGTTCCCGCTGCCTGTAGCCCCGGATGATGGTTAGTCACGGACAACAAGATAACTTCTTGCTTCTTTTTCACCTCAACGTATAAAACATGCTTTCCTTCAGCCAAAGCCTGTTGAAAACGTTCGAAGTGAATATTGGGGTTATGAATACCCCACATACCACCTTCCCAGGTGATTAAAGCCATCACTACAATCGCCAGAAAAACAAAGGGAACCCAACCTACTGTTTCGGTCACGCCACTGAACTGAGCAACTGACAACACCAATACACCAGAAAGAAAACCAAATAATGCTGCAATACTAGTTGAGTGCACAATATCCTTCTTCATGAAAGAAGGAACATGGTGTAAGTCATGCGCCTGAAGGCCCGCATCATCAGAACTTAATACATGAATTTGCGGTGTAGTTATCCCTCGACTTTCCAGTTCTGTCTCGATGAACTTAAGATCATCTAGGTCATCACTAATATAATAATGTCGTCTCATAAAACTATCCTCACGATATCATTTTCAAGGTCGAAATCCACCTTAAATGCTTTAGGGAAAGTTGATGGCCAAAGGGCCAGTTAAACGACTGAACAACCAACTGTTTTCATCAACAGTAGAAAGTATAGCTGCTGTTTTTCACAAACGATCGAATGTAGAAAGATAATTTATATCAATAGGTTATAAGTCAACCCAGGTGTACCAATACTTTTCGTATACTGGGTT
>JBALVP010000037.1:0-12787 GCA_036961395.1 Porticoccus sp.
GTCGTACAGGCCTTTATCATTTTCTGGCTGGTATTGACCTCAGCTTTGGTACTACTCGCAACCCAGTGGGGGCATAAAATTTCCACCCGACTCAATCATCTTTCTCAGCAACTCCCAGGTAATGAGTCCATAAAACTCGACGAATTGAGTCTCCTGGAACAGAGGATTGCACCACTGCTAGCCAACCGGCAACCATCTAGTCAAGAATCATCTACCCAAGAGCCGTCTATCTGTCACAGTTCGCTACTGGGTATTGTCTGCCAAAATCTGTCTCGACTTGAAAGTTTACTCACTCGGGAACACTTTGAATCACTGATGATTAGACTTGATCGCTTAGTAGATGATGCTACAGAGCTATACGGGGCCACCCGCCTTGGCGGAGGCCACCACAGTATCCACCTCAAATTCAATAGCCTGGATGAGCAAGGTGACCACCGGCTACGCGCTATTTACTGTGCCACTGCATTGTTTCAGCTAACGCATCAATTACTTGCTACTCAAGGAATCACTGTCGAACTTGCTGGTGCCATTTCAAGTGCCCAGCAGCAGCCCTCTACATCCCAGCTGCTTAACGAGCGTCAGCATGAGAAGCGTGAAGAGCTCTTGATCGCGCTATTGGATAAAGCAGTGACAGGCGAGATATTACTGGATAAAGACACCGGGACTCACCCATCGCTCTCTGATATCGATGTATCGCCACTCGCTGAAGACAGCCCCTTATATCGAGTAAACGGACTCAACGACAGCGCTGAAAAGCTGGTCTCTCAACAGCTTGCTCTGCTGACCCGCAATGACTAGATAGATAACTTGGGGCTTAATCCAATCCTATCCAGACTGTGTAATAACCCCTGCATCTAAAAGATTTCTCGCCTAAGTCTAAATTCATATTTACGTTAACGTAAGGGTAAACTATGCTTTAAATTACCAAATACTTAAAAAGAGATACGACACAATGGTCTCGAAGCCCATGAGTTCCAAACCCACGAAACCTAAAACCACAGAATACAGTATTAGCGATCTATCCCGAGAGTTTGGAGTGACTACCCGCAGCATTAGGCACTATGAGGATATTGGGCTATTAACACCTCAACGGCATGGACTAACCCGTATTTACACTCCTCCAGACCGCACCAAACTCAAACTCATTCTTCGGGGAAAAAGGCTTGGTTTTAGCCTTGAAGAAAGCCGTGAAATTGTCGAGATGTATGACCCAAACCAAGGGAATACCACCCAGCTCAAGCACTTGCTTGAACACATTCAAATACAAAAGGGCAAGTTGAAACAACAATTGAAGGATATCAACACCATGAGACAAGACTTGATAGAAGCCGAAGCTGCCTGCTTAAAAGCGCTAAATAAGATCGGCGCAGTTGAAGCAACTCAAGCCTGACCGAGGAGGTATCAGGCGATGAACACCCCTTACCCCAACTTGAACTTCCACCTAGGCGAAGATATCGACTTGCTACATCGTAGTGTCTATCAATTTGCTCAGGCAGAAATAGCACCAAGAGCAGCCAGTATTGATCGAGTCAATGAGTTTCCCTCAGACCTATGGCGCAAGCTGGGGTCTATGGGACTATTGGGGATCACTGTATCCGAAGACTATGGTGGTGCTCATATGGGGTATTTAGCCCATGCAGTCGCCATGGAAGAAATATCCAGAGCATCTGCATCCGTTGGTCTCTCCTATGCCGCCCACTCCAACCTTTGTGTCAATCAGATTTACAAGCACGGTACTTCGGCACAAAAAAAACAATACTTACCTCGGTTATGTTCTGGTGAACATATCGGCGCACTGGCCATGTCTGAGCCTAATGCTGGGTCCGATGTGCAAAGCATGAGACTACGGGCTGAGAAACAAGGTGATAGATACATTCTAAATGGCAATAAAATGTGGATCACCAATGGGCCTGATGCCTCCACCTACGTGGTTTATGCCCGAACAGGTCACCATCAACATTCCAGCGGGATTACAGCCTTTATTGTCGAACATGGTTCTCCTGGTTTTTCCCATCACCAAAAACTGGACAAATTGGGTATGCGCGGCTCCAACACCTGTGAACTGGTGTTCGAAAACTGTGTGGTACCTATTGATAATCTTCTAGGAGAAGAAGGCCAAGGCATCTCTATACTCATGTCAGGCTTGGATTATGAACGCACCGTTCTCTCTGGTGGACCCGTGGGTATTATGCAAGCCTGCATGGATATCGTACTGCCCTATGTTCACGACCGTAAGCAATTTGGCAAAGCGATCGGAGAATTCCAGCTTATTCAGGGAAAACTGGCCGATATGTATGCAGGGCTCAATGCCTGCCGAGCATACCTTTATACCGTCGCAGCAGCCTGTGACCGAGGCGAGTCGTCACGAAAAGATGCTGCTGCTGTGATTCTTTTTACGGCCGAAATGGCCACAAAAATGGCTTTGGATACCATTCAGATACTCGGGGGCAATGGCTATACCAATGATTACCCCGCAGGCCGCCTGTTACGCGACGCCAAGCTCTATGAGATCGGGGCAGGCACCAGTGAAATCAGACGCATGCTAATCGGCAGAGAACTCTTCAATGAAACAATATAAATAACCTCACAAACACCTAGCTAACAGGCGTCTTTATAACAAGGCGGAGGTATCAGTTATGGCAACACTACAGTCACGTATAGACCATAAATCAGATGAATTTCTGGATAACTGCCAACACATGCAAGTGCGTGTGGAAAACCTCAATACCAAGCTGAACCAAGTCAAACATGGTGGCGATAAAAAATCCTGCGAACGACATAAGTCCCGAGGCAAATTATTGGCCCGCGAGCGCATAAAATCATTACTTGATAATGACTCACCGTTTCTTGAACTATCCCAACTAGCAGCCTGGGATGTATATGACGATTATGTTCCCGCTGCTGGTCTGATGACTGGCATCGGACAAGTTTGTGGGCAGGATGTCATGATCATCGCCAATGATGCCACGGTAAAAGGCGGCACCTACTACCCGCTCACCGTAAAAAAACACCTACGCGCCCAACAAATTGCACTGGAGAACAATCTGCCCTGTATCTATCTTGTGGATTCAGGCGGCGCCCACTTACCCCATCAGGATGAAGTATTTCCTGACCGAGAACATTTTGGTCGAATATTCTTTAATCAGGCCAATATGTCCGCACAAAATATCCCACAAATTGCGGTGGTAATGGGCTCCTGCACGGCCGGTGGAGCCTATGTCCCCGCCATGGCGGACGAATCGATTATCGTTAAAAACCAGGGCACCATTTTTATTGGTGGCCCACCGCTGGTAAAAGCAGCCACAGGAGAAAGCGTCACTGCTGAAGAACTTGGTGGTGCCGATTTACACTGCCACACATCCGGCGTAGCCGATCACTACGCCAACGATGATCATCATGCCTTACAACTGGCTCGACAATGTGTCGCCAATACAAACCGAACAAAATGGCGAGAACTGAATGTTATAGATTCCGTCGAACCTTTATACGACTCTAAGGAAATCTACGGCATCGTCCCCTATAACCCACACCAAACCTACGATGTGAGAGAAGTCATTGCTAGAGTGGTGGATGGGTCTGAATTTGATGAGTTCAAGTCTCTTTATGGCACCACATTAGTCTGTGGGTTTTCCCGTTTATTTGGTCACCCTGTGGGCATTATTGCGAACAATGGCATCCTGTTTAGTGAGTCGGCCCTGAAAGGCACTCACTTCATCGAACTCTGTGCTCAACGAAAAATCCCACTTATTTTCTTTCAAAACATCACCGGTTTTATTGTAGGTAAACACCATGAAGCGAAAGGTATCGCCAAACACGGTGCCAAAATGGTGGCAGCGGTAGCCTGTGCAAAAGTCCCTAAATTTACTGTCATTATCGGTGGCTCCTTCGGTGCAGGAAACTATGGTATGTGTGGTCGCGCCTACGATCCCCGTTTTTTGTTTATGTGGCCCAATGCACGCATCTCAGTCATGGGTGGAGCGCAGGCCGCCAGTGTGCTGGCGCAGGTTAAGCAAGATCAATATTTAAAAGAAAATAAACCCTGGACAGAAGAAATTGAAGCCTACGTTAAACATCCCGTTATCAAACAATATGAAGCTCAGGGCAATCCCGTTTATGCATCTGCAAGACTCTGGGACGACGGTATTATTGATCCCGCTGAAACGCGAACAGTATTGGGGTTATCCCTTGCCGCCACCCTAAACAAACCCATAGAAGAGACACAGTTTGGTGTCTTCAGAATGTAACCCTGTGGGAGTAACAAAATGAAGAGCATGGTAACCACAAAGATTGATACAAGGGGCGTGACCACCATCACCCTCAACAGGGCAGACAAACACAATGCCTTTGATAGACAGATGGTCAATCAACTAATCTCAGCTTTCAAACAAACCGCGGCCAACCCAAAAGCTAGGGTATTAGTGCTTGCCGCAGAAGGAAAAACATTTTCTGCTGGTGCTGATCTCCACTGGATGAAACATATGGGAGAATGCAGTTATGAAGAGAACCTAAAAGATGCAGAAACTCTGGCCCATATGCTAAAAACACTGAATGAAATACCCCTACCAACCATTGCCAAGGTTCAAGGGCCAGCCTTTGGAGGAGCGCTTGGCCTGATCAGTTGCTGTGATATTGCCATTGCATCAACAAAGGCATCATTTGCTTTTAGTGAAGTAAAGATTGGCCTGGTCCCGGCCACCATCAGCCCTTACATCATAGAATCTATGGGTTCTCGTGCAGCAAGACGCTATTTCATGACAGGAGAAAAGTTCAAGGCTCAACAGGCTGCCGAACTAGGACTGATCAATGAAGCTGTTGAAGAAACACAAATGGACAATACTATTGACCAACTCACCACCACTCTATTGGAAAACAGTCCCGCAGCCATGCATTCAGCCAAACAGTTGGTACGGGAAATCGAACACCGCCCTATCAACGATACGTTAATCAAAAAAACGTGTGAACGTATTGTCGAAATAAGGCGATCGAAAGAGGGCCAAGAAGGGTTATCCGCTTTTCTCAAAAAACGTCAACCCGATTGGAAATCGTGATGGCTAGGATATTTGATGACTCACTTTTCGAGTGCTTCTACATATTCCATTTAGAAGCACTCGCAAAGGAGAGAGACGTATATATGAAAAAATTAATTCGTTAATGGGCGACCTATTTCGAAATCAATACCTTCAATTTCAGACTCATCAACCAGCTTATGAATATATTGAGCGACCGCTTTGCGCTGACCAAACTCCATCAACATGTTAGCCACATCGCTTTTTACTTGCTCGTATTCCAACTGCTTCCCAAGTAATTTTTTGTCAATGTAGACTACGTGGTAGCCGTAACGAGATTCAACTGGATCTTTAGCAAGGCCTTCTTCAAGCTCAAATATCGCTGTTTCAAACTCAATGGTTGTCTGACCTCGAGTGATTTGCCCCAAGCTGCCACCCGTTTCCTTAGATGGGCAGTCTGAATGCTCATCAGCCAGCGCTTCGAATTGCTCAAATGACTCAACCAGCTTTGAAATCAGCGATTCCGCCGCTTCTTTAGCGACGGCTCTTTTATCTTCATCTTCTGGGTCAGCACCCAATAAAATATGCTTTACCTCTAGCAAATCCTGGCTGACAAACTGATCCTTGTTCGCATCAAAATACCGCTGGCATTCCTCTTCTGTAACATCCTGTGCTGAAGCTTCTCGCTCAATCAATCGGCTGATAATGGTCTCTTCAGAGGGCACGTCGCTCTCTGTGGGTAAATCCTTATCCAGGCCAATCTCCTTGGCTTTCTGTAGTAACAACTGTTGGATAATCAACACTTCAGAGGACTTTTGTTTGGCCGCTTCCTGCGAATCAGCTGCGTGAAATTGCATCTCACTAGCAATCTCATCTGGAGTAATGACAGTACCGTTCACCTTGATTTCAGAAATCTCAATGGGTGTATTGTCTGTGGCGTTGTCAGTGGATGGGCAGTTCATAAGGGTATTCTCTCATTACAGTTTGTCATGGAAATGGCCGAAAAATAAAGGCCGGGAGATTATCCCGACCTTTAGCTCCAAACACAACTCGGATTAAGCGCGCTTCTGACGAACAATCTGATAATTGCGCAGCAAGTATTTTACTGGTGCAGCCACACCGCTAATGATATGAACTAGACGTGTGAAAGGGAAGATCAAGAACAGAGTCATTCCCAAAAATACGTGTAGCTTATACACCAAGCCCACTGGAGCAATGGAGGCAGCGGCTTCCATTGGCCGGAAGAGCACTAGAGATTGCGCCCAGTCAGCCAGCATCACCATCACAGAACCATCCATATGATGACTTGAAGCAAAGATAGTACTCAAACCCAGTATCAACTGGATGTAGAGCAAGACCAGTACAAGGTTATCCGAAAAGCTGCTGCTTGCCCGTACTCTCTCATCGGTAAAACGACGAACAATCAACATCGTCATACCAACAAAACAAAGAGCACCAAATAAGCCACCGGACACCATTGCTAACAATTGCTTGTTAGGTGTAGAAATAACATGGTGGTAAAGGGACTCAGGCATAAGCAAGCCAACAAAGTGGCCCGCTAAAACAAACAATATCCCGACGTGAAAAGCATTACTGGCTATACGCATACCTTTTGTACGCAAAAGCTGACTCGAACCGGCTTTCCAGGAATACTGCTCGCGATCGTAACGAGCCCAGCAACCGACCAGACAGACCATAGCCGCCACATAAGGGTACAGGCCAAATAAGATAGTATTACTATTCATAAATTACTCCTTAATTTGCCCAGCGAACGGCTACGGCATCATTGGCTGATTTTTTAGGTGGAACCGGTGCTGAAGAGGAACAACCGCTACCGAGGGCATCACCAGCACCAAAGGTGACGGCTTCTTCCTCCCAGATTTTGTCCAACTCTTCATGGGTATCATCCCGTTTTTCACCGGCTACTTTTTCCCGCAACTCAGTTATATCAACATTGACACCACTGATCATCAGCAGCGCGTCAAACAATGCAGCATAGGGAGATTCACGCTCCTGTAGTCGAGCACTGAGAACGCCGAGAATATGGCTGACATCCGACAAACCCTCACGAACATCCAGATCTGGAAGGTGAGCCAGAAACTCCAAATGCAGCGGAATATGATCTGGCAGCTCCCGGGCATTAATGCTGAAACCATGCTCCTCATAAATACCCAGTAAATCTACCATTGCCTGACCACGATCGCGGGATTCACCATGCACATGTTCAAACAACAACAATGACAGCGAGCGACCACGGTCAAACAGACCTGTATAGGCTTCCTGAGCATCCAATAGGTCACCGTCATAAATCACATGAAGCAGGTGAACCAACTGTTGGCGCATATCGGGAGAAATCTCCCGCGAGCTATTGATCACCTCCTCAATGCCCGAAACCTGAGCCTGAAATTCGGCCTTGGGATAATCCATCAGTCGAGAAATTACCTTGATAATATCCATGATATTACTCCTCCCAAACCTGAACGGTGTCGATCACATCTCTACGAGTGGTTTTCTTGGTACCAAACATGTTGATGTCCGATTCACCAGTTGAACAACCGTTACCAAATGAGAACCCACAACCACCACGCTCTGCAAAGGCTTCTGACATTGCCTCTTCACGGTGGGCGGTAGGGATTACAAAGCGATCCTCATAGTTAGCAATGGCCAAGTAGCGATACATATCCTCCACCTGAAGCTCACTCAAGCCAACCTCTTCCAGAACCTGCAAGTCCTGCTCATTGTCAACAATTTGTGAACGCTTGTAGGCGCGCATGGCCAACAGGCGTTTCAATGCCAACTTGACCGGCTCTTCATCACCAGCAGTCAGTAAATTCGCTAGGTATTGCACGGGAATACGCAGGGAATCCACATCGGGGATTATACCGTTCATGCCCATATGGCCTGCATCGACAGCAGACTGAATAGGTGACAGCGGTGGCACATACCAAACCATTGGTAGCGTCCGATATTCAGGGTGCAACGGTAATGCAAGCTGCCAATCTACCGCCAGCTTATACACGGGCGATTGTTGGGCTGCAGTTATCGTTGAATCAGGAATGCCGTCTTTTCTGGCCTGAGCAATAACAGCCGGGTCGTTAGGGTCAAGGAAAAGACCTAACTGCTCCTTATACAGATCTTTCTCATTTTCAGTACTGGCCACCTCCTGAATTCTGTCGGCGTCATACAACAGAACACCCAGGTAGCGAATACGACCTACACAGGTTTCTGAACAAACCGTTGGCTGACCAGCTTCAATTCGTGGGTAACAGAAGATACATTTTTCTGATTTACCAGATTTCCAGTTGAAGTAGATTTTTTTGTACGGACAACCGGACACACACATCCGCCAGCCGCGACACTTCTCCTGATCAATAAGTACGATGCCATCCTCTTCCCGCTTGTAGATAGCACCTGATGGACAGGATGCTGCACAAGTCGGGTTCAGACAGTGCTCACACAAACGTGGCAAATACATCATGAAGGTATTTTCGAATTCGCCGTACATTTCCTTTTGCATATTGTCGAAGTTTTTATCGACCTTACGCTTTTCGAATTCAGTGCCGAGAATTTCTTCCCAGTTTGGACCCCATTCAATTTTCTGCATACGTTTGCCCGTTATCAGCGAACGCGGGCGCGCCGTAGGCTGATGTTCTGACAATGGTGCGGTATGCAAATGCTGATAGTCAAAATCAAACGGTTCATAGTAATCGTCGATTTGCGGTAGATCGGGGTTGGAGAAAATATTTGCCAACACCCGAAATTTGCCACCAATTTTTGGATTGATAGAGCCATCTTTGTTGCGAATCCAACCGCCGTTCCATTTGTTCTGGTTTTCCCATTCTTTCGGGTAACCAATACCTGGCTTGGTTTCAACATTATTGAACCAGGCGTATTCCATGCCTTCACGAGAGGTCCACACATTTTTACACGTAATGGAGCAGGTGTGACAACCGATACATTTATCGAGGTTCAGCACCATTCCAACTTGAGATCTAATTTTCATTGCGCTGTCTCCTTAAACTTCTGTTGGAAGTGGTTGAGGAAGGCCATCACCGGTCTCATTATCGAGCCAATCGACCTTATCCATCTTACGAACCACGACCATTTCGTCACGGTTACAACCCACGGTACCGTAGTAGTTAAAGCCATAGGATTGCTGGGCGTAACCACCAATCATATGCGTTGGCTTCATCACAATCCGAGTCACCGAGTTGTGGTGACCACCACGTGTACCTGTGGTTTCACTACCGGGGACATTCACAATGCGCTCCTGAGCGTGGTACATCATGACCATGCCCTCTTTCACCCGCTGACTGACTACTGCGCGACAGGCGATGGCACCATTAACATTGAACACCTCAACCCAGTCGTTATCTTCGATATCCGCTTTCTTGGCATCGATTTCACTCAGCCAGATAATCGGGCCACCGCGAGACAAGGTAAGCATCAACAAGTTGTCAGAATAGGTGCTGTGGATACCCCATTTTTGATGAGGAGTAATCCAGTTCAGCACAATCTCTTTATTACCGTTGGATTTCTTACCTTTCACCAAATCGATGGTGTTGGTATGAATCGGTGGGCGGTAAGAAATCAACTGCTCCCCAAAGGCGTCCATCCATTTGTGATCCTGATAAAACTGCTGACGACCCGTAATGGTGCGCCAAGGAATCAACTCGTGGACATTGGTGTAACACGCGTTATAGCTCACATGCTCATCTTCTAAACCCGACCAAGTGGGTGAAGAGATAATCTTCCTTGGTTGTGCCTGAAGGTCGCGGAAGCGAATCTTTTCATCATGCTTTGGCTCAGCCAGGTGCTTGTGATCACGGCCGGTAATCTGCTCCAGTGCCTCCCAAGCTTTTACCGCAACGTTACCGTTGGTTTCCGGTGCAAGGCTAAGTACCACTTCAGCCGCATCAATCGCTGATTCGATACGAGGCTGGCCTTTACTAATACCTTCTTCTGTCACGGTATAGTTAAGCTCACGAAGCAGTTTCACCTCGTCATCTGTATTCCAACCAATACCTTTACCGCCATTGCCCATTTTCTCGAGCAATGGACCAAGAGACGTAAATTTCTTGTAGGTGTTGGGGTAATCCCGCTCTACCACCATCATATTCGGTGCAGTTGCGCCGGGAATCAGATCACATTCACCGTATTTCCAGTCCTTCACATCGAAAGGCTGAGCCAGCTCTCCGGGAGTATCGTGAAGCATGGGAACAGTGACGAAATCTTTCTCGACGCCTAAATTGTCATTAAAGCTGGCGATTTCAGAGAACTTCTTGGCGATACCTTTATAGATATCCCAGTCTGAACGCGCTTCCCATGCAGGGTCAGCCGCTTTCGACAGCGGGTGAATAAAGGGGTGCATATCTGAAGTATTGAGGTCGTCTTTCTCGTACCAGGTTGCAGTGGGCAACACGATATCGGAGTACATACAGGTAGATGACATCCGGAAATCCAGTGTGACCACCAAGTCCAACTTACCCTCCGCGCCTTCATCAACCCACTCAGCTTCCTGAGGGATCATGCCACCACTGACACCGTTATCTTCATTCATCACACCGTTTTTAGTACCCAGCAGGTACTTGAGCATGTACTCATGACCTTTACCGGAAGAACCCAGCAGGTTTGAGCGCCAGATAAACATGTTGCGAGGGAAGTTTTCAGGGCTGTCGGGCTGCTCTGCGGCAAAACGCAGATTGCCAGATTTTAGCTCCTGTACTGCATAGTCTTTCGGATCCATACCTGCAGCTTCCGCATCACGGGTAATGTGCAGTGGATTCCTGTTCAGTTGTGGTGCTGAAGGTAGCCAGCCCATACGTTCGGCTTTAATGTTGTAGTCGAGCATATGTTCTTGGAATTGTGATTTATCCGCGATGGGCGATAGCACATCGTGCATGCTCACTTTTTCGTGACGCCACTGAGAACTGTGGCTATAGAAGAACGACGTGGAATTCATTTGGCGAGGCGGGCGACTCCAGTCCAGACCGAATGCCAAAGGCAGCCAGCCCGTTTGTGGACGCAGTTTTTCCTGTCCCACATAGTGAGCCCAGCCACCACCGCTTTGACCAACACAGCCACACATGATCAGCATATTGATCAAGCCACGGTAGTTCATATCCATGTGATACCAGTGGTTCATTGCCGCACCTACAATCACCATGGACTTACCACGGGTCTTATCGGCGTTATCAGCAAACTCTCTGGCAACCTGAATAATCTTAGCGCGAGGAACACCGGTAATTTTTTCTTGCCAAGCCGGGGTGTAAGCGACTGTGTCGTCATCAAAACTGGCTGCGACATGCTCACCACCCAAACCACGGTCAATACTGTAATTGGCCATCATCAGGTCATAAACAGTAGTAACTTTCGCCTGAGAGCCATCTGCCAGCGTAATAGTACGCGTGGGCACATTGCGCATTTGAATGCTTTCACCTTCTTGCTTATCCCAATGATCACTGCCTCCGGCAGCAAAGTAAGGGAAGGCAACTGCATCGACATCACCGCCATCAATCAGGGATAACTGCAACTTCACTTCGTTGCCATCTTTGCCCTCGCGGGTTTCAATATTCCATTTACCTTTTCCGTCACCCTGCTCACCCCAGCGATAACCGATGGAGCCTTGTGGAGAAACCAGTTCACCACTGAGTTCATCCAGTGCGATGGTTTTCCAATCAGGATTATTTTCTTGTCCCAAATTGTCGGCCAAATCAGATGCACGTAGGAAGCGACTGGCTTTGTAACCACCCTCAAAGGCGTCCAAGGTCACGAGGTTAGGCATATCTGAATATTGGCGTACATATTCAGTGAAGTAAGCACTGGGGTTGTCGAGATGGAATTCCTTAAGAATCACATGCCCAAAGGCCATGGCGACAGCGGCATCAGTACCCTGTTTGGGATTCAGCCACATGTCAGCCAGTTTGGCTGCTTCACTGTAGTCGGGCGTAATAACCACGCCTTTAGCGCCCTTGTAACGAACTTCTGTAAAGAAGTGAGCATCAGGAGTACGTGTTTGAGGCACATTGGAGCCCCACAAAATAAGGTAGTTCGAGTTATACCAATCGGCAGACTCCGGCACATCTGTCTGCTCACCCCAGACCATTGGTGAGGCTGGAGGCAAATCGCAGTACCAATCGTAGAAGCTCATGCACACGCCGCCAATTAACGACAGATAACGAGAGCCTGCGGCATAAGAAACCATCGACATAGCAGGAATGGGTGAAAAACCAATAATGCGGTCAGGGCCGTGTTCTTTAGCCGTATAAACATTGGCCGCGGCAATCATTTCGTTCACTTCATCCCATGAAGAGCGAACAAATCCACCCAGCCCACGTTTAGACTTGTAGGATTTTGCACGTATTGGGTCTTCTACGATAAAAGCCCAAGCATCTATGGGATTTTCAAACTGCTTGCGAGCATCACGCCACAATTTCAGCAACGGCTTGCGCACTTTGGGATACTTTACTCGGTTGGCGCTGTAGATATACCAGGAGTAGCTGGCGCCTCGGGGGCAACCGCGCGGCTCGTGATTCGGCAGATCAGGACGAGTACGGGGATAATCCGTCTGCTGGGTTTCCCAGGTAATCAGTCCATTTTTAACATAAATTTTCCAGCTACAAGAACCCGTACAGTTCACCCCGTGGGTGGAACGTACAATCTTGTCATGCTGCCAACGCTGGCGGTAGCTATTCTCCCATTCCCGGCTCTCGTTCCGGGTTTCTCCATGACCTTCAGCGAAGTCATCGACCTTAGTCTTTTTGAAGAATTGCAAGCTATCG
>JBALVP010000038.1:0-12698 GCA_036961395.1 Porticoccus sp.
ATTTCCCAGCCCGATAAAACCTGTAAGTTATGCTTTGATAGATAAGTTTTGTCTTGTTTCCATCGAGGCAAAATATCCCTAAACGCAATACTTCTGGGGACACTCCATGAAGGGTTCACCACGACGGTTTTAACCTTGCTGCTAAAAATGGGGGTTTGACGGCTGCGACGACCAATGATGGCTTTCATATCCAGCTGAACTACACCCTGGTCATATAATCGAAGTCGATATTCGGGGACATTCACTTGGAGGTAACGCTCTCCGGCGGTAGCTTGAAGTTGCTGCTGTCGATTGATATTTATTAACAGTTGCTCAATCCTCTGCCGAGGAGGGACGCTCAGTAGACGGCGAGTCTGAGGGCCCAGAATACCATCCACTTTTGCTCCATGTCGTTTCTGAAAGGCCAATAACGCTTCATGTAATTCCAGGTCGAATAACTCCAGTGGCTCAAAAAAAGAGGCCTCTTCCTTTATATCGCCAAACAGATGAAGAAGATTTCGCAATAGAATCACTTGTTCATGAACATCACCGAGGCCAATTAAAGGGCCAGCAGGTAAAGGCTCCCAATGGCCTGAACGATCAATCTTCTCGTAAAAACTCACAGCGTCCTGCAAGCCAGAAAATTGCTTGCCCTGCATTGGTTTTTCAATCGGTGGGTAGGGTGCCACTTGATAAACATACTGATTGATTGGCTCAACGAAGGCTAGCGACCGCTCTTCTCCCAAGCCTGCTGCAGCCCATAAGGGAAAAGACAGCAAACCAAAGAGTAACCGGGGTAACCTTTCAAATGACATGCATATCTCCTCCTGAGGTAGCGCATCGGCTGAACACAGCGTGGCAGCGGCTTACTTGCTCACGCTCTGAATTAGACACACTGGACTCAATAAAGGTTCTACACACTATCAGTCTAGTTTGGATTAGCACTCAGTGCCTGAACAGCTTGGGCTAGCGGCCCCTTAAGAATAGCTTATCCAGCTCTTCCAGCGACATCTGAGTCCAGGTGGGGCGGCCATGATTGCATTGCCCGCTGCGCTCAGTGGCTTCCATATCGCGTAATAAGGCATTCATTTCCGGGATACTGAGCTTTCGGTTGGCCCTTACCGAACCATGACAGGACATCGTTGCCATAATCTCATTAAGATGCTGACGAATACGGTCACTGGTGCCGTGGGTCACCAGGTCAGAAAGTACGTCACGAACTAAGGGCTCTACATCAGAATCACGCAACATGGAGGGTATCTGTCTGACGATCAGGCTTTCCGGACCAGCCCGCTGCAGGGAAAAACCCAGTGAGCCAAATAGTGTTTGATGTTCATCTGCAATATCAGCTTCTGATTGACTCACCGCCAAGGTGACAGGCACCAGTAATGGCTGGGATCGAATACCCTCTAAATCAAAAGCCTGCTTCATGTGTTCGTAGGTAATCCGTTCATGGGCAGCATGCATATCCACCAGCACCATTCCCTGGACATTCTCCGCCAATATATAGATGCCCTTGAGTTGGGCTATGGCATACCCCAGTGGGGGCACCTCAGCATCGGACGGGGCCATACCAGCAGAATTATCAGAAGAGCCAACAACCGGTTCGCTACTGCCAGGTGGTGACTGATGTAATGACTGATAAACAGCCCTGTTTTCCGCCACTGATCCGCCAGATATTGAAGGCGATGGTGACCTAAGATTCATATTGGGTTGTTGTGAAAGGGCCGAGTGCTCGCCCCCATTGTTTTCCGCTGGGTCTACTGTTAGATCTGACGCATTGGAAACTTGATCTCCTGGCCGGATGTCCGCCACAGCTCGATGCAAACTGCGAAACAAAAAGTTATGCACTGTGCGACTATCGCGAAAACGTACTTCGTGCTTGGTTGGGTGAACATTAACATCCACATCTATTGGGTTTAGCTCAAGGTATAGAACAAAGGCGGGGTGGCGCCCATGGTACATAACATCCTTATAAGCCTGACGAACAGCATGGGTCACCAGCTTGTCACGGATACTTCGGCCATTCACAAAGAAATGCTGTAGGTCTGCCTGACTCCGAGAAAATGTGGGTAAACCCACCCAGCCCCACAACCGAAGCCCTGCGGCCTCTACATCGACGTAGAGAGCATTCTCCATAAAGGCGGAGCCACAGATAGCGGCCACCCGCCGCTCCTGCTCCAACTGAGTATTCGCCGCTCTAAAACTGTGTATGACCTTGCCATTGTTGCGCAGGGAAAAGTCGACATCGAAGTGGCTCAGGGCCAGCTTTCTAAGCACTTCATCAATGCGCTTATATTCGGTATTTTCTGTCCGCAGGAACTTACGCCGTGCCGGAGTATTAAAAAACAAATCCCGAACTTCTACGGTGGTCCCTCTAGGGTGAGGTGCCGGAATGATATTTACCGCCATATCCCGGCCTTCGGATTCCGCTTTCCAACCGTGATCCTGCTCGTGTTCATTGGAGGTGATCGCCAGCCTCGATACCGATGAAATACTGGCCAATGCTTCCCCACGAAAGCCCAACGTGGCCACCGCTTCCAAATCGTCCAACTGCTCAATTTTACTGGTGGCATGACGACTCAGTGACAGCGGTAAATCCTGCTCCCCAATTCCACTGCCATTGTCACGCACTCGAATCAACTTAACGCCACCACTCTCCACATCAATATCAATACGGCGGGCATCACTATCGAGACTGTTCTCTAACAGCTCCTTGAGTACCGATGCAGGGCGTTCAACCACCTCACCGGCAGCAATCTGGTTGGCCAATCTCGGGCTGAGCAAATGGATTTTTGACATGACTTGTTTTCTTTACGTAAGTTTTGTTTAAGTCGTTTTTCTTTAATTCACTTGTATTTAAGTCACTTATTGTTAAATAACAAGCCGTTATGACGCAGGTATTCTCAAGCGTTGCCCCACTTTAATGCGGGTATTTTTCAGCCCATTGTGGCGCAATAATGCATTAACTGACACATTGTGACGTACTGCAATACCTGACAATGTGTCGCCTCGTGCAATCACATACGTACTTCCGCCACCTGTTCTCTGAGCTGCCAGCAAGGTGCCCACTGGCAGA
Organism: Porticoccus sp.; assembly: GCA_036961395.1. Classification (GTDB taxonomy): domain Bacteria; phylum Pseudomonadota; class Gammaproteobacteria; order Pseudomonadales; family Porticoccaceae; genus Porticoccus. Next base: position 3,059 of record JBALVP010000038.1, read on the forward strand.
TTGTTAGAAAAATAGCGATTCACACCCTGAAAAATTGAACGAGCCATTTTTTGCTGATAGCTCCGGCTCGCCAGACGCTTTGCTTCGGTAGGATTGGAGATAAAACCGGTCTCCACAAGGATTGATGGAATATCGGGCGACTTCAATACCATAAAGCCCGCCTGCTCCACCCGCTTCTTGTGCAATCGAGCAAGACCACCTACAGATTTAAGTACTTCAGCCCCCACTTCAAGGCTACTGCTAAGCGTCGCCGTCATCGACAAATCCAATAACACACTGGCCAGCATATGATCTTTGTCATCAAGACTAACACTACCAGCCCCTCCGATGAGATCCGCACGATTTTCACGGCCAGCCAAGTAACGTGCCGTTTCACTGGTCGCGCCACGCCGAGAAAGCGCAAACACTGAAGCACCGTTTGCAGAGGATTTTTTGAATGCGTCAGCGTGTATCGATATAAATAGATCTGCACGCTTTTTATGCGCAATGCTGGTGCGTGTACGCAAAGGAATATAGTAGTCTCCGGTCCGGACCAAGACCGCTTTATACCCAGGTGTCTGGTCAAACATCTTTTGCAGTTCGCGGCTGATCGCGAGTACGACCACTTTCTCTCTAATACGTTTTGGACCCGAAGCACCAGGATCTTCACCACCATGCCCAGCATCAATCGCAATGATAATATCCCGCCGGTTATTTTCAGCGGTAACATCCTCTACCGTTTTGGTTGTTTTTTTATCATGGTCATAGAGATCCACGACCAACCGATCACCGTATTGCTCATTTCTGGATAAAGAGAAGCTACGCGGTCTAACCGCTTCTTTCAGATCTAGTACGATGCGTAGATTTTTTTGTTTATTTTCACCGGTACGAATAGAGGTAATGGGTGATTTCCCAAGGTCGAGACCGGCAGTACTCGCATTAAGTGACGTATCGTCAATATCAATGACAAGCCGATCGGGGCCCTCCAGAGAAAACACCTTATGGGCCACTGGCTTACTGAGGTCAAAAACCAAACGTGTGTGATCCGGCGCTCGCCAAACCCGAACACCATTCACCGTCGCAGCGGCTAGTGACTGGCTGGCAAATACCAGCGCGATAAATACTAAACAAATGTTGCGTAATATCAGCAACCACTCACCCTCATTATTTTTCTGCCTGTGTCTTTTTTTTTACTTTTTATCTAACGCCAGCAAGATGCTATTACCCACATCCGTTGCTGCTGTGATGCTGACATCTCTACCCTTTTTGGTGACACTAATCATAACCTCTAAATCCGGTACAGGGAGTATTCCTGCTCCGCGATTAGGCCACTCAATCAGGGAATAATTCCCCTGATGAAAATAATCACGGATACCAATAAACTCTAACTCCTCGGGATTACCGAGACGGTATAGGTCAAAATGGTGCAGTAATGCATCGCCCAGTTGGTAAGATTCAACCAGGGTATAGGTCGGACTCTTTACTGCCCCAGTATGACCGAAAGCCTGCAACATGCCCCGGCACAAAGTCGTTTTTCCGGCACCCAAATCACCATCCAAGAAAACCAGTGCGCTACTTGAGGGCGTCTGGCGAAGCTCAGCACCTAATTGAACACCAAGCTGAACCATTGCCTCCTCACTGACCACTGCTCTCTGGACTGAGTGACTTGTTAACGGTCGGTTCATTCATTCACCAGCTGACGTAACGGACCAAACAAATCGGTTGCCAGCAGGCCCCGCTCACCATCAGAAGCCGCAGCCATATCAGCCGCTTCAGCGTGGAGGCAAACCCCCAAAGGCAATGCGATATCTGACGATAACCCCTGAGCCAGCAGAGCGCCTATTATGCCGCTGAGCGCATCCCCCATACCACCTGAGGCCATACCTGGATTCCCCGCAGTACAGACACCTACTGGTTGATCACCAGTGGTGCACACAAGAGAACCCGCTCCTTTTAAAACGACAGCACAATTAAACTTTTTGTGTAAAGCCCTTACCGCAGAAAACCTGTCTGCCTGTACCTCAGTATTGCTAACACCCAGTAACCGAGCTGCCTCCCCTGGGTGAGGTGTCATTACCCAGTTAGCATTGCCGGCATGCGGAATCACTCGCCCCCCACTAACAATATTCAGTGCATCAGCATCTAACACCATAGGTAACCCTGTAGATACTGCCTGTTGTAGCATCTGTTCAGACCAGGGAGATTGACCTAAACCTGGACCAACCACTAAAACAGTGGGTGAACTTAACAACGGGACCAGCTCTTGGCCTGAGGCAACACCCTTGACCATCAACTCCGGACGGCGGGCCAGGATAGCTGACACATGCTCCGGCCTTGTGGCGACACTCACTAAGCCAGCGCCCGCTCTCAACGCAGCTTCAGCGGCCATTGCCACAGCGCCACCAAATCCTTCGTCACCACCAATAACCAATACGCACCCAAAATCACCCTTGTGGGCATCACGATGACGGGAAGGAAAGTTTGCCATCAAATCTTGCCGGTCCAAACGTATTGCTGTGTGCTTGATACCATCGAAAATATCGACAGGAACAGATAGATTGTTGTACACCAACTCGCCACATAATGCCGGTCCGCGCCCGGTCAATAACCCTTGTTTTAAACCGATAAAGGTCACGGTGACATCAGCCTCTACTGCCGCCTCCATGGTTGCACCCGTATCACTGGAAAGGCCTGATGGAATATCCACTGCCACCACAGGAAGCCCACTGTGATTAATCAACCGTATTGCTTGAACATAAGGCTCGCGTACCTGGCCACTCAGACCAGTACCTAACAATGCGTCCACGATCACACCAACCTGAAGATCTAGGCAGTCACTAAATGGGGTCATGGGCACCCCAGCTGACAATGCATACTCATAGGCCGTACGCGCATCACCGGTCAATTTATCCGGCGAGGCTAGCTGTATTAGCTGAACAGGTAGTTGGTTTTCTTGTGCAAGAGCCGCCACAATATAACCATCACCCCCGTTATTACCCGCACCACAAAATACGGTGATAGGCGAGCCCGGCCAGCGATGATGAATCTCATCAAAGACGGAACGCCCCGCAAATTTCATCAATTTGATACCGGGGATACCTCGTTCCTGAATAGCAATTTGATCCAAATCTCTAACTTGCTGGGCGGTATATAATGCTGCTGGCAATGATTGGGGCATATAATTCCAATTGTCTGGGCAATATCTGTCAAAATTATACGTCATCTTCAAACAGCTGTTCGACTATGTCTTCAACTATGTCCTCCACAACGCAAGAAACTGACTACTCACAACTGGCGAAAAATATCAAAGAGTGGGGCCTTTCGTTAGGTTTTCAGCAGGTTGCTATTACCGATATTGATCTGGTCCAAACCGGTGAACGGTTAAACCAATGGCTGGAGAAAGGCTATCAGGGTGGTATGCAGTGGATGAGCGAACATGGCGAAAAGCGTTATCACCCCGAACAATTATTACCGGGAACCCAGCGAGTCATCAGTGTGCGGATGGACTATTTGCCCGATGACAGCAACATGATCGCTGTGCTGAAAGATGAGAATAAAGCGTATATTTCAAGATACGCTCTTGGCCGGGACTACCACAAATTGATCCGTAATCGGCTAAAGACCCTTGCCAAAGAAATTGAACAGGCTGTACCCGGTAGCCTGATTCAACGCCCTTTTGTGGACAGTGCCCCAGTGATGGAAAAACCTCTGGCAGAAAAGGCTGGGCTGGGCTGGATAGGTAAACATACCCTTGCGATCAATAGCCAAGCTGGTTCTTGGTTTTTTCTCGGTGAAATATACACCAGCCTGCCACTTCCGGTGGATCAACCCACAGAACAAGACCAGTGTGGCGACTGCAAGGCTTGCCTTAAAGTCTGCCCCACAGATGCCTTCCCGAAACCCTATGTGCTGGATGCAAGCCGGTGTATTTCCTACCTCACCATTGAACACAAGGGCAGCATCCCCGAGGAATTTCGTGAACCCATGGGTAACCGAGTGTTTGGTTGTGATGATTGCCAGGCCATTTGCCCGTGGAACAAAGGGGCCACACCCACCAAGGAAAAAGATTTCACCCCTCGGCATAAGTTGGAAAACCGTGAACTCGCCGAATTGTTTTCATGGACTGAAGCAGAATTTTTGAAATATACCGAGGGTTCCCCCATTCGCCGCATTGGTTATGAGCGATGGTTGAGAAACCTGGCCATTGGCCTCGGTAATGCGCCCTCTTCCGACAAAATTATCGATACCTTAAAAGCACGTCAGGACTATCCCTCTGACATCGTTCAGGAACATATTATTTGGGCGCTAGGACAACACGCAATAACGGCAACCGGAAAGAAAAAACGTAAGCGAAAAATTATTAACCCTGAGTCTTATCGCTGAAATAAATTATTTTTCCTTGGTCAGATAATGGAGAATTTCCACCACCTGATCGGTCGTTTGTGCCCAAGCCATGGCACTACCGTCCACCTCTTTTAATGGGTGGATAATACTCTCATCATGAAGGGTGATGTAGGGTGTGCCCAACGCAGCACAATAGCCTGCATCAAACGCAGCGTTCCACTGCTTATATTGGTCACCAAAACGAATAATTGCCAGATCAGATTGCTCTATCTGAGTCTTTATCCTAATAGCGTTCACCTTGGCTGACTTATGGTCTCGCCAAAACTGTTCTGACTCTTTTCCCAGCACATCGCCGGCGGCATCACTGGCATCATGATCAGTGACAGCGGAGCTAAACTGCACTGGCAAGTTGAGCTTCTCTACCCCACGGATAATTTGTTCCCGCCAATCAGAATGAATCTCTCCGGAAAGATAGATTTGCCACATTATGATTTGTCATCTGCCAGATTAAAAAATACATCGCGGTAATAACTCAGTTCTTCGATAGAGTCTTTAATGTCGTCCATCGCTAGGTGTGAACCCTGCTTGTTAAACCCTTTCATCAGCTCCGGTCGCCAGCGGCGAGCAATTTCTTTCACGCTACTGACATCCAAATTTCGATAGTGAAAAAAGGCTTCCAACTCAGGCATCTGTCTTGCCATAAAACGGCGATCCTGACAGATTGAGTTCCCACACATGGGTGACTTTCTTGCATCCACAAACTGTTTTAGAAATTCTATGGTCGCTCGCTCCGCCTCTGCCATGGTGGTCTTGCTATTTTTCACGCGCTCAGTCAAACCAGACTTTCCATGTTGGCGTGTATTCCACTCATCCATACCATCAAGTAGCTCATCTGGTTGGTGAATCGCCAATATTGGCCCCTCTCCAAGGGTATTTAGATCCTTATCAGTCACGAGTGTGGCTATCTCGATAATCACATCAGATTCCGTGTCGAGACCTGTCATTTCCAGGTCAATCCAAATAAGGTTAAGGGGGTCGTTTATAACGTCTATTTCATTCATTAGGGCTATCTTTTGCAATTTGAATAATATTATCGAGTTTTTCAATGCGTTCTTTTCGCTTGAATATCTCAGCCTTTATTTCAGTTACTTGAGGCTCATCCAGCCCCTCAAGCTGTTCTTTTAATTGCTTAATTTCTTCAACAATACTCTGACTCTCATCCTTAAGAACCCGAATTTTTTCTGCCCTGTCAGCTTTATCAAAAATCAATGATTCCAGGGCCTTATGGTTGGCCTCAAACGGATCACGCTGCTTGGGGGCGGCCATGAATTTTTCCTCATTGGTAAACTGCCGCTGATTCATAAATGCCGGTGACACTATTTCAATATCGGCACCATGGAGTTTATCTAATACTTCTCTGCGAAGCCGGCTTCGAGTCGTTAACAGGTGTTTGACTTCCGCGTAGTAACCGGAGATTTTATAGACTATAGAAAAATCACCCAGTGACATAATTTGGATAAAAGGTTCTTGCAATCCAGCAGTAACAGCGGCCTCTTTTAACAGGAGCTCCACCTGATGATGAGGCACATCGTAGCCAAGAGACAGCTCACAGGAAATAATTGTGCCGGAGGACCTCACGACTGTAACAGGACTGGAAGCCAGATAAAGATTGGGTAGGGTAATTAAGTCCCTATCTTCTGACTGAATCTCTGTGTGAAACAAACCTCGCTCAGTCACTCGGCCAAAGTGGTCACCTGCCCGAATAAAATCACCGTGACGAAAACTTTGTACCGAACGTAACATCAATCCCGCCATGGCGTTGGATACAAATGTCGTTGAGGATAAGGCAATAACCCCGGTGAGCACCAAACCCAGCAAACCCAGCAAGTCACTTCGGGTAGACTCATTCACGGGTAATGCCAAAACGATACTGATCAGAGCAACCGCTGTGAGCAACATCATGGCCACTTGACCTGGCACGCGAGACTTAGTGGTCAAGCTGGCACGGCTCACCAACAGCCAGTCGGCAAACCGCAAGGCCAGCACAACAACCGCAATGGTTGCCAGCAACGGTACAAATTCGGCCAGTGTCTGGTAAATCCCTTCCAAGTGAAGCATATCCGGTTCCTGTCCCTCGTTCCCCATATGCTATATCCTTGCGCCCAAGTAAGCCAGTGATGGCGGGGCCATCAATTTTTAAAAAGAAGACCTTTTAAAAAAGAGCACCGTAGGAAGCCTCGCTTTAGCACCACTCAACGTATGCGAATGGAGATGTATTGACTAAACGCCACCTGACCAAGCAACAACGTCGGCGGATAGAGCAAAATCAGGCGAAAATCAGCTCACAGACTGATGCCCGACAGAAAACAGATGAGCAGCTGTCTTCCACCACACTTGGCCCTGAACAAAATGGCCGGGTTATTGCTCGTTATAGTCATCAGGTCGATATCGAACCTGAACAGCCAACTGAACATCAAGCCGGTCATCAAACTAGCCATCAGGTTCCTCTTGACACTCACCGCTGTCACTTGCGGGCAAACCTGCCCACTATCGTTACAGGCGATCAAGTCACCTGGCAACAGGGGGAAACACGGGGTGTCGTCATCGCACGACACTCAAGATCCTCTGAGTTATGCAGACCAGATAATCGCGGCAAGCTTCGCCCCGTGGCGGCAAACATTGACCGAATCGCTATCGTCATAGCACCCTACCCTGAGCCTCATGCCAATCTGATCGACCGCTATCTGGTAGCGGCTGAGTATCAGGCTATTCAGCCCATGTTGATACTGAACAAAGCGGATCTGATTGATGATAGCAACCGCCTCTTTTTAGACCAGTTACTCGATGGCTATACCAAACTCGGTTATGACTGCCTGAAAGTCTCGGCCCACACGAGTGAGGGCATGGACAGCCTAGCCGACTATCTCAAAACCTTAACCAGTATCTTTGTGGGGCAGTCCGGCGTAGGGAAATCTTCTCTACTCAATACGCTGTCGCCAGAAATACATTTAGCCGTTGGCGCGCTTTCTGCCGCCAAAGCAAAAGGCACCCATACCACCACCACATCACGGTTATTTCATCTGCCCAACGGTGGTGATGTCATTGACTCACCGGGTATTAGGGAATTCGGCCTATGGCATCTGGAGCCAGAATCTATTGCTCAGGGGTTTGTGGAATTCCGTCCTTTTCTTGGAAGTTGTAAATTTCGCGACTGCAAACATAAGCAGGAACCGGGATGCATGCTTCGTCAGGCCGTCGATGATGGGGTAATAGGACAAGAGCGATTTGATAGTTACTGGCATATCCTACACAGCCTTGAGCAGGACCAATAAGCATTTCAAGGTAACTCAGGAGTGATACAATTCCGGTCCACCCAAAAACGGCAACTATGGAAACCAAATAACCATGTCAGAGATCCCCAAGCTACTGGAACCCGAAGCACTTATTAACCTGCTAAGTGATCCCGATATCCTGATCGTGGATCTTTGTAATGACTCACTCTACAGCCGCATGCATATTCCCGGTGCCATACATGTCTCTCCTAAAGAATTAATGTGTGGCTCAGTTCCATGGACAAACAAACTTCCAACGCAGGAACAGTTAGCAGCTTTGGCTAGCCGCATAGGATTAACCGATGACAAACATGTCATTGTCTATGACGATGAAGGTGGTGGCTGGGCTGGACGCTTCATCTGGACCTTAGACGTGATCGAGCACACCAACTGGTCATACCTGAATGGTGGTCTTGTGGCCTGGCACAATGAGGGGCATCCAACGACCGATGAGGTTCCCACACCCGATGCGATTGAGAGGGAGGTCACCATCAATCGTGACCCCATTATTGAAACAGAGGAAATCATAGCCTATCTCGAAACCGCACCCCAGGCACGCGATGAACTGCAAATTTGGGATGCCCGAAGCTTGGCAGAATACACCGGTGAAAAAGTACTGGCGGAAAAAGGCGGCCACATTCCTGGTGCCACACACTGTGACTGGACCAGCATGATGGATATACGAGATAACATGAGAATCCGCAAGGATGCCCTGGAATTCTTGGCATCACTGGGAATAACTCCTGACATACCAACCATTACCCACTGTCAGTCTCACCACCGCTCTGGATTTACCTATTTACTGGGAAGGCTCCTAGGCTTTAACAGCATGCGCGCTTATCACGGTTCTTGGGCAGAGTGGGGTAATAGAAAAGACACTCCGGTCGAGCAGTAACCGATGAATGACATACAGGCAGAATGGTTCATTGCCCTACAACGTTTGGTTCCTCAACACGGACTATCCCGTCTCGGATCAATGTTAACCGAGGCAAAAACTCCGTGGCTAAAAAATGCACTCATCAGACAGTTTATCCGTACTTACAATGTCAATCTGGAGGAAGCAGCATCCAGCTCTCTGGATGACTATCCAAGTTTTAATGACTTCTTTACACGTGCTCTGAAGGAAGACCTCCGTCCAATTGATAGTAACAAGGGTAGTATCGTCTGCCCTGCCGATGGCACTGTCAGTCAACTTGGGCCAATTCAGGAAGGCAATATCTTTCAGGCTAAGGGTAAATCCTTCTCAGTGGCCAGTCTGCTAGGGGACGATTTTCCTGATACAAACAACGCTGACAGCCAACGTTTTATCAACGGCGACTTCATCACTATTTACCTGTCACCCAGTGATTACCACCGAGTGCATATGCCTATAGCAGGAAATTTAGCCTACAGCCGTTATATTCCTGGAAAACTATTTTCGGTAAATGACACCACCGCTCAGCATATCAATGGACTCTTTGCTAAAAACGAACGGTTGGTCTGCATATTTGACACCCCGGTGGGTCGCTGTGCAGTTATTCTTGTAGGCGCAATGATGGTAGCGGGCATCGAATCTGTGTGGCAAGGACATTATCAACCCGGGATAGTGAAGACCGATCAATTTGAACCAAATCAGGTTTCACTTAAGAAAGGTGAAGAAATGGGTTGCTTTAAATTTGGGTCAACAGTAATTGTGATGTTTGAGCAAGGCGCTACAACATGGGATAAGCGCTACCAAGCTGGCGTCACCACCCGGATGGGAGAGACTGTGGCAAAAAGCATCTAGCTTGTTATTGATGGGAAATACTAGCGCTGGAACAGGAAAGTCTAGCGACGAAAGTGTGCTTTTAAACTACCAAAGAAACTACTACCTTCCTTTTGATGAGAGGCCTCTTTCTCAATCTCATTGGTGAGAGCATCTTGCAACACTTTGCTATTATTTTTCATAAAAACGCTGGAAACAGACGACAAATCCACATCATAACCAGTGGGTTCCAAATCTCGAG
>JBALVP010000039.1:0-1998 GCA_036961395.1 Porticoccus sp.
GTTGAGCTCGTTAGTGCAATGGAAGAAAAATTTGGTGTTTCTGCGCAGGCAGCTGTTGCTGTTGCAGCGGCTCCAGCCGGTGGCGAAGCAGCCGCAGCTGAAGAGCAAACTGAATTTGATGTAATGCTGACTTCTGCCGGTGAGAAGAAAGTAAACGCGATCAAGGCTGTTCGCGCTATTACTGGTCTGGGCCTGAAAGAAGCTAAGGCGCTTGTTGATGGTGCTCCTTCTGCTATTAAAGAAGGCGTTTCCAAGGACGATGCTGAAGAAGCTAAGAAGCAATTGGAAGAAGCTGGCGCCACGGCCGAACTTAAGTAAGTTCGTGCTTAACGCGCTAGTTGCTTGATAAGACATCAGGCATGGGCTGACGGGTAATATGCCCGTCGGCCTTTTTCTGCTTCTAGTCGAGAGGCTATGAGTTGGAATAAAGACCTTTTTTTAAAGGCGACCAGCCGGAAGGCTGACTAAGTGAACGTGCGGGGAATGTGATGACTTACTCATATACTGAGAAAAAACGTATTCGCAAGGATTTCGGCATTCTGCCGAAGGTAATGGATGTACCTTACCTGCTTGCGATTCAGCTCGACTCCTATCGGAATTTTACGCAGCCGGGTGTCTCCCTAGAAGAGCGGATGAACACCGGTTTGCATGCCGCATTTAAATCTGTGTTCCCAATTGTCAGTTATTCTGGCAATGCGGGTCTGGACTATGTGGATTATAAGCTCGGAAAACCAACATTTGACGAGGAAGAGTGCAAGCTTCGCAGTGTGACCTATGCTGCACCGTTGAGGGTGCGCGTACGTCTGATGATTTATGATAAAGAATCGGGCAACAAGGTCATCAAGGATATTAAAGAACAAGAAGTCTACATGGGAGAAATTCCCCTGATGACAAATAATGGTACCTTTATTATTAATGGTACCGAGCGGGTTATTGTTTCTCAGCTCCACCGTTCTCCCGGTGTATTCTTTGATCATGACAAGGGTAAAACCCACTCCTCTGGAAAGCTGCTTTACTCCGCAAGAATTATCCCCTACCGCGGATCATGGCTCGATTTTGAATTCGATCCGAAAGACTTGCTTTATGTGCGAATTGACCGTCGTCGTAAATTGCCAGCCTCTATTTTATTACGTGCGTTGGGCCTCAGTTCGGAAGAAATGCTGGCCACTTTCTTTGAAACCAGCACCTACAATTTAGGCAAGGACGATAGCTATACCCTGGACCTAGTCCCCTCTCGGCTGCGTGGTGATATCGCTGCTTTTGATATCAAGGGTAAAGGCGGTAAAGTTATCGTAGAAGATGGACGTCGTATTACGGCACGCCATGTTCGCCAGTTAGAAAAAGAAAAAATTACCAAGTTGGTGGTGCCTGCTGAATACCTACACGGCCGCGCACTGGCAAAAGATTTAGTTGATCCGGCAACGGGTGAACTGTTACTGGAATGTAATACTGAAATCACTATAGAGGTGGTTGAGCAATTACGTGCGGCCGGTCTAAAGTCTGTCGAAACCATCTATACCAATGACCTGGATCACGGGCCGTTTATTTCCCAGACGCTGCGTGCAGACAGTACCCGCACCCAGCTGGAATCTCTCGTGGAAATTTACCGGATGATGCGTCCGGGCGAGCCGCCCACCAAGGAATCTGCTGAGAACCTGTTTAATAATTTGTTCTTCAGCATGGATCGCTATGATTTATCCGCTGTTGGTCGGATGAAGTTTAACCGTCGGCTTGGTCGCGAAGAAGAGGTGGGTGAAGGCACCCTTTCTCGTGAAGATATTGTTGACGTGATGAAGGTAATGATTGGTATCCGCGATGGTAAGGGTACCGTTGATGATATTGACCACCTTGGCAACCGTCGTATTCGGTCTGTAGGCGAGATGGCAGAAAACCAGTTCCGTATTGGCTTGGTTCGCGTTGAGCGTGCAGTTAAAGAGCGTTTGTCGGTGGCAGAATCCGATGGCCTGATGCCTCAGGACTTGGTTAATGCCAAGCCGG
>JBALVP010000039.1:2008-7920 GCA_036961395.1 Porticoccus sp.
TAAACGTCGTGTTTCTGCACTTGGGCCAGGCGGCCTGACTCGGGAGCGTGCTGGTTTTGAAGTGCGTGATGTTCACCCGACGCACTATGGCCGTGTTTGTCCTATTGAGACACCTGAAGGGCCGAATATCGGCCTGATCAACTCGTTGGCAGCCTATGCTCGTACGAATGACTACGGTTTCCTAGAAACGCCTTATCGCAAGGTGGTTGGTGGCAAAGTAACGGATGAGATTGAATACTTGTCTGCGATTAACGAAGCGAGCTACGTAATCGCTCAGGCCTCGGCTGTCGTCAATAAGAATGGCAAGTTGACTGAAGAGCTGGTCAACGTACGGTACCAAAGTGAGTTTGCGTTTAAGGCGCCGGCAGAAGTCGAGTATATGGATGTGTCGCCACAGCAGATTGTATCTGTGGCCGCATCGTTGATTCCATTCCTGGAGCACGATGATGCAAACCGTGCTTTGATGGGGTCAAACATGCAGCGTCAGGCTGTGCCAACACTGAAAGCTGAGAAGCCATTAGTGGGTACCGGTTTTGAGCGTTATGTTGCTACTGACTCCGGTGTTTGTGTGGTTGCACGCCGTGGCGGTGTGATCGAAAGTGTCGATTCCAGCCGTATTGTGGTTCGTGCCAGTGATAAAGAAGTGGAAACGGGTGATGCGGGTGTAGATATCTACAATCTGACGAAATATACCCGTTCAAACCAGAACACCTGTATTAATCAGCGTCCGATCGTAAAACAGGGAGACGCTATTGCCCGTGGTGATGTTCTTGCTGACGGGCCTTCTATCGATATGGGTGAGTTGGCTCTTGGTCAGAATATGCGTATCGCATTTATGCCCTGGAATGGTTACAACTTTGAGGATTCAATCCTGATCTCCGAGCGTGTCGTTCAGGAAGATCGCTTTACGACCATTCATATTCAGGAGCTGACGTGTACCTCTCGAGATACCAAGCTGGGTTCCGAAGAAATTACTGCGGATATTCCCAATGTTGGTGAGTCTGCATTATCTCGACTGGATGAGTCTGGCATCGTGTATATCGGTGCGGAAGTGGCTGCTGGCGATATTCTGGTAGGTAAGGTTACACCCAAAGGTGAAACCCAGCTTACGCCGGAAGAAAAGCTGCTGCGTGCCATCTTTGGTGAAAAAGCTTCTGATGTAAAAGACACCTCCCTTCGTGTTCCTACTGGAACCAAGGGTACCGTCATCGATGTGCAGGTATTTACTCGTGAGGGCCTAGAAAAAGATCAGCGTTCTATGCAAATTGAGACGGCCGCGCTCGACCAGTTCCGTCAAGATCTGAACGACGAATATCGCATTATGCAAAATGCTACTTTTGAGCGCCTCAGCGTGGCATTCGCGGGCAGTAAGATTGTTAAGGCTCCCGGCCTGAAAAAAGGTGACGAGCTGACGGCGGATGCCGTTGCAGAATATACCGGTGATGATTGGTTCAGCGTGCGGATGAGTGATGATGCGCTGAATGAGCAGATTGCCCGAGCTGAAGAACTACTCGAAGAGAGACGTAAAATTCTCGACGAGCGTTTCGAAGACAAAAAAGGGAAACTTCAGAGCGGAGATGACTTGGCTCCAGGTGTCCTGAAAACAGTCAAAGTTTACCTGGCGATTAAGCGCCGCATTCAGCCTGGTGATAAAATGGCTGGTCGTCATGGTAACAAGGGTGTTATCTCGGTCATTATGCCGGTGGAAGATATGCCTCACGATGAGCATGGTGTTCCTGTCGATGTAGTACTGAACCCACTGGGTGTGCCCTCAAGGATGAACGTTGGGCAGGTTCTAGAAACTCATATGGGGCTCGCTGCAAAAACCCTTGGTGAAAAAATCAACAAGATGGTTGTCGAGCAGAAGAAAACGACTGAAATTCGTAAGTTTCTCCAAGAAATCTATGATGTTGGCATTGGTACGAAGCCAGTGGCGTTAGATAAGTTTTCTGCCACTGAGATTGATGAGCTTGCTGGAAACCTTCGCAGGGGTGTACCGATGGCGACACCCGTATTCGATGGCGCTCAGGAAGAAGAGATCAAGAGGCTACTGGCATTGGCTGATTTGCCTGAAAGTGGTCAGATGACTCTTTACGATGGTCGGACTGGTGATCAATTTGAGCGAGTCGTTACTGTTGGCTATATGTACATGCTGAAGTTGAATCACTTGGTGGACGATAAGATGCATGCTCGTTCTACGGGTTCTTATAGCTTGGTGACACAGCAACCCTTGGGCGGCAAGGCTCAGTTTGGTGGTCAGCGCTTTGGTGAGATGGAGGTCTGGGCGCTGGAAGCTTATGGTGCCGCCTACACCTTGCAAGAAATGTTGACGGTCAAATCGGATGATGTGAATGGTCGAACCAAGATGTATAAAAACATCGTGGATGGTGACCATCGCATGGAACCCGGCATGCCGGAATCATTCAACGTGTTGGTGAAAGAAATCCGCTCGTTGGGTATCAACATTGAGTTGGAATCCGAATAACAGCAAAAGTTAAGTTGGGGGCGGGCCTTGGGCCCGTCGCGCAAAGGTAGCACCCGCTCTGGAGAAAGGCATTGAAAGACTTACTGAATCTTCTCAAGTCACAGGATCAAACCGGCGAGTTTGATGCTATCCGTATCAGTCTGGCTTCACCGGATATGATTCGGTCGTGGTCCTTCGGCGAAGTTAAAAAGCCGGAGACAATTAATTATCGTACCTTCAAGCCTGAGCGTGAAGGCTTGTTCTGTGCCAAATTATTTGGCCCAGTCAAAGACTATGAGTGTCTTTGCGGCAAATACAAACGTATGAAACACCGCGGTATCGTCTGTGAGAAGTGTGGTGTTGAAGTGACGTTGGCAAAAGTTCGTCGTGAGCGCATGGGCCATATTGAACTGGCTTGTCCGGTCGCACACATTTGGTTTCTCAAATCACTGCCGTCTCGCATTGGCTTGATGCTGGATATGACACTACGTGAAATTGAGCGAGTGCTATATTTTGAATCTTTTGTTGTCACCGACCCTGGAATGACGACACTCGAGCGCGGTCAGCTCCTCACCGATGACGAATACTTCCAGGCTATGGAAGAGTTTGGTGATGACTTTGTGGCGACGATGGGTGCCGAGGGTATCCAGCAGCTTATGAAGGATCTGGATCTGGATCACGAGATTGCGACAATCCGTGAAGAGATACCTAACACGCGTTCAGAGACCAAAATCAAGAAATTCTCTAAGCGTCTAAAATTATTGGAAGCCTTCCTTGGTTCAGGTAATAAGCCTGAGTGGATGGTATTGGAAGCATTGCCTGTACTGCCACCAGATTTACGCCCTCTGGTGCCGTTGGATGGCGGTCGCTTTGCGACGTCTGATCTCAATGATCTCTACCGTCGAGTGATCAACCGTAACAACCGTTTGAAGCGGCTGCTGGAGTTGAATGCGCCAGATATCATTGTTCGCAATGAAAAGCGTATGTTGCAGGAATCTGTGGATGCCTTGTTGGACAACGGTCGTCGCGGTCGAGCTATTACTGGCTCCAACAAACGCCCACTGAAATCCCTGGCCGATATGATTAAAGGCAAGCAGGGTCGATTCCGTCAGAACCTACTCGGTAAGCGTGTCGATTACTCTGGCCGTTCCGTGATCGTGGTGGGACCAACACTCCGTTTGCATCAGTGTGGTTTGCCCAAGCGCATGGCATTGGAACTATTCAAGCCATTTATTTTCTCCAAGTTAGAGTTGCGCGGTTTAGCGACTACGATCAAAGCGGCCAAGAAAATGGTCGAGCGGGAAGAGCCCGTAGTATGGGATATTCTCGATGAAGTGATTCGTGAACACCCCGTTATGTTGAACCGGGCACCAACCCTTCACCGACTCGGTATTCAGGCATTTGAGCCTGTACTGATCGAAGGTAAAGCTATTCAACTTCACCCGTTAGTTTGTGCTGCCTATAACGCGGATTTCGATGGTGATCAGATGGCGGTACACGTACCGCTGACGCTGGAAGCTCAGCTAGAAGCGCGTGGACTGATGATGTCTACCAACAATATTCTTTCACCCGCGAATGGTGAGCCGATTATTGTGCCGTCTCAGGATGTGGTGTTGGGCTTGTACTGGATGACTCGTGATCGAGTTAATGCACAGGGTGAAGGCATGGCATTCGCCAACCTTCAGGAAGTGTCTCGTGCCTATTACAGCAAACATGTTCACCTACAGGCTCGCGTTAAGGTTCGTATCAAAGAAGTAACCTTTAATGACGACGGTGAGCGTGAAGAAAAAACCAGTCTGATCGACACCACCGTTGGTCGTGCGCTACTGTGGGACATCGTGCCGGAAGGTCTCGGCTATGACACGGTCAACCAGCCGATGACTAAAAAAGCGATTTCGCGGATTTTGAACCGCTGCTATCGCGACGTTGGCTTGAAAGCAACGGTAATTTTCGCCGATAAGCTGATGTACACCGGGTTTGATTTTTCTACCAAGTCTGGAGCCTCTATTGGTGTAAATGACTTTACGATCCCTGATGCCAAAGGCGAAATTATTGCCCGCGCCGAAGTGGAAGTGAAAGAAATTGAAAGCCAGTTCTCCTCTGGTCTTGTGACTCAAGGTGAGAAGTACAACAAAGTAATTGATATTTGGTCTCGGGCTAACGACCAAGTGGCGAAAGCCATGATGGACGTAATTAGTACTGAGCCGGTGACAAATCGTGACGGTGAAGTAGAAGATCAGCCTTCCTTCAACTCGGTCTTTATCATGGCTGATTCTGGTGCTCGGGGTTCCCCCGCCCAGATTCGTCAGCTTGCCGGGATGCGGGGTCTGATGGCACGTCCCGATGGTTCTATTATTGAAACGCCCATAACCGCGAACTTCCGTGAAGGATTGAATGTACTTCAGTACTTCATCTCTACCCACGGTGCTCGTAAAGGTTTGGCTGATACCGCATTGAAGACGGCAAACTCTGGTTATCTGACTCGCCGTTTGGTAGATGTGTCTCAGGACCTGGTTGTTGTTGAAGATGATTGTGGCTCCTCTGAAGGCCTGTTGATGGCCCCTGTGATCGAAGGCGGTGACATTATTGAGTCGCTGGGCGATCGTATCTTGGGTCGAGTAGTCGCTGTGGATGTGCTCAAGCCAGGTAGCAAGAAAATTGCCGTCGAAGCCGGCACCATGATTGATGAAAAGTGGGTAGACGATATTGAGGTGATGGGTATCGATGAGGTGAAAGTTCGCTCACCGATTACCTGTGAAACCCGCTATGGTATTTGTTCTGAATGTTATGGCCGTGACTTGGCCCGTGGCCACAAGGTGAATTCTGGTGAAGCGGTTGGTGTGATTGCGGCTCAGTCTATTGGTGAGCCGGGCACCCAGCTAACAATGCGGACTTTCCACATTGGTGGTGCTGCTTCGCGTGCTTCTGCGGTCGACAGTATTCAAGTGAAGATGAGCGGTACGGTACGTCTTGTTAACATTAAAGTTGTTGAGCGTAAAAATGGTGAACTAGTAGCGGTATCTCGCTCTGGTGAGCTGGCTCTGGCTGATGTGAATGGTCGTGAGCGTGAGAGATACAAGCTCCCTTATGGTGCCGCTATTAAGGTGAAGGAAGGGACTGCTGTGGCAGCGGGTGACATCGTTGCCAACTGGGATCCACACACTCACCCCATTATTACTGAAGTGGCGGGTAACATTGCGTTCTCTGGCATGGAAGAGGGGCTGACTACCCGTAGCCAGACTGATGAGCTGACAGGGCTATCCAGTATTTCGATACTTGACCCTAACGAGCGTCCATCTGCTGGTAAAGACCTGAGGCCGATGGTGACTTTGCTGGATGCCAAAGGTAAAGAGCTGACCTTCGCCAACTCTACGGTGCCTGCACATTATATGTTGCCCAGTAATGCGATTCTGAGTATTAGTGATAAAAGCTCTGTGGACGCAGGGGA
>JBALVP010000039.1:8018-12505 GCA_036961395.1 Porticoccus sp.
TAATAGCTCGTATCCCTCAAGAAGGTTCCAAGACCCGTGATATTACCGGTGGTTTACCACGTGTTGCTGATTTGTTTGAAGCGCGTAAGCCAAAAGATCCGGCTATCCTCGCTGAAATTACGGGTACGGTTAGCTTTGGTAAGGAAACGAAAGGTAAGCGCCGTTTGGTGATTACCCCCACGGATGGTCAGCTACGGCCTGATGGCAGCACTCACTATGAAGCACTGATTCCTAAATGGCGTCAGCTGGGTGTTTACGAAGGTGAGCATGTTGCGAAGGGTGAAGTTATCGCTGATGGGCCTGAAAATCCACATGACATTTTGCGTTTGCAGGGTGTGGATTCACTGGCCAGATTCATCGGCACAGAAATCCAGGATGTGTATCGTCTGCAAGGTGTAAAAATTAACGATAAGCATATTGAGGTTATCGTGCGGCAAATGCTGCGTAAGGTAGAAATTACTGAAATGGGTGATTCTTCCTTCGTAAAAGGCGAGCAGGTTGAATACAACCGGCTGCTGGAAGAGAACGAGAAGTTGGCAGGGGAAGATAAGTTTCTTGCCAAGTACGAACGTGTGCTGCTTGGTATTACCAAAGCCTCTTTGGCGACGGAAAGCTTCATCTCGGCAGCCTCTTTCCAGGAGACTACTCGGGTGCTTACAGAAGCCTCTGTTACCGGTAAGTCAGATCCTCTCCGTGGCCTGAAAGAAAATGTGGTCGTTGGTCGATTGATTCCAGCAGGAACCGGTTTGACCTACCATGCTCAGCGTCGTAAAGATCGCGAGGCGGCCAAGGAAACAACAGTCAGTGTTGTTGATATCGAAACAGCACTGAGTGAAGCTCTGAACTCCGGCGAAGAGTAATTAAATGAGCGGGGCGACCCCTTTTGGGTCGCTTGACTCAAGGGTGCGGTATCTTTAGAATGCCGCCTCCCTGAATAGGGGCTCGTATTTGCGGGTCTATTTATTAAAAGCCTTCTTAGAGAAGGCGTTTTGTTTGGAGTTATTGAATGGCAACGATCAACCAGTTGGTTCGTAAGCCGAGAAAACGCAAAGTCGTGAAAAGCGACGTGCCAGCTCTGCAAGCTTGTCCGCAGCGCCGTGGTGTGTGCACCCGTGTATACACAACGACACCGAAAAAACCGAACTCTGCTTTACGTAAAGTATGCCGTGTTCGTTTAACCAATGGCTACGAAGTGACTTCGTACATTGGTGGTGAAGGGCACAACCTACAAGAACACAGCGTGGTATTGATTCGCGGTGGTCGTGTTAAGGATCTACCTGGTGTGCGTTATCACACTGTTCGAGGCAGCCTTGATACAGCCGGTGTGAGCGGTCGTAAACAACGTCGTTCTAAGTACGGTACCAAGCGTCCAAAATAAGGACGTTACTTTGCGTCGGTAAGAACCGAGTAAGGCCGGGTGCGCAAACGCGTAATATTGATCCCGGACAACCCTGAAGAGAAGAGCTAGATTATGCCTAGAAGAAGAGTAGTCGCTAAGCGTGAAATTCTGCCGGATCCAAAATTCGGCAATATCACCTTGGCCAAGTTTATGAACCACGTTATGGTCAGCGGAAAAAAAGCTGTGGCTGAACGTATTATCTACGGTGCCTTAGATCTGGTAGAAAGCCGTCTTAAAGAAGATCCAGTTGCCGCATTTGAATCTGCCTTGGATAATATTTCTCCCATGGTAGAGGTTAAGTCTCGCCGTGTTGGTGGGGCCACTTATCAAGTGCCGATTGAAGTTCGCCCCTCTCGTCGAATCGCGTTAGCGATGCGTTGGATGGTTGACTATGCTCGTGCTCGTGGTGAGAAGTCTATGTCACAACGATTGGCCGGTGAAATTATTGACGCACACCAAAATAAAGGTGGTGCCGTTAAGAAGCGTGAAGATGTCCACCGTATGGCTGAAGCCAACAAGGCGTTCTCGCACTTCCGATTCTAACCGTTATATCGGTAAGTTGGTGTTTCACAAAAGGGTAGCTGTTGTCAGCTACCTTTTGTGGTTTATAAGAATCATTGTTTTGTATTAACCATTCCGGGGAAAACCGTGGCTCGCAAGACTCCCATAGCCCACTATCGTAATATCGGTATTTGCGCACACGTAGATGCAGGTAAAACCACTACTACTGAGCGAGTGCTGTTTTACACTGGGCTGTCTCATAAAATTGGTGAGGTTCATGATGGCGCGGCGACCATGGATTGGATGGAGCAAGAGCAGGAGCGTGGTATTACTATCACCTCGGCGGCGACCACTTGTTTTTGGTCTGGCATGCAGCAGCAGTTTCAACAGCACCGCATCAATATTATTGATACCCCTGGCCACGTAGATTTCACCATTGAAGTAGAACGTTCCCTTCGTGTTCTTGATGGTGCCGTTGTCGTGCTCTGTGGCTCCTCTGGTGTACAGCCACAAACTGAGACTGTCTGGCGTCAGGCCAACAAGTATGAAGTTCCCCGTATGGTCTTTGTTAATAAGATGGATCGTGCTGGCGCTGATTTTATGATGGTGGTTGATCAGCTAAAAGATCGTCTTGGTGCTAATGCTGTACCACTGCAGATGACTATTGGTGCGGAAGAGGAATTTAAAGGCATTGTCGACCTAGTGAAAATGAAGGCCATTTTTTGGAATGAGGCTGACCAGGGCATGACCTTTGACTATGCGGATATTCCTGAAGACATGGTTGCTCAGTGCGAAGAAATGCGCGAGTACTTAATTGAGTCTGCTGCAGAAGCAAATGATGAGTTAATGGAAAAGTATCTTGAGGGTGAAGAGCTTTCCGAGGAAGAGATTATATCGGCCATTCGTCGGCGTACTCTGGCCAATGAAATTGTTCCTGTTATTGGTGGCTCGGCTTTTAAGAACAAGGGTGTGCAGGCAATGTTGGATGCCGTGATTCAATATCTGCCATCACCTACTGAAGTGAAGGCGATTGAAGGTACGCTAGAGGATGGTGAAACAGCTGCCATACGTGAAGCGGATGATGACGCACCTTTTTCTGCGTTGGCATTTAAAATTGCCACAGACCCCTTTGTGGGCACATTGACCTTTTTCCGGGTTTACTCTGGAACATTGGAAAGCGGTACCGCCATCTATAACTCCGTAAAAATGAAGAAAGAGCGTGTTGGTCGTATGGTGCAAATGCATGCCAACAGCCGTGAAGATATTAAAGAGGTATTGGCGGGCGATATTGCGGCGGCCATTGGCCTGAAAGACGTAACAACCGGCGACACACTTTGTGCCGAAAAGAACAAAATTGTTCTAGAGCGTATGGAATTTCCTGAGCCAGTGATCTCTGTGGCCGTCGAGCCCAGAACCAAAGCTGACCAGGAAAAAATGGGTGTTGCACTGGGCAAACTTGCTCAGGAAGACCCTTCATTTCGCGTCCGCACAGATGAAGAGACCGGTCAGACCATTATTTCTGGGATGGGTGAGCTCCATTTGGATATTCTTGTTGATCGCATGCGTCGTGAATTTAGCGTCGAAGCCAATATTGGCAAGCCCCAAGTTGCCTATCGTGAGGCGATCAAAAATACCTGCGATGTCGAAGGTAAATTTATACGTCAGTCAGGTGGGCGCGGTCAATATGGCCATGTCTGGATAAAATTTGAGCCAGCTGAAGACGCTAATGCTGAGGGCCTCGAGTTCGTCAACGAAATCGTTGGTGGTTCTGTGCCTAGAGAGTATATACCAGCGGTTGAGAAGGGTATCTCCGAGCAGATGCAAAATGGCATATTGGCGGGTTATCCGCTGCTGGGCCTTAAAGCAACGCTGTTTGATGGCTCTTTTCATGATGTCGACTCTAATGAGATGGCATTTAAGATTGCCGGCTCACTGGCGACGAAGAGACTCGCCACCGAAGGTGGTGCTGTCCTGCTTGAGCCGATGATGAAGGTTGAAGTTGTTACACCTGAAGGAAATATGGGTGATGTAGTTGGTGACCTGAATCGTCGTCGTGGTGTGATCCAAGGGATGAGTGATAATGCCATGGGTAAGGTCATTGAATCTGATGTGCCGTTGGCTGAAATGTTCGGTTACGCCACTGACTTGCGCTCTGCTACTCAGGGTCGTGCAACCTTTACCATGGAGTTTCACGAATATTCTGAAGCGCCACGTAATATCGCCGATCAAGTGATGGCCAAGAACCTGGGTTAAGAGAACCTAGGTTAAGAGAGCCAGAGTTAAGAGAATCAAGGTTAATTCACAAAATTTTAAAGACTTATGTTGAAGAGGTTATAGCAATGGCAAAGGAAAAGTTTGAACGTAATAAGCCCCACGTGAATGTGGGAACAATTGGTCACGTGGATCATGGTAAAACGACACTGACGGCGGCACTGACACGCGTATGTGCAGAAGTCTGGGGTGGCGAGATGGTTGCCTTTGACGGTATTGATAATGCCCCTGAAGAGCGCGAGCGCGGTATTACTATTGCGACCTCTCACGTGGAATACGATTCCCCAAACCGTCACTACGCCCACGTAGATTGCCC
>JBALVP010000003.1:0-30960 GCA_036961395.1 Porticoccus sp.
CGGGAATGACCGGGCTCAAGAAAGATACCCTTGTAAGCGGTCTGCAGGTGCTGATACCGGAGATAAGATTTGACTCCTCCATTGCTGAAGCTGGTGGTAGCGACGGTGGTAATGCCGGCACTCTCGCTGCTATCCCGAGCCTGTTTATCGTCAAGGTACTCGACGACCGAACACGTCTCGGTTTTTCCATCACAGGGCCCTTGGGGGGTGGTATGGACTATGGCGACGACTTCGTCGGTCGCTACGGCGCACAAGAGGTAACCCTTGAAGGGATTGCGGTGTCGCCCTCACTGGGTTACAAAGTGAGTGACCGGTTTTCCCTAGGAGTAGGCGTCTCCGCACTCTATACCAAATTTGAGGAAAGCATCGGCATCAACAATAATGTTGCCCCGGGTCCGACACGGTCTGATGGCAAGATCAAACTGGAGGACATGGACGACTGGAGCTGGCAGGGTTTTGCGGGGTTGACCTTCCAACTGACGGACCAGTTGTTGCTGGGGGCCGTGTATCGCAGCAAGACGGATGTCGACCTCGATGGCGACCTGAATATTCGCAACTGGCAGCTGCCGACTCCTCAGCCCACGGCCGACTCAGCCAAGCTGAGTTGGACCAATCCACAAACGGTGGAGGTGGGACTACGCTACCAGCTCAATGAGGAATGGTCCCTGATGGCCAATGCCGACTGGGAGGAGTGGTCGGAGTTCAGTGAGAACTTTTTGTCAATCGAGGGTGGCGTCCTGAACCCCAAGGCTGCGCTGGACCGTGATTGGGATGACACCTGGCATGTAGGTATTGCGGCGGCACGCCATACTGGAAACAAGTTTTACAGTATGGGGTTTTCCTATGACAGTTCACCCGTGAGTGACAGTAAGCGAACCATTGACCTGCCAATGGACGAGCAAATCAAATTTTCCACTGGTATGGGTATGAAAACGAAGGGTTTGGATTATGCAATTGGCGCTACCCTTATGTACATGGGCGATGCAAAGGTTGATCAGACGGCACAGGGCGAACGGTTTAAAGGGGAGTTTGATACCAATTTCCTCCTGTTCCTTGGTGGCACCATGCGCTACGAATTCTGATGCGAAATGCGGTTTTTAGCTAATCTTCTATAGAAACTATATAGCTTTATCATGGGTACGGATTCACCAAACTATCCCTTAGGAGGGAATTATTATGAAATCGATCAGTAAGCACAGCCTTTTACTGCTGCTTTCATTTTTCATCGCGGGAACGGTATTTGCCGCTGGCGGTGTGGTGAAATCCCCCACCGGTACCGCGCCGGATCGTTATGTGTATTATCCCGGCACCGAAGCACTTGCCAAAGATGAGATCAGGCTGATTTCCTGTGGTACGGGCCTGCCCGCCGCGCGCCGTGACCAAGCAGCAACCTGCTGGCTGGTGGAAGTCGGTAACGGGGACAAATTCCTGTTTGATGTGGGTACCGGTTCCATGGTCAATGTCGCTGCGTTGATGATTCCCTACGATTTTCTGGACAAGGTGTTCTTGACCCACCTGCACACAGATCACTGGGGTGATTTGAGTACTTTGTGGGCAGGTGGCTGGACCGCTGGTCGCACCAAGCCGCTGCGGGTTTGGGGCCCAAAGGGTGCCTCCGAGGATATGGGCACGGCCTACGCGGTGAAGCATTTCCTGAAAGCCTACAACTGGGATGCCAAAACCAGGAACTTCATTCTGAGTGCGGAGCCGGGTAAGATCACCGTCAAAGAGTTTGACTATAAAGCCGTAAACGCAGTGGTCTATCAGGAAAACGGCGCGACTATTCGTTCAGTGCCGGCTATTCATGCCGGTGATGGTCCGGTGAGTTTCATCCTCGAGTATGCTGGCCTTAAAGTTGTCATCGGTGGCGATACCTTCCCCAACAATTGGTATATCGAGCATGCCAAAGGCGCCGATGTCGCGATACATGAAACTTTCCTGACACCACCCGACCTGGTGAAGTTCTATGGCCAGTCACCCGGTCAGGCGATTCTCGTCGGTACGTTCATCCACACCTCACCGCCGGCCTTTGGCAAGGTAATGAGTACCATCAAGCCGCGCTACGCTATTGGCTATCATTTCTTCAATGAGCAGGGCACACATGACGATATTCTCCAGGGCGTGCGTACTACCTATGATGGCCCACTGTCACTGGCGACAGACAACATGGTCTGGAATATCACCAAGGACAACATCGTGGTGAGGGATGTCGTGTCGCCTGATCAGGCCTGGGCAGTTAATGGCCCGAACAAGCCGCCATCTCCGCCTGCCCGCGGTACGGTGCCTAACCCAATGACCGACTTCATTAAAGAAGGCCGCTGGGCTCCCGCCGAAAAAGCGCAGGCACCGATGGTTAACGAGTTCAAGAAGGAAAATAACCTGAAATAGCCTGTACCCGGTTGCGCGGTGCTCTAGTGCGCTCAGGGGGCAGATTACCTAATTTTATATGCATGAATTAGGTAGACTGTCCCCTAATACTAAAAATACTGAAAATGCCATGACGATCCTTCTGAGACTGACACTGTTGTGCGGCCTACTGTTTGCACACATTGTCGCCGCCGACGCACTGGTTCGCTCCCAGGCGATGCTCGCCAACACGATTGCCGAAATTTACGTGGATGAGTCGGGCGTGAGGGTGGAACTGGAAATCGGTCTGGACAATATCGGCGTATTTCGTAATCTCTTGCCCGACGCCATTTATGACGGAATGGATTTCCCTCCGCGACCCTACCCGGAACGCCTCTCTGAATTTTTCACCAGTGATCTAGTGATTGCTGGTGACGGGGTCGTTCTGCTCGGCGAGTTGCGAAAAATTGGCCCACGCACGCGTATCGTGCGCGACAAGGTGACAGGCCAGGAACTCCCTGTGGTAGAGGAAGAGGCTGAAACCGTCGTCGCCGCTGAACTCTTTTATCCCTTTGTCTCAGGCAGGCCCGATAGTCTGGAGTTCAGGCCGCCGCTTCGGTTTGGAGTGGCCAGTGTCGGCTTCGTGGTCTACCACAACACCGTGGCCGTTAATGATTTTCGCTATCTGGCCCCTGGTATGGTGCTCGATCTTGACTGGGGCGACCCTTGGTACACTGCTTTTCGCTCTCGCGCTATGCGGCGTAGCTACTTTGCGCCGATGTCGGGCTTTCTCTACATCGAGCCATTTGAGGTGCGCAAGGAGGTTATTGTGCGGCCCAAGGACATCCAGCGCTGGGTGGACATCGGGTTGGAAGGTTCCACCGTCATCAAGGCGGATCAGCGCGGCTTGATCCTGGAGAAGATTGCTGCCTTTCTAATGGAAAAGCAGCCGGTAACGATTAACAGCGACCCCGTGACACCGATTCTGGATAGGGTCAATTTTCTCACCCGGACGCTGACGAGCTCGATGGTGGTTGAGCCCGGGATTGATATCAATATCGACAGTGCCGTTGTGGGGGTGATCTTCGTCTACCCGACCCCCGGTCTCCCCGATAATGCCACCATGACCTGGGACATGTTCGGTGAGCGCGTGCTAATGGTACCCGCGTCGGCGGTAGATGAAGCGGGCCCACTGCCTACTATCTTGGAACCGGACTACGCGGTACTGGAATGGCAAAACTTCATCAAGAACCCCAACATTCCCGGACTGGTGGCGTTGGCTGCACCACCTTCTACCGCTGCATTGTGGCTGTATAAATTTCGTTGGTGGCCTCTGGCTGCGGTGCTGGTACTGTTGGCGCTATGGGCGCGCCGCAAGCAACAGGTGTTCGCGTATTCTGCCCTTGTCTCGTTGCTGCTGGTGGGTGCCTTATTTGTCCTGGGCCGGCCGCTTGCGCCCCCCGATGAAGCGACCGAAATAGTCGTCAAGGATTTACTGCGCAACGTTTACCAGGCATTTGATTATCGAGAGGAGAGTGATATCTATGACACTCTGGAGCGCAGTGTCGGTGGTGATCTGCTCACTGATATCTACCTTGAAACCCGGCGTAGCCTGGAGTTGGCCAGCCAGGGAGGTGCCCGTGCCAAGGTCAAATCTGTGGAGCTGCAGGACATTGAAATCCTGCCGGCAGATGAGCCCGCTGCCTTTCTCGCTAATGCCATCTGGAATGTAAATGGCTCAGTAGGCCACTGGGGGCATGTGCATACTCGCAGTAACCAGTACCAGGCGGAACTGTTGATACAGGCTATAGACGGGCGCTGGAAGCTTATTGCCATGAATGTGCAGCAGCAGCGGCGTCTCTAAATCATGATTGAATTGCACGATCTTGAATTCCGCTACGACCAGAGCAGTTTCGCTCTGCAGATTGGGCGCCTGCGTTTGGAGGCGGAGGAACACGCGGCACTGATTGGCCCCAGCGGCTGTGGCAAGACGAGCTTGCTCAATATCCTTGCCGGTGTCGTACTCCCGCATTCGGGAAAGGTGCAGGTCGCCAACGAGTCTGTCGACCGCTTGCCTGATGCCCGTCGCCGTGACTTTCGTATCCGCAATCTTGGGCTGGTTTTTCAGAATTTTGAGTTGCTCGATTATTTGAATGTGCGCGATAACATATTGCTGCCACTGCGTGTCGGTCGTGGTTTGTCGGTGACAGCCGCCTTGCGAAAGCGAGCGCTGGATTTGGCCGAACGCCTGGATATCGCCGACAAGCTGGAGCGTCATCCGCCGCAGTTGTCCCAGGGGGAGCGGCAGCGGGTGGCGGTGTGCCGTGCGCTGATATTGCAGCCATTGGTAATCCTCGCGGATGAACCTACCGGCAATCTCGATCCGGCGAACAAGTTCGTGGTACTGGACCTGCTGCTTGATTATGCCAGGGAGAACGGAGCAACGTTGCTGACCGTGACTCATGATCAGGAGTTGCTCAATCGCTTCGATCGTGTAGTGGATTTCAGCGAGCTCAATAGTTGGAGGCCCTCATGAGGGGCGTGTGGTACCTCGCTTGGCGGTATATTGGCTGGCACCGCTGGAAAGCTTCCATCCTGGTGGCGGCGGTGACCCTAGTCCTGTATCTACCCCTCGGATTACAACTGGTCGTGGAGCAAACGGCGCGAGACATGAATGAGCGCGCCGACGCCACCCCGCTGGTGTTGGGTGGTCGCGGTAGTCCGCTGGAGCTGGTTCTTAACGCGCTGTATTTTTCCGCCGAGCAGCCGCCGACATTCGGTTATGGGGCCGTGGCTGAATTGCGTAATTCGGGGTTGGTGGACCCCATTCCTCTGTATGCTCGCTACCACAGTCAGAGTTTACCGATAGTAGGTGTCACGCTGGATTATTTCAGATTCCGGGGCCTGCAGCTTGTGCAAGGTCGGCAGTTGGCGAGTTTGGGCGAAGCAGTACTCGGTGCCCGCGCAGCAACCGCACTGGGCGTAGAGGTCGGGGGGTTTGTTGTTTCCTCACCGGAAAGTGTGTTCGATATAGCCGGCGTTTATCCACTGAAAATGCCGGTGGTGGGCATACTCACCACCTCCTATAGTCCCGATGACGAGGCAATTTTTGTCGACCTGAAGACAGCATGGATCATCGAAGGACTTGGTCATGGTCATCAGGAACTGACGCGCCCGGAAGCCGCCAGTGCGGTATTGAAAATTGAGAGTGACCGTATCGTTGCCAACGCCTCACTCGAGCAGTACAACGAGATCACGGTAGACAATATCGATTCCTTTCACTTTCACGGGGACAACGCCGATCTACCGCTGACGGCGATCCTGCCAGTACCGCTCAGTGACAAGGCGCGCGTACTTATCCAGGGGCGATATCTGGACCATGAAACCCTGCAACTGCTAGAGCCTCGGGCCGTTATAGACCAGCTACTGGATACTGTGTTCGCGGTCCAGCGCTATGTGCTGGTGGCTATGGGGCTGGTGGGGCTGGCGACAGCGGCAGTAGTCTTGCTGGTGTTCCTGCTATCCTGGCGGGGACGACGACCCGAGCAGGATACCCTGCATCGCCTGGGTGGTTCACAGTCTGCGATACTGTCCCTGATGCTGGCAGAGGTCGTCATTGTATTGGTCGCATCCACGCTACTGGCAGCAATATTGGTGGTGTTGACACACTGGTTTGGAGGGCCGCTGTTAAAAGCGGTAGTTCTATAGTGCGCATAGTCCAGTCTTTGCTTACTTTTTCTCTGTTGTCATTGATGGCATGCGGGCAGGGCGTTGATACCCAAACATTTCCGATCAGCGCAGGTGCTGCAAAGCATTCAATGCAAATTTTCACGGTTAATTACCCGCTGGAATGGGCGGCTGAGCAGTTGGTGGAGGAGGGGGCCGAGGTGCGGTTCCCCGCGCCGGGCGTTGTCGATCCGGCTTTTTGGCAGCCGGACTTTAATACTGTTGCAGCTTATCAGCAGGCTGACCTGATTTTATTGAATGGCGCCAATTATGCCCGCTGGCTGTCTCGAGCAAGCCTGCCCGAAAATCGTCTGGTGGATACCTCTCGCACTTTTGCTGACCGGTTGATTGCGGCTGACACCGGGCCCGCTCACAGTCACGGCCCCGAGGGCGATCACAGCCATGATGGCGTCGAATTTACGGTGTGGCTAGACCTGAGCCTCTATTTACAACAAGTGCGGGCGATTGCTGCTGTGTTAGCCACGAAATTGCCACAGCTGGCGGATAACATAGCAGCGCGTAAGGCTGAATTGATCGACCGGCTTACAGACATGGATGTCCAGCTAATGAAGCTGGGCAGCCACCTCAATGGTGCCCCAGTACTGTACTCACACCCCGTATACCAATATTTGGAGCGTCGCTACAAATTCAATGGCCGTGCCCTGCACTGGGAACCTGATCAGCTTCCCTCTACACAGGACTGGTTAGAGCTGGATGCCCTGCTCAAGCAACATCCGGCGGAGATCATGCTTTGGGAAGATGAGCCACTGCCTGAAACACGGGCCAGACTCAAGCAGCAGGGCGTTGAGGCGGTGGTCTTCAGGCCAATGGGAAACCGGCCACCGGGAGGGGATTTCCTGTCTGGAATGACCGCCAATATTGACCGCCTCGGGGCATATGCTCTTGACTTGGGGGTGGTGCCGACAAGGTAACCGCTTTTGGCCAGTGAGCCTAAAAAGAGTCTACGAAAAAATGTGGGCCAGGTCGCCCCAAGAAAGCAGCCGTAGCAAAGGCTACAACGAAGAAGGCACTCGCTAAAACGGCTACAGCTCATACCGCGATTAGAAAGCTGGATATTTCAGCGAAAACGTATGTATTACCAGTGAATTAGTTTACTGTATCTTTTGAGTCTATTGCTATTGATCGACTAAGAGTGTGCTGCATGCTTCTGTAGGTGCGTGTGGTAGGCTTTATACTATTGCTCTAGACGTTTCTGTAACATATTTAAAAAAGTTAATTCTTTTGGGTCATGATAGCAATCTTGCGTATCGTATTTTCAATGTTCTCATCCACTTTTAAGTGCTGGTCTTTTCATGCTGCCATTTAATAGTTGTGAAGGTGCGCTATGGGATCTGGAGACTGATTTTTGATTAAACATACAAGCATCGTTTCAATAGTAGGCAATATTGTTTCTCTAGAGGTCGCGGGTCTTACCGAGAACGCCTTTGCTGGTCAATTGCGTCTAGGAGATCTGTCGATAATTGATAGCCCAAACCGCTCCCAAGCTACTGCACAAATCATCCGCTTAAAGGGCGATCTCATTTCATTACAGGTTTTCGGTGGGACTAATGGTATTTCCACTGCATCAACTGTCAGCTTTCCAGGCCAACCTTTGCAAGTGACCTACTCTGCAAATGTATTGGGTCGAATTTTTGATGGGGCAGGAAAACCAAGGGACGGTTTGTCAGGACTCGATCAGGATAATAAGGTGCCAGTGGCGGGCCCAAATATTAATCCTGTCCGCCGGGTGCTAGCTTCAAAACTAATACGTACCAATATTCCAATGATTGACCTGTTTAATTCATTGGTAGAAAGCCAAAAACTACCCATTTTTACTGCGGCCGGTGAACCCTATAATCAGCTACTCGCTCGCATTGGGAGCCAAGCTGATGCTGATATCATCATATTTGGTGGTATTGCTCTTCTATATGACGACTACCACTATTTCAGAACAGCCTTTGAAAATTCAGGTGCTTCATCCCGAACCGTTATGTTTACGCATCTTGCCTCTGACCCTGTGGCTGAGGCATTGTTAGTTCCAGATATGGCCTTAGCATTGGCTGAACGTTTTGCTGTAGAAGAAAGCAAGCGTGTTCTGGTTTTGCTGACCGACATGACAGCGTTTGCAGATGCCCTTAAGGAAGTTGCTATTAGTATGGAGCAAATTCCATCTAATCGTGGTTATACCGGTGACCTATACAGTCAGCTCGCGAGACGTTATGAAAAAGCCTGCGATTTTCGGGGTGCAGGTTCGGTGACAATCTTGGGTGTAACAACGATGCCTGGAGATGATATTACTCACCCTGTACCTGATAACACAGGTTATATAACTGAAGGTCAGTATTATCTACGCGATGGTTTGATTGACCCCTTCGCCTCTTTATCCCGTTTGAAACAAATGGTTGTAGGAAAGGTCACTCGTGAAGATCACGCCCAAGTTATGAGTGCAATGATTCGGCTATACTCCGAAGCTGTTGCCGCAGAACGAAAACAGGCAATGGCTTTTGACCTCGGTAATTATGACAAGCGCCTGCTTGAATTTGCCAAAACATTTCGTAAAGAGTTACTACCTATCGACGTAAACCTTACTCTTGAACAGGCTCTCGATCTCTGTTGGGTAATGATGGCAGATTACTTTGATCCGGTTGAATTATTGATAAAACAAGAATTGATCGATGAGTATTTTCCTATTAAGGAAAATCTTGCTAATACAAGCGTGTCTGAAGACATTGTATGAGTAAGTTACGTTTTAACAAAAGTGAACTACGGCGGATCTCGCAGGATTTGGATACCTACCATCAATTTCTACCCGCTTTAAAGCTACGTCGCTCCCAGTTGCTCGAAGTTAAAGGGCAATTGCATAGTGATCTTAGGGAAGGGGAGCAGCGCCTTAATACCCATCGCCAATCTATGACATCTCAGCTATCAATGATGGGCTGTGCAAAATTGCACATAAATCGCATGCTCAAGGTCAGTGATTTACAGATTTCCTGGGAAAATGTTGCCGGTATCGCACTGCCGACACTAGAGCGCGTAGATTTTGATCTGATTGATTATGACTTTTTTACCACGCCAGATTGGCTTGAATTTGCGTTAGGTTGTGCCCGAAAGCTTGTAGAAACTCAGTTGCAGTTAAAAACTCTGGCAGAACGCGGCCGTTTGCTAGGGATCGCTATAACCAAAACCACACAGCGTATAAACCTGTTTGAGACGGTGTTGATTCCCGATGCCGAAGAGGACTGTCGAAAAATTAAAATTTACCTGTCGGATGAAGCCACTGGCGCGGTGGTAAGATCAAAATTGGCAAAAGCCCAGCTCGTCAAGAAAGTCCGGGAGAGGGTGTTTTGAGTATTGTTCCTCTCTCTTCAATCAGGCTGATAGGAGCAATAACTGAGCAGGCTACGATTCTGGAAACATTACAGGTGCTGGGTTGTTGTCACCTAACTGGCGTTTCACCAGACAGTATCGCCAAAAAGTTACAGGGCAGTGGTCACTCAATAACAAATACACCCTTACAAAAAGCGCTAAGATACTTATTAGACGCCCCTCAAAAACGGCATCAAGAGCAAGGTGAGCCTACAGAGTCCTTGGATGCGCTAGTAGCAGATATTCTCGATAATCATACAGGCTCAGCAGAGCTGTCAAACCAACTTGAACACTTGGAACACCGTATTGATAACCTCATACCATGGGGAGACTTTAAGTTTCCAGAACAGGGTGTTT
This sequence comes from Porticoccus sp., assembly GCA_036961395.1. GTDB lineage: Bacteria > Pseudomonadota > Gammaproteobacteria > Pseudomonadales > Porticoccaceae > Porticoccus. Next base: position 9,796 of record JBALVP010000003.1, read on the forward strand.
TTGGTCATCAACGATGCTGGTTTTACCAAGTGCCAAACTACAAGCTTGAGCGTGTAAGAGAATCAGATCTTAATTGGGCTATCGTCAATCAAGATGAAAGAATCAACTACGTGCTTGTGTTGGCTCCAGAAGAGCCTGAGCCTGGAAGTATGCCTGTGGCCCGTACGGAAACAGGCTCAATACCTTTGAATGAATTGAAGGCTCAGCGGTATGAGCTGCAAGTGGCTTGGGATGAGCTACAAATGCAGCGCCATAATTATACGCGCTGGTTGCCATATCTTTCCAAGCACTTGGCGGCATCCCTCGATAGTCAAGATAGAGAGCAGGCGAAAAATCACTGTGTGGTCATGGACGAGTTGTTCATGATTGATGGCTGGGTACCCGTGGAACATAGAGAGGAGATGGAGCTGTTCGCACGTAAACAGGGTTGCGTACTTGTGTTTGAAAACAAGGCTGCAAGCTTCCCTCCCACGTTGCTAAAGAACAATGCAGCCCTTTCTGCAGGAGAGGATTTGGTGCAGTTCTATCAGACGCCTGCATATAGTGCTTGGGATCCATCAAGTGTGTTGTTTTTTTCCTTTGCAATATTTTTTGCCATGATTCTTGCTGATGCAGGCTATGCTCTGCTACTACTTGTTGGATTAGCGCTTGGTTGGCGTAAGCTGGGGAAGACCGACAAAGGCAAACGGATGCGCTTATTGGGCGCGGTTATCGGCTTTGTTTCCATGAGCTATGGCGTTCTTTGTGGCAGCTATTTTGGGCTTGCGCCGTACAATGAAGGGTTGGCACAGTTACAACTTTTGGATATTAATAATTTCGATCAAATGTTAAGTCTGTCGGTAATTGTAGGCGCGGCACACTTATTGTTGGCCAACGGTATTGGTGCTTGGCATCTTCGTGGCTCACCTCGAAGTGATTGGCATCTCGGCTGGATGCTGATTGTTCTATGTTTATTGATCCTATGGCTTCAGGGGGCATTCTCTACCCTTGATAATTCAGGCCCACTGTACACCACAGCGTATTTTTGGCTGATTATTGCCGGAACATTGCTGGTCATTTGGAATAGTTACCCGAAGCCCGTCAACAGTGTTGTTGATGTGATGCGCCGGATTGGTCTGGGGGTTATTAGTCTCGCAGATATCTCCAAGGCATTTGGTGATGTGTTAAGTTATTTACGATTATTTGCCCTCGGGTTAGCCAGTGCTTCATTGGCCGTGACCTGTAATGAATTCGCCTCACAGTTAAACTCCAGTATGCCCGATTATGGCTTTATTTTGGCCGGTTTGGTTTGGTTGTTAGGTCATAGTCTTAATTTGGTGTTGGCTGTGGTCAGCGGTGTTGTACACGGGTTACGTCTTAATTTTATTGAATTCTATCACTGGAGTTTAAGTGATGAAGGCTACCCTTTTAAACCCTATAAAAAACGGGAGTTAGCAGTATGGAATTGACAATGATCACCTTGGGGTGGGCTGGACTTTATGCACCTCTGGCTCTCGGTGCTATCGGCAGCATCATTGGTTGTGCAACGGCAGGGCAGGCTGCTTGTGGGGCAATGCTTGAGGTTGAGAGCGGACATGGGCGACTGGTTGGGATTTCTGCAATGCCGTCATCGCAGACAATTTATGGCATTGTGGTGATGCTGACACTAAACAGAGTGGTGACGGTGGAGAACGCCCCTGCGCTGTTGGCAATCGGAGGTCTTGTGGGTACGACGCTTTTATACAGTGCATTGCGACAGGGGCGTTGTTGTGCCGTTGCTATCCAAGTGGCCAAATCAAAACCTGAGTTATTCGGTCTTGCCGTGGCCCCTGCAGCTATCGTCGAAGGCTTTGCAGTGTTTGCCTTTATTTTTGCTCTGGTCATCAGCGACGGTATACCAGGTGTAGCCGGGTAGTCCTATGAAAAATAATCATAAAGATCAAATTGAAACATCGACCGGTGTCGAAGCATTGATTGCCAAATTACGTGACGATGGTATAAAACAGGGGCAGGAAGAGGCTGCCCGTTTGGTCTATGAGGCACAAAAGCGCGCGGATTGGATTTTAAATCAGGCTCAAGAAGAGGCGCAGAAATTACATTCTGACGCTGAAAAAAATGCTGAGGCACTACGAAGTGGAACGCTCAATGCATTACATCAGGCTGCACGAGATACAGCACTAAATCTACAGGACGAGCTGCTGAGTAATTTTGGTAGTGAAATCCAGCGCCTAGTTTCGGAAACCATACAAACACCGGGTGTTCTGCAGCATTTATTACAGTCATTGGTTGTTCAGGCGTGCCGTAATGCGGGTGTGAAACTCGAAGGGGATGTGGAAATTTTGTTCCCAGAGACAAGTGAAAATGAAATCGATAAAGATGAATTAAATACACTGGTTCTCGAGGTTTCACATGAGATGTTTAGTCAAGGTGTTGAGCTGACATTAGGGCGTCATAAGCAACATGGGTTGCGGTTGAGATTGAAAGATCAGGGTATGGATATTGACCTGAGTGAGAACAGCCTTAGTGATCTGTTGCTCGAGCATTTACAACCAAAATTTAGAGATCTTCTTCAAGGGGTTTCCCACTAAATGATAAGCGGGATCGACAAAGACACCGTTAAGATCGCGTCTGAGTTACAGGTAGGGCGAGAACTATTTGCTTCCCCTTCGCTGCAGCAGTCTAGCTTTATTATGGTGTCGTCCAGTTTGCCCGCTTTGGATATGATTGACAGTAGTACGCCACTTCTTACCAAGATAACACTGCATGAAAGACTTAAGCTCCTAGCTGAACAAGACCGTCGCGACATTATGGGCATTTTAAAGCTGACCCTCGCTATCCAGCATAAGGTGACGATTGATAGGCATCGACTTACGTGTTGGTGGCGCGATCTACAAAAACGTAAAGACTGCCCTGAGTTTCAGCAGTTTATCGATAGGTATTTTTATTTACGTACGGTGTTGACTGCAATGAGATTTCGCTCGGCAGGCTATAACGCATCGCAGGCATTTGACCTTAAGCATCGCTGGGCCTTGCATCCATGTGCTGAGGAACTTTGCAAACATTGGGATGTGAGTGATTTTGGGGTATCTGGTGAGGTACCCGAACTTAATGATATGCCTACTGAGTTGATGCATTCACCGGAACGGTTTACACGTAATTTTTATGAGCAGCTGTGGGTCAGTGCAGGGAAGCGACAACAAAATCATTGGTTTGATTTCAGCAGTATTGCCTTCTATGTTTTTCGTTGGCAGTTGGCAGTGGACTATCGAGCTTTTAACGTAGATGCCGCTAGTGAAAGACTAAACACCGCTGTTGGAGAAATAGTTAGCGGTGCTGATGAGTTGATGAATAAACAGATAAATAAGAAGATCATAAAATCATGAGCAAAGGCAGTAATTCGCAGTTAAGTGCCCGAGTTGTGGCGATACAAGATGGTTTAATTACGATTGAATCAACGGGGTCGCAACCCTTGGTGAAAAATGAGGTTATCTATGTAATACCTCAATCTGCCCCTGAGGAACGCTTGAAAGCTGAAGTCCTCCGGGTGCAGGGCAAGCAGGCAGATGCTCAGGTATTTGAGGATACAAAAGGCTTAGCAATTAATGATGGGGTTGAGCAGACGGGTAGCTCTCTATCTATAAAGTTGGGGCCTGGTCTTTTAGGGCAGGTGTTTGATGGTCTTCAAAACCCGTTAGAAAACATTGCAGGTGAGCATGGCTTTTTTTTACCTAAAGGGGTGGATCTTGCACCCTTGAACACAGAGAAGTTATGGCATTTTGAACCAAGGTGTCATATTGGTGAAAAAGTTCGTTCTGGTGATATCCTTGGCTCAGTTCAGGAGGGAAGTTTTAGTCACCATATTATGGTGCCCTTTAATCTTGAGGGCGTGCTGATACTAGAATGGCTACATGCAGGAAATCATCGAGTAACTGACGATGTGGCCCAACTTAGGGATCTAGAAGGTAATTTGCACTCAGTGGCTTTACAGCAGAGCTGGCCGGTCCGTCAGTCATTGAGTTATAAGCAATTGCAAGGGGGTAGTACGGAACGACTTTACCCAACACGGCCACTAATTACTGGCCAAAGAATTGTAGATACTTTTTTCCCTATTGCTAAAGGTGGAACAGCCTGTATTCCCGGGCCCTTTGGTGCAGGTAAAACCGTCCTCCAACACTTGATTTCGAAGCACTCCGATGTTGATGTGGTTGTTATTGTCGCATGTGGTGAGCGAGCTGGAGAGGTGGTTGAAACTATAACTGAATTCCCCCAGCTCAAGGATCCTCGCACGGGGAACTCACTGATGGAGCGCACCATACTGATCTGTAATACCTCCTCCATGCCAGTGGCAGCCCGTGAAGCATCAATATACACGGGCATCACATTGGGTGAGTATTACCAACAAATGGGCTTGAATGTATTACTGCTGGCTGATTCCACATCTCGTTGGGCACAGGCAATGAGAGAAACATCGGGACGATTAGAGGAAATACCCGGAGAAGAAGCCTTTCCAGCATACCTAGACTCTACCATTCGTACTCTGTACGAGAGATCAGGGGTGATTCGTCATGAAGATGGCAGAACCGGTAGTCTGACCTTAATAGGCACGGTTTCTCCAGCAGGTGGAAATTTTGATGAGCCTGTTACTCAGTCTACGCTAAGGTCTGTAAAAACCTTCCTTGGATTATCTCGTGAACGTGCTTACCGCCGAGCATATCCAGCTATTGACCCACTGATTTCTTGGTCTCGTTATCATAATCAGTTAGAGCGGTGGTATGAGGAGTTTCTTGGAAAAGAGTGGGGTAAGAGAGTCGCTAAGCTTCAAAAACTTATGATTCGGGGCGATGAAATTGCCAGAATGATGCAGGTGACAGGAGAAGAGGGAGTTTCTTTAGATGATTACATTACCTATCACAAAGCTCAATTGCTCGATATTGTTTATTTGCAGCAGGATGCTTTTGATCCTGTCGACGCCTCCAGTTCTCTTGAAAGACAAAAATTTCTACAAGTCCAAGTAATTGACGCCATTAGTCGTGAATATGATTTCCCCGACAGGGAATCTGTACGCAAGTTTTTTACCCGACTATCTGGTCTTTTAAAAAGTGTGAACTATGAAGTTGAAGGTGAGCCCAGTTTCATTAGGGCTGTATCTTTAGTTGGACAGCATATTGAGAATAATGTGAGTGGTATCGCTGTTTAGTTCTAAGTAACGATTTACTTCCCCTCGTGTAGAGGGGGCAGGGAGCGAAGCGGATGAGGGGCTAAGTCTTTGACCACCAGCCACCTAGATCAGGAGCCACAGGATCCTTAATAAGCGGTTACTCATTCCTGCTTTAACTCCTTAGTTTTTCAATGAACCATAATTATTTTAATCAAGCGTTCAATCAGACTCGCCTTCGGCTCGCGCAGTTAACGCGGCGTTAATGTGGTGGGCCCATGCTGTCAGAATCTAATCGGAGTAGGGCTACCACACGCAGCCACTACTAATTTGTACTAGTACCGGTATTTGTCAGTTTAGATTAGAGCTGGAATTTCAACATATTAGGTCTATACTAATATAACACGGCCTGTTGGAGGCATATTTTAATGACTCAGCGTAAAGGGGAACCTGAAAAGCTGTATTTTCAATCCGAACGATTTTTCAGTGTAGACAACCAATGGTTTTTCGCAACCCGTGAAGTTCCGGTGTTAGGACCATTTTTGACCAGGGGGGAGGCTCAAGCCGAACTGCTTTTGTATGCTCGCCATATGAATGAAAATGGATCGTTTGCTAAGGCTATGTTTCGTTAGTATTTGCTGTTCATTAAAGAGCGAAAATCTTATTCGCTAACCTATATATTTCTGCCTGTAGTCATCGAGATAGATAATTTTATAGCTGGTTTGTTCAGTCTTGGTTGCTTCTTACCATGCGTCTAATTTCTTGTTTTAGCTGCTTAATGTAGAGGTGGTTTTGTTTTCTCCTATCGTTCGATGGTCTTGATGGATCTGCTAAGAAATTTGGCACATTCGGTTTTGGTTAATCTTGCTCTGATTCGTAGCGTTCTAAAATCCCATTCAGATGGATTGGTTTCCATACTTATCCCTTAACTGATTCCTTGTAGTGGGGTAAGCGTGTCTTTCCTCCTCCCAATTGTCGATTTAACATAATATACATTATGCGCAGTCTTTGGTGAGGCTAGAATGGTTGGAGTTTTGTTAACCTACAGGTACAGCTGTAGTGTTAGGCCAATCACTTTGGCTGCAAGTTATACGTACAAATCACATAAGGTGTGGAATGGAATCTCTAGGATTGATATAGCTGCAGCTTGCGAAATAACACTGGCACCTTTCAGTCAAAGCCCTTTCATTGGTAATGTGTATTCACATTTCAGCTCTAAGTGTGTGGCTATATCGGGGTAAGGAGTTTGTTAGCATCACTGCTATTGATAAGGCTAAGCCCTGGGTTCTTTGTTGGGTGCGCACAGGCTATCTCAATTAATAATGAGGTGTTGAGTATGGTTGCCACAAGGTTGTGAGTATGGGTAGTTGTTTCTTTAATGCTGCATGTCGATATTGAAGGGGTGAAAGTACAGATTGAACGGTTTTATTGGGGTGTCTCTACCGAGAAGTTCCGAGGTGGGCTGTAAGCGGGATTTGTCTCTCAAGCTCGCCCTCTAGCTATTTAACATAATCCATATCTGTGTTTGATATAACCCATTAATATCAGTCAGTTAGGCTGTATTTCTAATAGATTATATCGATGTTTGGCATTGTGGTATGCCGTTTGAACCTCAAAAGGGAGAAATGTGACGACACATCCCTATCCTCTCATAGTGACGAATTCTTCAGCGGCCGTTGGATGAATACCGATGGTGGCATCAAAGTCAGATTTTGTGGCACCGGCTTTTATGGCAATCGCAATACCTTGAATGATTTCACCAGCTCCCTCTCCCACCATGTGACAGCCCACGACTAGGTCGGTACTTTTCACTACTATCAATTTCATAAACATTTTGCCATCACCACCGGCGAGTGTTTCTTTCATTGGTCTGAAGTGGCTACGAAAGATCGATAAATCATCACTGTATTGGTCTATGGCCTGTTGCTCAGTTAAACCAACGGATGCGGTATTGGGTTGACTGAAGACAGCCGTAGGTATGTTGCTGTAGTCAATTGAGCTGGATACACCGGTTGTGAGGGTTTTGGTTAGCGCCATGCCTTCGGCAATAGCGACAGGCGTTAACTCTACGCGACCGATAACATCGCCCAGGGCGTAGATAGAGGGATCATCCGTTTGAAAATGATCGTCTACGACCACTGAACCGTTGGGTCGTGTCTGTACAGCAGTATTCTCAAGTCCAAGCCCCTCTGTATTGGGTCGACGGCCTGTGGCATACATAACGAGACCGGCATCAAGTGATTCATCATTGTTGAGCGCCACACGATAGGACGAGTCTTCTAGCTGAGTTATTTTTTCGATATTTGTGGAGAAATGTAAGTGGATACCTTGGTGTTCAATTTCTTCTTTAAGCACATGACGTAGGTCATCATCGAAACCCCGTAGAAATAATGGTCCGCGATAAACTAAATGAGTCTCCACACCGAGCCCATTAAAGATTCCCGCGAACTCCACAGCAATATACCCGCCCCCTACAATGACTATTCGTTTGGGGATATCATCAAGGTAAAATGCTTCATTAGAGGTAATGGCCAGCTCACTGCCGGGAAAATCTGGGACGTATGGTATGCCGCCAGTAGCGATTAAGATCTTTGCACAGCTATATTGTTGGCCATTCACTTCAACTGTGTGAGGGTTGATGATAGCTCCCCTACCCTCTACTAAGGTGACATTGGCGTTGTCCAGCAAGTTACCATAGATGCCATTAAGTCGCTCAATTTCACGGTTTTTGTTATCCCTTAGGGTTGGCCAGTCGAAATGTGTCTCGCCAACATGCCAACCAAAGCCTGCCGCAGCACGAAACTCTTCTGCAAAGGCGGAGGCATAAACAAACAATTTTTTTGGTACACAACCTACGTTGACACAGGTTCCACCCAGATATTGAGATTCTGCTATGGCTACACGCAAACCTTGCTGAGAGCACATGCGGGCTGTTCTAACGCCACCCGAACCGGCACCAATCACAAATAAGTCATAGTCGTAGGACATGGGAACTTCCTTTAATAGCTGGGGATTACTCTACAAATATTTCTGGTCAGAAGTTTATGCCGTAATGGATCAACATCACCAATAAATATGCGCTATGGGGTTGTTGTACCAGAGCTATCGATATTGCAGAGGTTAAAACCCTCATTAATTAGAAAGCGCCTAGTATTGTGTGTTAGCCAATTTGGGCTTGGCCCGCCATATATGGCATTAGTGCTTCAGGGATGGCGATGCTGCCATCAGCTTGCTGATAATTTTCCAGTACAGCAACTAATGTCCGGCCTACAGCTAGCCCTGACCCGTTTAATGTATGTAACAGTTCAGGCTTGCCTGTTTCTGGGTTGCGCCAACGTGCTTTGAGCCGGCGAGCTTGGAAGTCACGGAAGTTACTGCAGGAGGAAATTTCCCTATAACGACCCTGTGAAGGTAACCAGACCTCAATATCGTAAGTACGTGCAGAGGAAAAGCCCAGGTCACCACCACAGAGAATGACTGTTTTGTAGGGCAGACCCAGTTTTTGAAGGATAGCCTCAGCATGGCCCGTCAGCTTTTCCAATGTCTCTGTAGATTCTTCAGGTTTGACGAACTGCACCATCTCAACTTTTTCAAATTGGTGCTGCCGAATCATTCCTCGGGTATCTTTACCATAGCTACCCGCCTCACTTCGAAAGCAGGGTGTATGGCAAGTGAATTTCACTGGCATGCTATCTGCGTCTACAATCTCATCACGGAAGATATTTGTGACCGGTACTTCAGCTGTGGGAATTAAGTAAAAGCCTCGGTCATCCTGCAGTTTAAAGAGCTCTTCCTCAAATTTCGGTAGCTGCCCGGTGCCGAATAGTGAGTCGCTATTCACGATATAAGGGACATTAATTTCCTGGTAACCATGTTCGGCCACATGGGTATCAAGCATGAGTTGAATCAGCGCTCGATGCAGGCGAGCGATACCACCACGCATGACGGCAAATCTGGATCCGGTAATTTTTGTCGCGGTTTCAAAATCCAGCTGGCCGCAGTTGGCACCGAGATCCACGTGGTCTAGCACCTCAAAATCAAAGTGACGTGGTTCTCCCCAGCGGCGAATTTCCACATTATCATCTTCAGTAGTGCCTACAGGAACTTCGGCATCTGGAATATTAGGAACAGCGTTGAGGTAGCTGTCCAGCTGCTGCTGAATATTTGATAATTCATCTTCGGCCTGAATGCAGGCTTTCTTTAACCCCTCGCCCTTTTCTTTCAGTGGCGTGATGTCTTCTCCCTTGCTTTTAGCTTCGCCGATCTGTTTGCCCATAGATTTAGCGTAGGCGTTACGTTCAGATTGCAAGGACTGGGCTTTATCTTGTAAATCACGTCGTTGGATTTCCAGCTGGATTAATTTTTCAACATCCAGAGAAAACCCACGGACAGAAAGTGCCGCAGCGATTGTTTCAGGTTCAGATCGAACAAGTTTTGGATCCAACATGGAGAAAGGGACTTCCTAAAATAAACGGGTCAAAACAATTGCGCCCAGCGTTCCAGCCAGGCACAACACGACATTTAGCACGACGTAAACTGCCGCCAGTGCAAAGTGGCCATTTTGCCACAAAGCGAGGGTATCAAGCGAGAAGGTTGAGAAGGTTGTGAAGGCGCCAAGAAACCCCACCATCAGTAGGTTTCGTAATTCGGCAGGCAAGACACCTCTCTCAATAATTAAGACGTAGAACAGGCCCATTAACACACTGCCCCCTACATTCACGACCAAGGTACCTATTGGAAATCGGCCACCGAGTACTGGAAAGATGACGGCATTAACACCAAAACGTCCCATTGCGCCCAGTGCACCACCCAACGCCACTGCTAACCATTGCATGAGGATAATTCCTGATTGATTATATTCTGAGTGCAAAGTGTTATCTGCTTCTCTAGGCACGGTGCCCTAGCTATCTTGGCTTTAATCAGAGGCACTGTCTGTTCCTTTTTTATAGCGTTGCTGGGGGCTATGTTTATTCAGTTCAATCAAGTGAGCCAGTTTGTCAGAAATTTTTTGCTCAAGCCCTCGATTTGAGGGGAGATAATAACGTGTATCAGCCAATGCTTCAGGGAAGTAATTTTCGCCTGCCGCAAAGGCACCCGGTTCATCGTGGGCATAGCGATATTCCGAGCCGTAATCCAGTTCTTTCATCAGTTTGGTGGGTGCATTACGCAAGTGGAGAGGCACATCGAAGGTGGGCATTTTCTTTACGTCTGCCAGCACTGCATTATAAGCAGCGTAGACCGCATTACTCTTAGGGGCTGACGCCAAATACAAGATTGCCTGAGCAATACTGAGTTCTCCTTCGGGGCTACCAAGACGTTCCTGAATTTCCCATGCATTGAGTGCTATAGATGATGCCCGAGGGTCAGCATTGCCAATGTCTTCACTGGCCATTCTAACCACCCTTCGGGCGATGTATAGAGGGTCACAACCACCATCAATCATTCGTGCAAACCAGTAAAGAGCCGCATCCGGCGACGAGCCTCTCACCGCCTTGTGTAAGGCAGATATTTGATCGTAAAAATACTCTCCACCCTTATCAAATCGTCGAGTGCCGCCAACTAATACTTCTTCGAGATCGTCTTTGTTGATCGATCCATCGTTACTGAGGTCGCTGGCAATTTCCAATAGATTAAGCGCTGTTCTTGCATCGCCATCAGCTGCCGCTGCCAACAACTCAAGTGCTTCATCAGTAATGTGTAGTTTTTGGTTTCCAATCCCGTGTTCTGAATCATTGAGGGCAGCATGAATAACTCGGGTGATATCTTGTGTTTCCAGGCTGCGTAGTATGTAGACCCGGCAGCGGGAAAGTAGCGCATTATTCAACTCAAATGACGGATTTTCTGTGGTGGCCCCTATCAAGATAATGGTGCCGTTTTCTACAAAAGGAAGAAATGCATCCTGTTGGGATTTGTTGAAGCGATGAACTTCATCCACAAATAGTATGGTCTGACGGCCGCGGGAGTCTCTCTCTTCTTGAGCACGGGCCACGGCAGCTCTGATTTCCTTAACACCTGAGAGAACAGCGGAGAGTGATTCAAGGTGAGCATCCACAGAATCGGCAATAATGGTGGCTAATGTGGTTTTCCCGACGCCAGGTGGGCCCCAGAAAACCATAGAGTGCAGCTGTCCGGACTGAATGGCTTCACGCAGGGGCTTCCCCTCCCCGACAAGATGTTCCTGCCCTGCGAATTCATCCAGAAGACGAGGGCGCATTCTGGATGCGAGTGGTTGGTAAACATCTTGGCTGAAAAGGTCTCTACTCATCGCGGAGAATATCTACACCCTCGGGTGGTTCAAAACTAAACAGGGCTGGATCTATGGATTCGTTTAAGGTGGTGCTGGAGAATTTGATTTCAGTTTTCTGCCCCAGGCTGTCCCATAGGGCCATAGTCGTGGGGGTTTTCCCACTAAAACTAAGGGCCACTTTTTCATAGAGGCTGTCATCGGCAATGGGGATAAGACTGAAACTAATGACCTCAGCTTGCTCGATATAAATTTTATAGGTTTGCTCAAGTGTGTCTAGGTTACCTATAAACAGAATGGCCGGTGTTTTAGATAAATCCTGATTGAAGGGTTTTATGGTGACCTGTTCTAGGTCAGGGTCGTAAATCCACAAGGTTTCACCATCGGATACCAGTAGCTGCTCCATGGGTGGTTCCGTCTGCCAGCGAACTTTTCCAGGTCTGGCAGCGTGTAGTTGTCCCGAAGTTTGTTGTATTACAGTGGTATCTGAGGAATAAACTGTTTGCTGAAATGAAGTGTTCAAGGTGTTTATGTTGGTTAGCAGTTGGCGCAGTTCGCTACCTCCTCCCGGTAGCCCCCCTGCGTACATTTGGGCTGATACGAGTATCCCATAACAACTAAACAGTAAACCGAAGAGTAATTTATTCATGAACGATCGAGTCCAGGTGCTAAGACTTCACGGTTGCCGTTGGTGCCCATTTCACTGACAACACCGGATGCTTCCATCTGTTCGACTAGTCTTGCTGCACGGTTGTAACCAATACGCAGTTTTCGTTGTACGGATGAAATGGATGCCTTGCGAGTTTGTAGCACAAAGGCGACGGCTTCATCATAAAGAGGATCAGATTCCGTATCACTTGAGCCCTCACCACCTTCGCTAGTGTAACCGGGCACGGGTATATTACTGGTGGTTTGCTCATCGGTGATTTCATCAAGGTATGAGGGTTCACCTCGAGACTTCCAGTCAGCCACGACTTTATGGACTTCATGATCATCCACAAATGCGCCGTGAATTCGAATAGGGACACTGGTACCCGGTGGTAGGTACAGCATGTCTCCATGGCCCAGTAGTTGTTCTGCTCCACCTTGATCGAGAATTGTCCGGGAATCAATTTTAGACGATACCTGGAAGCCAATTCGGCTGGGAACATTGGCTTTGATCAACCCTGTAATGACATCAACAGAGGGCCGTTGAGTGGCGAGGATTAAGTGTATTCCCGCTGCCCTCGCCTTCTGAGCAATGCGAGCAATGAGCTGTTCAACCTTCTTCCCGACAATCATCATCATGTCGGCAAATTCATCGATCACAACGACAATATAGGGTAGTTTTTCAAGTGTAGGTGCTACAGCTCCTTCACCCTCCTCTGCAAATAGACTGGCATTCTCATCGGGTTGCCACAGAGGATCAGAGATTGGATTGCCAGCAGCGATAGCATCTGCCACCTTCTTGTTGTATCCGGCGAGGTTGCGAACCCCAAGTGCGGCCATCAATTTGTATCGGCGTTCCATTTCACCGACACACCAGCGAAGTCCGCGGGCTGCGTCTTTCATGTCAGTAATCACTGGAGTCAGGAGGTGCGGGATACCTTCATACACCGACAATTCAAGCATTTTCGGGTCGACAAGAATCAGCCGTACATCATCAGGCCCAGATTTGTACAGCAGGCTCAGCAACATGACGTTGATACCCACGGATTTTCCCGAACCCGTCGTACCTGCAACCAAAAGGTGAGGCATCTTGGCCAAATCTGCCACCATCGGCGTACCCGAGATATCATTTCCTAGCGCCAGAGTTAATGGTGATTTTGCCTGTTCGTAGACATCAGACGATAAAACTTCGCTAAGCCGTACCATTTCCCTGTGCTCATTAGGAATTTCAATGCCCATCACTGATTTACCGGGAATGACTTCTACTACACGGACGCTCACAAGAGCCAGTGAACGAGCCAAATCCTTAGCCAGGCCTGTAATTCGACTAGCTTTAATACCGGCAGCGGGTTGAATTTCAAAACAAGTCACTACTGGTCCGGGGAGAACCTCTACCACTTCAGCACTGATCCCAAAATCCTGAAGTTTCAACTCCAGCAGTTTTGACATGGCTTCAAGGGACTCTTTCGAATAACCTTTGTCTTTTGTTGTATCTGCTTTATCCAGTAGGTTGAGCGTCGGCAGCTCACCAGCCACCGGTTCTTCGAAGAGTGATGTTTGTCGTTCTTTCTCGACTCGAAGACTTGGGGTTACCCTCTTAATTGGTGGTTGAATACTAGGCGGTTTTCTGAGCGCCTCTTTTGCTGCTTGCTTAGCTTTAATATCTTTGCGGTGTTGTTGGGCCAGTTCGGTTTTTTTCTCTTCTGCCCGGCGAACCTTGCGGGCCGCAATATTATGTTGAATCAGTTCAAGGAGCCGTAGCGTGGCTTGACCGGAGCCATCGATAAGTGCCAGCCAGGATAGGTCGGTAAATACGGTTAAACCAAATAGAAAGATGGCCAACAGAATAAGGGTGCTTCCGACATGATTAAAGGCTGATGCCGCGGCTACCGAAACAGAGGTGCCTAGGATACCACCCACGCCAAAGGGTAACTGAGTCTGTATATGTCCATAATGGAGAGATGCCAGGGAGGTTGCGCAGACCATGACAAGCACAAGCCCAAGAACTCTCAGTGAAAATACAACACCATCAAAACCACTGTGCTCTTCCCGGTGGATACGAAATATATTCCATGCCCTCAATGCTAATAAGACAGGGAACAGATAAGACATATAGCCAAGCAGGGAGAAAAATACGTCAGATAGCCAGGCACCCAAAGGTCCTGCAGCATTGTTTACCTGATCCATGTTGCCAGTGTGGGACCAACCGGGATCTTCAGGAGAGTGCGTAATGAAAGCAACAAGAAGATAGACGCAGATCGCAAGCCAGCCGATCAGGGCCCCTTCCCTAAGAATCAGTTTTCCGCGCGAAGGTTGCTGCGGCTCAGATTTCTTGCCAGTGGTTTTTTTTGGTTGTTTAGCTCTGCTCAAGACGTCATCCAGGTTCGTCACTACTGACCGCTATTGTAATGGCCGCGGGTTGAAATGCCAGCAGCGTAATGGCCATTGTATGCAGCTAGATACATAACCTAGTGTATCGATAGTAGGTTCTTATCGTTAGTCTGTGGGTATAAGTTTACTAAATTCACAGGATAGGCAAATCCTGCTTTGTCTCATCGCGGGCATTCATTATCATGGTTGCCTACATATACGACTCGAAAGAAAATTATTTAGCCTTGGAATCTGTAGTTATGTCAGACGTACAACATCATAAATTGATCATTCTTGGGTCTGGGCCCGCCGGTTATACAGCCGCCGTCTATGCTGCGCGCGCTAACCTTAATCCTGTGATTATTACTGGAATCCAGCAAGGTGGACAGCTGACGACCACCACCGATGTGGATAACTGGCCTGGTGATGCAGAAGGTGTTCAGGGGCCAGACTTGATGATGCGAATGCAGGCCCATGCTGAGCGCTTCGATACAGAAATCATCTTTGATCATATTGATAGCGTTGATCTTAACCAGCGTCCTTTTCAACTTAAAGGTAGCAACAGTTATAGCTGTGATGCCTTGATTATTTGCACCGGTGCCTCTGCTCAGTACTTAGGGCTTCCTTCTGAAGAAGCCTATATGGGGAAAGGTGTCAGTGCTTGTGCGACCTGTGATGGTTTTTTCTACCGAGGTAAGAAGGTAGCCGTTATTGGTGGTGGTAATACCGCCGTTGAAGAAGCCCTTTATTTGTCCAATATTTGTAGTGAGGTGACCCTGGTTCATCGTCGTGACTCGCTACGTTCGGAAAAAATTCTCCAAGACAAAATTAGGGAGCGTGCCGAAAACGGCAATATTAATATCCTGTGGAATTACACATTGGATGAAGTGCTGGGTGATGACTCTGGTGTAACGGGATTGGCTTTGAAGAGTACACAATCGGGTCCGGATAAAGACATCGATGTCAGTGGCGTTTTTATTGCAATTGGACACAAACCTAATACGGATATTTTTGTCGATCAGTTGGACATGAAGAATGGCTATATCACCGTTCAGGGTGGAAACGAGGGGAATGCTACTGCTGTTAGTGTTCCCGGCGTATTTGCTGCCGGTGATGTGGCAGACCATGTGTATCGACAGGCTGTGACTTCTGCTGGATCCGGCTGTATGGCGGCGCTTGATGCAGAAAAATATCTCGACGAGTTGGGTTAAAGCCTTTTGTGACGAATCTGGCCTTACTCGATTTAGAGCATCCAATTTTTCCTTGCCCAGACTTGGCGCTTGCTGATCCTGATGGCCTTTTGGCTGTTGGGGGCAACCTAGAACCAAGCACATTGATATCGGCATACCGTCAGGGTATTTTCCCATGGTATGAGGATGACCAACCTCTTCTTTGGTGGTCCCCCGATCCAAGAACAGTTATTTTCCCCGAAGATATAAGAATTTCTCGCTCTCTTCGAAAAGTGTTGCGCCAAAAGAACTGGGATATTCGGTTGGATACAGAATTCGAATCTGTCATGACACAGTGTGCAGCACCACGCAGGAAGGGGTATGGTGAAACCTGGATTACCGATGAAATGAAGGCAGCATATGTTGAATTACATCAACAAGGTTATGCCCATTCACTTGAAATATGGCGTAATGAGCAGTTAGTTGGCGGTTTGTATGGTGTTCTAATAGGTGCCGTTTTTTGTGGGGAATCTATGTTTAGTTTGGAGCGAGATGCTTCAAAGGTCGCCCTTGTTCAGCTTGCTATGTTGATGAAACAGAATACTGAAGAGGGAATAATTGATTGCCAAGTGAGCAATGAACACTTGCTATCAATGGGTGCAGTTAATGTTTCTCGCCAGAAATTTTTAGCTAAATTAGGTGCTCTGGGCGATAAACCATGTAGATGGCCAGACAAATGGCAGTGTAAAATTCCAGAAAATGGAGTCTAAGTTATAATGAAGCAACTGCGGTGAAAGTATAAATATGTCCCGTGATATAACACCCGATGTCCAAGTTGTAAGGCTTTTTTTAACAGAGCCACACCCTTGTAGCTATCTAAAAAGACGGAAAGCTATTACAGCGTTTGTCGACCCTGCCATCGATATGGAACCTCATTTGTACACGCAGCTCTCAGGTTTGGGGTTTCGCCGAAGTGGACGTTATGTTTATACCCCACGTTGTGAGGGTTGTAATGCCTGTATTTCTGCTAGGGTATTGGTCGATGAATTTAAGGCCAACCGTCAGCAACGGCGGTGCAATAAGCGGAATGCTGATTTAAGTGTTTGGGTGCGTCGAGAGATTGATGAATCAGAGCACTATCCGCTCTATCAGAGTTACATTAAGAGGCGGCACTCTGATGGCGATATGTATCCCCCTTCACGCTCTCAATTTAAAGATTTTATTAGTAACCTTTGGCGCGGTAGCAAAATTCTAGAGATCCGGCTTGGGGATGAATTGCTTGCTGCTGGTGTCGTCGATATCTTAGATAATGGTCTATCGGCTATTTATGTTTATTATTCACCAGATCACCCCAAGAGAAGCCTGGGAACCTATGCCATTTTAGCTCAGATCATGTTGGCAAAGCAGATGAAGTTACCCTATGTCTATTTGGGGTACTGGATCGAAAACAGCCAAAAAATGGCCTATAAGACAAACTTCCAACCCCTGGAACTTCTGATAGATGGAGATTGGGTAAGGCCTGATTGACTTTGCCTCGTTTTCAGGCAGAATGCGCCACGTTCTAGAGAAATGCAGTTTGGGGAAAGTAAAGGTTATGGCAAAAGAAGATCAAATTGAAATGGAAGGCGAAGTGGTTGATACACTTCCCAATACTACTTTCCGCGTCAAACTCGAAAATGGGCATGTTGTCACTGCACATATCTCTGGAAAAATGCGCAAAAACTACATCCGTATCCTGACGGGCGATAAAGTGAAAGTTGAATTAACGCCTTATGATCTTTCCAAGGGTCGCATCACCTATCGTGCTAGGTAATGACCTGAAATCTTTTTCAGGCTGTTTCAGTTTCGGTTTCTACCAACAACTCACCATCTGATACAGAGACGTTCACTACCCCACCATTTGCCAAGTCACCAAACAACACCTCTTCAGCAAGGGCTTTCTTGATTTTTTCCTGAATCAAACGCTCCATGGGGCGGGCACCCATTTTCTCATCGTATCCATGTTCCACCAGCCAGTCTCTTGCATCATCATCAACTTCCAGCACCACATGCTTTTCATCGAGTTGTTGTTGTAACTGAGTTAAAAACTTATCGACTACGGTATGAATAACGGTACTGTCAAGAGGCTTGAACTGAATGATGCCATCAAGACGGTTTCGGAATTCAGGGGTAAATCCTTTCTTAATAGCTTCCATGCCATCAGTGCCATGATCCTGAGTGGTAAAGCCGATGGAGGCTCGACTCATTTCTTGAGAACCCGCATTGGTTGTCATGATGAGAATAACATTTCGAAAATCTGCCTTGCGTCCGTTGTTATCAGTCAGGGTCCCATGATCCATGACTTGTAATAACAGGTTGAATACTTCGGGATGTGCCTTCTCAATCTCATCGAGAAGAACGACTGAATGGGGGCTTTTGGTCACCGCGTCTGTTAACAGGCCGCCTTGATCAAAACCAACATAACCAGGGGGGGCACCAATGAGCCGAGAAACAGTATGTCTCTCCATGTATTCAGACATATCAAACCGCAGAAGCTCGATACCCATGATTTCTGACAGTTGTTTTGATACCTCAGTTTTACCAACCCCTGTGGGGCCAGCAAAAAGGAATGAGCCTATGGGCTTATCACCCTCTCTCAAGCCAGCACGCGCTAGTTTTATTGATGTGGAGAGTACTGAAATGGCTTCATCCTGACCAAAAACAACCATCTTCAGTTTGTCCGATAGACCCCTTAGCTGTTCCTTGTCTGAAGAAGACACACTTTTTGCGGGAATTCTGGCGATTTTTGCCACAATAGCTTCAACTTCAGGTACACCAATAATTTTTTTACGCTTTGATACCGGCCGTAATTGTTGGTAGGCACCCGCTTCGTCAATGACATCAATAGCCTTATCGGGCAGGAAGCGATCTGTTATATGACGTGCTGAAAGTTCTGCAGCAGTTTTTAGCGCTGCTTGTGAGAAGCGAAGTTGGTGATGTTCCTCAAATCTTGATTTAAGACCTTTCAGAATATCAATCGTTTCTTCGACAGTGGGCTCTGGTACATCAACTTTTTGGAAACGACGAGAAAGAGCCCTGTCTTTCTCAAAAATTCCGCGATATTCCTGATAGGTCGTAGACCCTATGCAGCGGATTTTCCCGGAAGTTAGTAATGGCTTGAGTAAGTTTGATGCATCCATAACCCCGCCTGAAGCCGCACCAGCCCCAATAATGGTATGAATTTCATCAATAAAGAGAATGGCGTGGTCTCGATCTATCAGTTCAGCGAGAACACCTTTGAAGCGTTTTTCGAAATCTCCCCGATATTTAGTGCCAGCAAGCAAGTCTCCAAGATCCAGCGCATAGACCACTGAGCCAAGGAGTACATCAGGCACTTGTTCTTCGATAATCATTTTGGCGAGGCCTTCAGCAATGGCCGTCTTACCGACACCGGCCTCACCAACTAACAGGGGGTTGTTTTTGCGGCGACGGGCCAAGACTTGAGAAACACGCTCGATTTCAAGGCTTCGGCCTACCAATGGATCAATATAACCTTTGCTTGCTTGCTCATTCAGGTTGGTCGTGAACTGTTCTAACAGGCTTCGTTCGGGAGATTCTGTTTCGGGCTGAACTTCATCATGGTGGGCATCACCTTCATGATGCTCTGACTGGTCAGCATACTTAGAAACCCCATGTGATATGTAATTCACGACATCAATTCTGGCAACATTCTGCAATCGAAGAAAATAGATAGCCTGACTTTCTTGTTCACTAAAGATGGCGACCAATACATTGGCACCCTGCACTTCCTTGTTACCTGAGGATTGGACATGAAAAACTGCACGTTGTAGTACGCGCTGGAACCCAAGAGTTGGCTGAGTATCTTTATCCTCAAGTTCTTCGGGGATCAGCGGCGTGGTGGATTCAATAAACTCATTGAGGTCTCGTCTCAACATGTTCAAATCAGCACCACAAGAATGAAGCACACTGATAGCTGACTCGTTGTCCAGCAGAGCCAGAAGTAAGTGTTCAACCGTCATGAACTCATGGCGTTTGTCACTGGCACCTTTAAATGCGCTATTTAGTGTTCGTTCAAGCTCTTTACTTAACATACAACCACCTTTAACCCTGAATTACTGCTCATCATCATCTTCAGTGGGCTCAATATCACAGAGCAAAGGGTGCTCATTGGCTCTGGCATATTGATTAACTAGTGCAGCCTTTGTGTCCGCAATATCTCGAGTATATACCCCGCAGACTGCTTTTCCTTCCGTATGTACTTTTAACATGACTTTTGTCGCTGTTTCACGGCCCATACGAAAGAAACCTTCCAATAGCCCTACAACAAACTCCATCGGCGTATAGTCATCGTTAAAGATAAGCACCTTATACATCGGGGGCTTTTTGAGCTTTGGCTTAACTTCTTCGACAACAGCAGTACTGTCATGTTGCCCTGTTTGCTCATCATCTTTATTGCTAAGACTAATATTTAATCTAATATCCATACACACACTATAAATTAACGACTTCTCTTACCTTCCATTTTAATAGTATTAATACAGTTATGTTCATTTTTTCTGTATTCTCTGTCTCTTGACTTAACGATTGAATAGATATAGAAACTGAAAGTGGATAAAAGTTGCCTCAGTACAATGGATGTTCATGAATGTAATAACTATTAGCATTAAGCTGGATGGTTTTTAATCATTAAACTATCTAGCACGAGGTTTGTAATATGCATACAGGAACTGTTAAGTGGTTTAATAATGCCAAGGGATACGGGTTTATCCTCTCATCAGACGGCACCACTGATATATTTGCTCACTATTCAGCGATCACCATGGAAGGCTACAAAACCTTGAAAGCTGGCCAAGAAGTTACCTATGATTTGGTCGAAGGTGAAAAAGGCTTACACGCCACTAATATTTCAACGATTGGTGCCTCTACCACCCAAAATGATGATTTACCGCCTCCCCCTTTAGATGTAGAAAATGACACTATTAATGACCAGTGAGTCATAAAAATATTCACCCATAGATTAATGGGCCGGTGGAATGACTGGCGAAAACTACCCTTGTTACAGCACCAGATGTCCAAGTTCAGTGTCTTAAGCTCGGAGTATTGAAACTCTATACCTTGAATCAAGGTTGCTCAGTTCGCCTCCTCCCTATATTTCAAATAGCTCCTTTATCGGGATTCAGCGACATTAATGTGGGTACCTAAAATCTTTAAACGGGAGCTGTGATGGCTAATATCGTGTTGTTCAACAAACCCTATGGCGTTTTAAGTCAATTTTTAGACCACGATGGTCACCCAGGCCTGAAGCGTTACTTGAACCTTCCGAATATTTACCCTGTGGGCAGGCTTGACCGTGACTCAGAGGGGCTCTTGTTGCTATCTGATGATGGACAACTACAGGCGCGGGTTGCAGATCCAAAATTCAAAATGGAGAAAACCTACCTAGTGCAGCTTGAAGGTAAAGTGACTAGCTCAGCATTAGAGAGCTTGATGGGTGGTATTAAACTTAATGATGGTATGACACAGCCAGCACGAGCTAGAGAAATAACACCGCCGGTCTTGTGGCCAAGAGATCCGCCTATTAGAGAGAGATTACAGCAGCC
>JBALVP010000040.1:0-12349 GCA_036961395.1 Porticoccus sp.
GTGTTTACCTGGAAGGGGATGAAAATCTCAATACACTGGTGGACTATCGGTTTCAGCGAAACTTCAATGCCGAGAGTGGCCAGGCTGGTGGTTCCAGAAATTGTACTGGCAGGGGTGGAGATGATCTGGTTCTAAAAGTCCCTGTTGGAACCACCATCATGGATGAGGATACAGAAGAGGTACTTGGAGATATTACCGCTGCTGGTCAGCGATTGGTGGTGGCCAAAGGGGGTTTCCATGGTTTGGGTAACACTCGTTTTAAGTCCAGCACCAACCGTGCACCACGAAAAACATCATCAGGTACAGAAGGTGAACTACGACATTTGAGGTTGGAGCTGAAGGTGTTGGCAGATGTTGGGCTGCTAGGGTTGCCCAACGCAGGGAAGTCTACCTTTATACGTGCTGTATCAGCGGCACGCCCAAAGGTGGCGGATTATCCTTTTACAACACTAGTGCCAAATCTAGGTGTGGTTCAGGCTCAGAGGTATCGCAGTTTTGTCATTGCCGATGTGCCAGGCTTGGTGGCTGGTGCTGCTAAAGGTTCGGGTTTGGGTATCCGTTTCCTGAAACATCTGACCAGAACGCGTCTATTGCTTCACTTGGTGGATATGATGCCGAGTGATGGTGCTGATCCTGCGGATAACGTGAATATTATTGAGAATGAACTTGACCAATTTAGCCCGACCCTTTGGGGGCGTGAGCGTTGGCTGGTATTGAATAAAATTGATCTGCTGCCTGAAGATGAGCGAGAGCAACGTTGTCAAGAAGTCATCGAAAAGCTGCAGTGGGAAGGTCCTATTTATCAGGTATCCGCATTGGCATCTGAGGGAACCGAACAATTGTGCTGGGATATCATGGAGCGACTGGAAGAGTGCTGGGACGCGGAGCGAGAAGACCCCGAAGTTGCCGAGCATGAGCGAGAGTTGCAAAGCCGGATGCAGAGCGAGGCGCGTGATCGGATTGAGGCATTACGCCGCCGCCCAAAAACTGATGATTCGGATGATGACGACTTCGATGACGAAGATGATGATCATGATGTAGAGATTATTTACAGCCCTTGAGTCTGGTGCAAAACGGCTAAAGAGCTGAAGGTCAGGGCTGCTTAAGGTAAGAGCTGCTATATAGTGATGAGCAATATGTGATGAGCGATATGAGTGATAGAAGTATCGTAAAAAATGCCAAGCGCTGGGTAATAAAAATTGGTAGTGCACTACTGACTGCGGATGGTCGAGGCCTAGACAGGGAGGGTATTTCTGCCTGGGTTGAACAGGTTGCAGCATTACTTGATCAGAATATTGAGGTGGTGATGGTGTCCTCCGGAGCCGTTGCCGAAGGTATGTCCCGGCTTGGTTGGGGTAAGCGGCCTTCATCCATCCATGAATTACAAGCAGCGGCAGCAGTCGGTCAAATGGGCCTAGTGCAGGCCTATGAATTTCAGTTTCAGCAATTTGACCGTCACACTGCACAAGTTCTGTTGGATCATGATGACCTCTCTAATCGAGAGCGCTATCTCAATGCCCGAAATACAC
This sequence comes from Porticoccus sp., assembly GCA_036961395.1. Lineage (GTDB taxonomy): Bacteria > Pseudomonadota > Gammaproteobacteria > Pseudomonadales > Porticoccaceae > Porticoccus. The sequence continues at coordinate 1,530 of JBALVP010000040.1, forward strand.
TGCAGACGTTAATTGATCTGGGCGTCGTGCCGATCATTAATGAGAATGACACAGTCGTGACTGATCAAATCCGCTTTGGTGACAACGACACCTTGGCGGCAATGGTGGCAAATCTGATTGATGCAGACCTGCTGGTCATTCTTACTGATCAAGATGGGCTTTTTGATGCCGACCCACGTAGCAATTCCCGAGCGCAGCTCATTTCCCAAGGGAAAGCCGGAGATCCCGCATTAGATGCTTTGGCTGGAGGTAGTGTTGGTGGGTTGGGCCGTGGAGGTATGATCACTAAGCTTACCGCCGCTAGGCTTGCGGCTCGTTCAGGTACGAATACGGTGATAGTCGGTGGTCGGGCAGAGAATGTACTGGCTTGTCTGGCTAATGGAGACACGCTTGGCACTCTGTTAGTAGCGGAACAGGAGCCTATTGCTGCACGTAAACAATGGTTGGCCGGTAGCTTGCAGGTTAGGGGTTCATTGACACTTGATAGTGGTGCAGTTCGAGTGCTCAAAGATCAGGGTAAAAGTCTGCTGCCCGTGGGCGTAAAGTCAGTTGTGGGTGATTTTCATCGAGGTGATCTAGTGCGCTGTGTGGATGAATCGGGGCGTGATGTTGCTCGGGGGCTTGCCAATTATAATGCGTCTGAAAGTCGTCAGATTATTGGCAAGAGCAGCCATTTAATCACTGAAATATTGGGTTATTGTGATGATGAAGAGTTAATTCACCGTGATAACCTAGTGTTGGTTTAGTTTGCATACGTGATAGATTTTTAGACAGTGTCCTTAACATAGACAGCGACCTTAAAGAGGTCGCCACAAAAAAACCGGCCTAGAGCCGGTTTTTTTTAATCTTAAGAATTAAGTGCTTAGCTGGCTGAAAGTGCCTTAACCTGAGCATTCAGGCGGCTCTTGTGGCGAGCAGCCTTATTCTTATGAATGATGCCTTTGTCTGCGATACGGTCGAGTATAGGGACAAACGTATTGTAGGCAGCTTGAGCTGCTTCAGCTTCACCTGATTCAATGGCGGCATATGTCTTTTTAAGATAAGTGCGCACCATGGAGCGCAGGCCGGCGTTGTGCGTGCGACGTTTTTCGTTCTGCGACGCTCTTTTTCGTGCTTGGGGTGAATTGGCCACCTAAGTGCTCCTTTCAACAATGAGTCTGATATTCGAGGCGCCGAAATATACAGTGTTTACCTCGATTTATCAACACTCATTCCAGTGGAAATAAGGCTTGAGTAGGTGCGGTGAGCGAAAGAGGTGTTGGGAGTGATCAGTTGAGAGTGTATCAGGCCATAAAGGCCCAGAGCGCAATGCTGGCCGCTATCTTCCCGTGGTTAAAATCACTATGATCTGGCCTGAAGATTCAGGTGTATAACTTAGGTCTATAGTTCAGGTATATAGTAGAGAGCTTCAAGTTTGTCGGATCAGGATACAGAGCAACACGGTCAGCCACAGGAGCAGGGGCAGCCAGTAACATCATCAAGATTACTGCGTTCCAGTGGGGTGGTCAGTAGTATGACGATGCTGTCACGGGTGCTGGGCTTGCTGCGTGATGTCGTATTTGCTCGAGTCATTGGTGCCGACGCCATGGCGGATGCCTTTTTTGTAGCATTCAAAATCCCCAACTTCTTTCGTCGACTATTTGCTGAAGGTGCTTTTTCTCAGGCTTTTGTTCCCGTGCTGGCGGAGTACCGGGAAAAGGGAAGTGAAGCTGCTGTCAAAGCACTGATTGATCGAGTAGCTGGCGTTATGGGTTCGACGCTGATAGCTCTGACTGTGGTGGTGGTGATCGCCTCACCGCTGGTGACTGGGTTGTTCGCGTTTGGTTTTTGGTTGGATTACCCTGAAAAGTTCTCTGCGGCTAGCAGTATGTTGCGGATTACCTTTCCCTACCTGATGTTAATTTCTCTCACCGGGTTAGCGGGAGCTATTTTAAATAGTTACGACCGTTTTGCAGTGCCAGCAGTGACCCCCGTGCTGTTGAATATCTCTATGATACTTGCCGCTATTGTTGTCGCGCCCTGGTTTGATCAGCCTGTTTATGCGCTGGCTTGGGGTGTGCTGGTTGCCGGCGTGTTACAGCTATTGTTCCAACTCCCTTTTCTTGCGCAGATTCATAGAGTGCCACAGCCCGTGGTGGAATGGCGTGACGAGGGGGTCAAGAAAATTTTGCGATTGATGGCTCCGGCAATTTTTGGTGTGTCTGTGAGTCAAATAAATTTGCTGCTGGATACCATGATTGCATCGTTTCTTCCCACGGGCAGCATCTCCTGGCTTTACTATTCAGATCGTTTGTCCGAGTTGCCCCTGGGTGTATTTGGGGTAGCCATTGCAACAGTGATTCTACCGAGCTTATCGCGGCAGCATGCCGGGGATACGATGGAGAAGTTCAATAGCACCTTGGATTGGGCGCTACGGATGATACTGCTCATTGCCATACCGGCAGCAGTGGCATTGGTGATTTTGGCAGAACCGATCTTGCTGACCTTGTTCTACTATGGTGATGTGATGACATCCCGTGATATAGCGATGGCTACCTTGAGTCTGCGAGCCTATGCCATTGGGTTGGTAGCCTTTATGTTGATCAAAGTACTGGCTCCGGGGTTCTACGCTCGTCAGGACATTAAAACTCCGGTTCGAATAGGTGTGATCGCTCTGGTAACCAATATGGGGCTGAATATTGTGCTAGCAGTACCACTTCATCTTTATTGGGGTATCGGGCATGTGGGGCTGGCATTGGCGACCTCATTGTCTGCCATATTAAATGCCGGGCTGCTGTTCCGTAGCTTAAGAAAAGGGCAGGTATACGCCCCAGAGGCGGGTTGGCGTAAGTTTTTAATGATGTTGCTATCCGCTAATGTGGTGATGGGGGTGGTGTTGTATGGGTTGACCCTAAATCTGGGTGACTGGATACCTTGGTCGTGGTGGCAGAGGGCTGGATGGATGGGCGCTATCTGTCTCATAGGGATACTGATTTATACTATGTTCCTTTTGGTGGGCGGGCTGCGCCCGTCTCATCTCAAACACCGATAAAATCAGGCATTCGCCTGTTTTTCATCTAGCTGGCTGGGTTATACTTTCGCCTTTATTTTTCGATGTCGGCAGCAAGTGAGCGGAGAAAAGAAGCAATTTATTCGTGGCTTGCATAATCTGAAGCCAGAACACGGTGGTTGTGTCGCAACCATCGGCTCGTTTGATGGTGTTCATCGAGGGCATCGAGCCATTTTGCAGCAGCTGCGTGATAAGGCTATTGAGCTTGGTTTGCCATCAGTGGTGATGATTTTTGAGCCGCAGCCACAAGAGTTTTTTTCCGGTGAGCAGGCTCCCGCTCGATTGATGCGAGTGCGAGAAAAAGTTGAGGCGTTTCTTGAGGCGGGAATTGACCGGGTATTCTGTCTTCAGTTTAACCGCTCACTTCGAAGCCTGTCGGCCATGGATTTTATCGATCAGGTGCTGGTGTCAGGACTTGATGTTCGCTGTCTGGTCGTGGGTGATGATTTTCGTTTTGGTCACGACAGAAGTGGTAATTATCAGCTGTTAGAGAAGGTTGGTAAACAGCAGGGTTTTGAGGTGCTGGATACCCACACTCTGGAATATCAGGGTGAACGTATTAGCAGTACGCGAATTCGTCATGCGCTAGAGCGGTCTGATTTCGTTTTGGCCGAGACACTGCTAGGTAAACCATTTCGTATTACTGGGCGAGTGGTTTATGGACAACGGCTTGGCCGGCAGCTGGGGATTCCGACGGTTAATGTTCACCTTAAACGTTACCGTGCGCCACTGAGCGGTGTCTTTGTGGTGGAGGTGGTGTTAGACGGCCGCCGTTTGTCAGGGGTGGCCAATGTGGGTGTGCGTCCCACGGTAGGAGATTTGATCAAGCCAGTGTTGGAGGTTCATTTACTGGATTTTGATGAGGATGTTTACGGACAAAGAATTCATGTGGAATTTAAAGCTAAAGTTCGTGAAGAGGCTAAGTTCTCATCACTAGACTTGATGGTAGAAGAAATTCACAACGATATAGCCATGGCCCGACAATATTTTGCTGGGCAAAAAACGATGTTAGAGAAAAATGACTGATTATAAATCAACCCTGAATCTACCTTTTACGAAATTTCCGATGAAGGCCAACCTGGCTCAACGGGAGCCGGGTATGTTAAAAAAATGGCAGGAATCTAAGCTCTATGAGCAGTTGCGTGAGCAGCGCCAAGGTAGAGAGAAGTTTATCCTGCACGATGGCCCCCCCTATGCCAACGGTAATATTCATATTGGGCATTCCGTCAATAAAGTGCTGAAGGATATTGTGATTAAGTCTCGCAGCCTCAGTGGTTACGATGCGCCTTATGTACCGGGATGGGATTGCCATGGATTACCCATCGAGCATCAGGTAGAGAAGAAAATTGGTAAAGCGGGCGTTAAGGTAGATCATAAAACCTTCCGTCAGAAATGCCGTGAATATGCTCGCCGTCAGGTCGATGGTCAGATGAAGGACTTTATCCGTCTTGGTGTCATGGGCGAATGGGATAACCCTTATCTCACCATGGATAATAATTTTGAAGCGAACATTATTCGGGCACTGGGTAAGGTGGTTGAAAACGGCCACTTGGTCAAAGGCTATAAACCGGTGTACTGGAGTGTGGTTGGTGCGTCAGCACTGGCTGAAGCCGAAGTAGAATATCAGGACAAAACCTCTTTCTCGATTGATGTGGCTTTTCCCGTTGCCGATGTGGATGCTTTCACAAATGCAATGGGTGATGTGACGGGTGAGGGTGAGATCTCGGTTGTTATTTGGACCACAACCCCTTGGACGTTGCCATCAAATCAGGCGGTTAGTCTGAATGCTGAACTGGACTATGTGTTGGTGCAGTGTCAGCCCAAAGGGCTGAATGCTGGTCGATACCTATTGGCTGAGGCACTGGTTGAGTCTGTTCTGGCCCGTTGGGGCGTAGAAGACCATCAGGTGGTTGGTCGAGCCAAGGGTAGTCAGTTCGAAAACTTGCTTTTACAGCACCCATTCTATGGTCGTCAGGTTCCTATTATTTTAGGTGGCCATGTCACCACAGAAGCTGGTACGGGTTGCGTGCATACGGCACCGGATCATGGTGTGGATGATTTCGTCGTAGCGGCTAAATATGACATAGGCACCCTCAACTATATCGATGATAACGGTCTATTCCGCGAAGATGTGGAGCGGTTTGCTGGTGAACATGTATATAAAGTGGATGAGCAGGTTGTCGAGCTGTTGAGCAATTGTGGTCGTCTGTTATCTAGCGACAAAATTGTGCATAGCTATGCACACTGCTGGAGAACAAAAACACCGCTGATTTACCGGGCAACCCCCCAATGGTTTATTAGCATGAGTCAAAATGGCTTGTTGGCAAAGGCGAAACAAGCCATTACAGGCGTGTCCTGGCATCCAGAATGGGGCCAGGCGCGGATTGAAGGCATGCTGGAGAATAGCCCGGATTGGTGTATCTCACGCCAGCGTACTTGGGGAGTTCCCATTGCTTTGTTTGTCCATAAATTAACAGGTGAAATTCACCCGGATACCCCAACATTGGTTGAGGCGGTAGCTTCCCGCGTAGAGCAAGCTGGAATAGACGCTTGGTATGAACTGGATGCCGCTGAATTACTCGGTGATGAGGCGGATCAGTACAGCAAAGTCACTGATACGCTGGATGTGTGGTTTGATTCTGGTGTTACCCATACGGCAGTGCTGGATGTCCGTGAACAATTGCAGTATCCCGCTGATCTGTATCTGGAAGGCTCTGATCAACACCGAGGCTGGTTCCAGTCATCGCTGAAAACAGCGATAGCCATCAAGGGTAATGCACCCTACAAAGCGGTATTGACCCATGGGTTTGTGGTAGATGCCGATGGTCGTAAGATGTCTAAATCCATTGGCAATGTGATGTCGCCGCAGAAAGTGGTGAATGATCAGGGGGCCGATGTACTCCGTTTGTGGGTGGCGGCCACGGACTTCAGTGGTGAGATGAGTGTTTCTGATGAAATTCTCAAGCGAACGGGTGATTCCTATCGCCGGATCCGCAATACCGCACGTTTCTTTCTATCGAATTTAAACGATTTTGATCCTGCTAAAGACTTGGTGCCGATAGATGACATGCTGGCATTGGATCAATGGGCAGTAAATTGTGTTGCGAGCCTGCAGCAAGAAATCCTAGGGGCTTATGATAATTACCAGTTCCATTATATCTATCAGAAGTTACATAACTTTTGTGTCACGGATATGGGAGGCTTCTACTTAAATATTATTAAGGACCGTCAGTACACCTGCCAGGAAGATTCATTGGCACGACGTTCTGCCCAAACGGCTATTTATTATATTGTTGATTCATTTACACGCTGGATTACGCCGATACTGAGTTTTACTGCAGAGGAAATCTGGTCATTTATTCCCGGGGATCGCGAGGCATCAGTCTTCATGGCAGAGTGGAAAGAGCTACCTACGGTAGAGGGGGGGGCTATTTCCAGTAGTGATTGGTTATTGATTGCCAATGCACGAAATGCTGTCAATAAAGTATTAGAAGGTAAGAAAGGTGCAGGTATTCAAAAGTCACTGGAAGCAGAGGTGACATTGTATGCCGATGGAGAGCTTCAAGATGCCCTGGCAAAGCTGGGAGATGAACTTAGGTTTGTGTTGATCACCTCTGAAGCCGAGGTTAAACCGCTAGCTGGCGCTAATGGTGCAGAATTAACCGAAGTGGAAGGGCTACAGTTGAGTGTTATAAAAACTGCCCATGTAAAGTGTGATCGTTGTTGGCACCATCGTGAAGATGTAGGTGCTAATGCTGAGTATCCGGAAATCTGTGGTCGTTGTGTGGACAATGTGACGGGTAGCGGCGAGCAGCGTTTATATGCTTAACCAAGGCGTATTATGGGTGCCGGTGTGATCTGGAAGCTAGGACGTTGGTATCTGTTGGCGGCGCTGATCATTTTTGTTGATCAGCTGACCAAGCGTTACATTTCCACTGCATTTTCCTACGGTGAAACCCTTGAGGTCTTACCATTTCTAAATCTGACCTTGGTTCACAATATGGGTGCAGCCTTTAGTTTTCTCAGTGAGGCTGGAGGTTGGCAGAGATGGTTTTTTTCCCTCATAGGGGTTGTCGTTACGGTTGTTATTGTCGTTTGGCTGTCTCGGTTATCTGCCCGCCAGAGTTTGTTGGCGCTGGCGCTGTCATTGGTATTGGGCGGAGCAATTGGCAATCTTTGGGATCGCATTCTATTGGGCTATGTGGTGGACTTTGTCGACCTCTACTACCGACATTACCACTGGCCCGCTTTTAACGTAGCTGATACCGCCATTACACTGGGGGCGTTGTTATTGATATTGGAAAGCCTGTTGGCTTCCAAGGAAAAAAAGATGGATATGGATCATGACTGATTTATCTGATGCCGTATCACTGCCCATAGGGCCTGATACAAAAGTCACCCTGCACTTCTCTCTCTCTCTTGAAGATGGTTCAACCGTTGATTCTAATTTTGACAGTGAGCCAGCTAGTTTTGTTGTGGGCGATGGTAATCTATTGCCCGGATTTGAGGCCGTGTTACAGGGTTTAAAACCGGGTGCGGAGGATGTGTTCTCCATTCATCCTGAACAGGGTTTTGGCCAGCACAATCCCAGTAATATGCAACAATTTCCCCGTAAGGAATTTGATGATGATCTGGCGTTAGAGCCGGGTCTGATGTTGTCGTTTGCTGATGCTAACAAGGCTGAATTGCCGGGTGTAGTGACGGAGGTTGCTCAAGACGAGGTGACCATCGATTTTAACCACCCGCTAGCAGGCCACACCATTAGCTTTAAGGTCAAAATTCTTGATGTGGTACCTGCGGTAACTCACTGATGGGGATTAAACTCGCCAATCCTCGAGGCTTTTGCGCCGGGGTCGATCGAGCGATTGATATCGTTAACCGGGCGCTGGATATCTTTGGTGCACCTATTTATGTACGTCACGAAGTGGTTCACAACAAATTTGTGGTGGAATCGTTGCGTGATAGGGGTGCAGTGTTTGTCGATGAACTCGATGAAGTGCCCGATGGCGTCAATGTCATCTTCAGTGCTCATGGTGTTTCTCAGGCGGTGCGACAGGAAGCAGATTCTCGACAGTTAACGGTATTCGATGCAACTTGTCCCTTGGTGACTAAAGTGCATATGGAGGTGGTTCGTTACAGCAGAGAAGGGCGCGAATGTGTATTGATCGGCCACCAGGGCCACCCTGAAGTCGAAGGTACGATGGGGCAATATGACACCAGAAAAGGTGGTCAGATATACTTGGTTGAAGGCGAAGAGGATGTGGCAGCGCTACAAGTCTCAAATCCAGATAAATTGGCTTACGTCACCCAGACGACGCTCTCTATGGATGACACGGCTAAGGTGATCAGTGCGTTACGCCAGCGTTTTCCAGCTATTTGTGGCCCGAAAAAAGATGATATCTGTTATGCCACCCAAAACCGCCAGGATGCAGTAAAACAGCTCGCTTTAGAGTGTGATCTTGTCTTAGTGGTTGGGTCACCGAATAGTTCTAACTCTAATCGACTCCGAGAGTTGGCAGAGCGCTGTGGTGCGGAAGCGCATCTGATTGATGATGCTTCAGATGTTCAAGAACAGTGGCTTTCAGGTAAAGCTAGCATTGGAATCACCGCCGGCGCTTCTGCCCCAGAAGTGTTGGTAGGGGGCGTGGTAGAGGTTTTGCAAAACATGGGTGCTACCGCACCTCAGGAAATACCTGGTCGGGCTGAAAATATTCGGTTTTCTATGCCAAAAGAGCTTCGGTAACAGAGAGCTAGGTTAAGAACGTTACCGTTAATAGCGCTTCAAAATACTTGTTTCTTCCCTATACTGGTGTGACACGGATGTGGTTTGCCAGGATGGCGATATGGATTTTTTCAATAGGAAGAAGGGTTTTACCCTTGTTGAGCTGCTAATCACAATAGCATTAGTGGCTGTCATTTCAGCGTTGGCTGTTCCTTCATTTCAAATACTGATTAAGAAACACAAGATCTCACTGGAAGCCCGGAGAGTGTTAACAACACTTCATTTTACTCGAATGGAGGCAATCAAGAGGAACAGTTTGGTTAGTCTGTGCCCGAGTTCTGATGGTTTAGACTGCAGTCCTGACTTGAATTGGATGGATGGTTGGATCGTCTTTTCCGATAGAGGGAAGCGAGGAGAGCTTGACCATGTCCTAGATAGGGTTATCAGGGTTGGCGATCCGGCAAAAAAAGGGAACATACTCTATACCACCAAGCATCATAAATGGTTTGGCTATCAGCCAGATGGGCATTCGGTGGGGAGCAGTGGTAGCGGGAACACCTCGTTCATTATTTGTTCGCCAGGTGGGGGCATTGAAGGCCAACGTGTTGTCGTTTCTCTAACTGGGCGACCAAGAGTAGCTGCAGGTATAGGAAATAGGGTTTGTGATAGCGGTTGAGGGCAGAAAATTGAGTGTAGCTTTTTTCTTTAAATAGTCAGGCGATATTGGGTTTTATTAGGCTTTTTTCTTAGGAAAGTCATAGAATAGTCCGTTATTGGAAGAGTGAAATTAATCGTCATACAACGGTTTCAACTACCGCTCATCGGTTAATTTGGCCAAGATTAAGCTGTCAAGGGTTAGCAGTCGGCGTTTCACTCCTTCTGTCTGATGGCAGAGATTTTCAAGAATAAATTTGCTATATGGGAAGTCATGAACACGAAAATAAAAAATGAAGGCTTTACGCTGATCGAGCTGATGATAACGGTCGCTTTGGTGGCGATCCTATTAGCATTGAGTGCGCCATATTTCCGGGAAACCATTACGAGTAATAAAATCGGTGCTGAGGCAAACAATCTGATGGCTAGTTTTAATTTAGCCCGATCAACTGCTGCTAGGCTTAATCAACCAGTCGCCCTCTGTAAAAGTGCTGATGGTGTTGATTGCACAACGGATGATAACTGGGAGCAGGGTTGGATTACCTTCAATGATTTGAATATGGACGGTGCCGTGGACAGCGGAGGTGTAGAACTGGTGATACAGGAATATTCGCCTCTACCTACAGGTTACACCCTTCGTAGCACAGCGCAATTTTCAGATTTAGTCACATTTTTACCCCAAGGTAATGCTCGTGGCGGCAGTGGGACATTGGATGAAACGTCCTCGTTTAGGATTTGTGCTACTGACGCTAGTGAGGAAGAAGACGATGACAAGGCGAGGCAGGTATTTATCAATGTTACGGGCAGAATTCGTAGCCAGAAAGGTTTGGATCCAGGCGTGGATTGCCCTTGATGTTTTTAGTGTACAGAAGGAGCAGATAAGTGATAAGACCATCTTATGGGACATCATTGCTTAACCACCGATCTAATGTTGGGGTTGGTTTGATCGAGGTGATGATTGCTGCTTTGGTACTGGCTGTAGGTGTACTGGGGTATGTTGGCCTACAAATGAATGCCAAGCGCTTAAACTTTGAATCCATACAAAGAACAACAGCAGCATACACGGCCCAGAATCTGCTGGAGCGAATACGCGGCAACCCTAATCAGGTTAGTGCTTACGTTGTGGCGGACCTTGATCCAGGCATTATGGCAGAACCTGCTCCCAACTGTACTACGGCTACATGTACTAATACTCAACTTGCCGCTTTTGATCTTTGGGAGTGGGATCAGTTATTAGATGGCACAGCGGTGTCTGGTGGGCTGGTTAACCCAACAGCCTGTGTTACTGATACCAGTAACTATATTACGGCCATTATTGTCTGGCAGGGAAAAGTGGAATTGGATCAAACCAATGCTCCGGACTGTGGTGATGGTAATTATGGCACTGATGACAAG
>JBALVP010000041.1:0-12208 GCA_036961395.1 Porticoccus sp.
TTTTCAGGGTTACTTTAGTCTCTCTGATAGGACATCCTTTAGTTTCTCTCGCATATCACGCAGGGATTTTTCAGTAGTCTCCCAGTCTATGCAGGCATCGGTAATCGAGACACCATACTCAAGGTCATCCAGGTTTTCAGTGATTTTTTGATTACCTGCTTTCAGGTTACTCTCTACCATAATGCCGACGATAGACTGATTGCCTTCGATAATTTGATTGGTCACATTCTCCATTACCAATGTTTGTAATTCGTGATTTTTATTGGAGTTGGCGTGACTGCAATCCACCATAATATTGGTAGGAATTCCGGCATTGGTTAATTCCTGTTCTGCGATGGAAACGCTGACAGAATCATAATTTGGTTTGTTATCTCCGCCACGAAGAACGACGTGGGCATAAGGGTTCCCAGCTGTTGTTACTACGGAGACACTCCCCTCTGAATTAATGCCAAGAAAGCGGTGGGGGCTAGCGACAGATTGAAGCGCGTTGATTGCGACGGTCAAACTGCCATCGGTACCATTTTTGAAGCCTACCGTTGAGGATAGTCCAGAAGCCATTTCCCGGTGAGTTTGAGATTCTGTCGTTCTTGCGCCAATGGCAGACCAGGAAATCAAATCCTGCATGTACTGGGGAGAAATTGGGTCCAGCGCTTCTGTGGCAGTGGGTAGTCCCAGTTCAGCAACATCCAGCAACAATTGGCGGCCCACATGTAGTCCATCAGTGATTTTGAAGGAATCATTGAGATAGGGGTCGTTAATCAGGCCTTTCCATCCAGTGGTTGTACGTGGTTTTTCAAAATAAACACGCATAGCGACATAAAGCGTATCACCCACCTCATCAGAAAGTGCTTTCAAGCGGTTGGCATAATCCTTAGCCGCACTGATGTCATGAATGGAGCAGGGGCCAATAACGACCAGAATACGGTGATCCTTCCTGTCGAGAATATTCTGGATCGTAGAACGTCCTTCCGTAATCGTTTTACGGGCAGCATCCGTGACCGGGATTTCTTCTTTTAGGGCCTTGGGGGTTATCAGTACATCCTGTGAGCGGATGTTGATGTTTTCAACAGCTTGAGTCATTTACGTTCCACGCCAACAAATATGTTCAAATTAAGCCGGGCATTCTACATTAAATATTGATCTGGGGGCACTTGTTGGGCTATGTGGAGGGGGCTTTATAGGTGGTGAACAGTTGATTCTAGACATAAAAATAGTGATTTCTTTACCCGCTTAGCGCCCATTCAGATGACTTCAAGTAGATTGATGAGAGGAAAATACAGTGCTGTTTTAATGGGTCTCTCATCTGCTTGGCTGCAAAGTGCTGCATAGTGTTCCAATTGAGCCTTGTACTGCTGAGTTTGATGACTCAGAAATTCTTTCTGCGACTCATCCTTTGCCGGTTCTGCCATTTTGTAGTCAATAATCCAACGGACACCGTCTGCCACAAAGGTTCGATCTAGAACGACTGTTTTGGACTTGCCTTTTTCTGTGATATAGCCAATGGCATATTCACACTGACTGTCTGTGTGCTGGCTGTTAAGTAGCCACTGGGATGTCTCGTTCTCGAGGCAGCTACTGACTGCTCGTGAGATGAGCCCTAAAGCTTCATCGGTTTGAGTAATCCCTAATTGTCTCAACTGAATATCCCAGAATGGTTTCCGGCTATTGATGGTATCCAGGTTCCAAGTACTGACACCCTCCACAACTATTTGTCGAAGAATACGGTGAAGCACTGTTCCAGTATGACGTGCTGCAGGGTTTGGTTCGGCTAAGGGCGGTTGCTCATGGTCTTGGGGTATCCGCTCGGTAGTGACTGGCACGTCATTCTTCACAGAGATAATTTTTGGGTGTTGCCAGTCTGTAGGAAGTCGCTGTAGGTGGTGGAGTGTTGGAATCGGCTTATCACTGATGTCCTCATCCAGCGGCTGATGGTGACAATAAATACCCGGTGTTTTGGCTTCAATGGCGGGTTTTAGTACTGGCCAGAGACTTTCCAAAAGACTGTTTGCTGTAGGCTTTAGCTCGTTATCCGTGGTGTACAGCAAGTGCAGTTTTTTGATAGCACGGGTGGTGCCAACATAAAGAACACGGGCTTGCTCTAACTTATTTTTTAATTGATGTTCACGTTGCAGGTATTTGAACAGTGGGTCTGCGTCCAGACCTGTTTGTTCAAGTGGCCCAATAATAAGCTGGTTCTGCCCCTGTTGGCTTACCCGCTCTTGCCACAGCATCAATTGTTTATCATCACCGCGGGGTTTTCGGTTAAGCCCTGGAAGGATCACCGTATCAAATTCAAGCCCCTTGGCTTTATGAATCGTCATCACATGAAGCTTCGTATCTGCTTCCTGATCAGGTTTTGCATAGAGGGACTGAACGGCTTTCTCAAAGGCAGCCCAGTCAGTGATCGTCCCCCCTGTTTCCTGTTGCTCAAGTAAATCGAGATATTGCTGGCATTGCTCCAACTCTGTGGTCGAGCGCAGTGCTACTTTTCCTCCTAGTGCTTCCCAAATGCCTTCAACCCAGATACGTAGTGGTTTTCTGCACCGTTGACCCCAACCTTTTTTTAGGACACAACTGACACGGCTTAGTATCTGATTCCCTTCTGATGAAAGGCTGTGGATATGGCGGTGATTGAGAATGTTCAGAAATAATAGTGGGTACCATTCTCCATCAGCCATAGGGTTCTGTTCAGGTAGTGTCGTGTTAGCCACCTGGAATAAATCATGCAAATCCAGTCCGCACCAAGGTGAGCGTAAGAGGGACAGCCAGGCAATACGATCAGCGGGAGACAGTAGCGCACGGGTGAGGGACATCAGGTCAATGACGGGCATCCGTTTACCCAATGGATCAATATCGGTGGCTTGCCATCGATGTCCTGCCTGTTGGAGTGCTTTCAAGATGTCTGGCAAATGGGTGCGATTACGTACCAGAATAGCAATAGAGCCCTCAGGGTCTTGTTGTTTGGACTCTTCGACTCGTTTGACGACTTGTGTAGCCTCGGCTTGGCGGATCTTATCGTTGGTATGAGCTTGCGGGTCGTTAATAAAAGCATCGACGGTGACGGCTTCAGTGGGCAGAGAGGGATGGTGAGCCAGTGCCGTGTTGTAGCTCACGGCACCACGGCTGATATTATCGCGTGTTGGGAATACCTCAATAAATGCCTGATTAACCCAGTCAATAAGTCTGGCCTGTGAACGAAAGTTGACTTGTAAATTCAGTGGTTCCAATTGAAGGTTACCAATGGGCTGGCTACGTGCTTCCAGAAATAGACCGACATTGGCATTACGGAAGCCATAGAGGGATTGCATGGCATCGCCGACGATAAAGAGGCTTCGTCCATCATTGGACTGCCAGCCTGCGGTGAGTCGCCGTAAAATTGTAAATTGTACCGAGGAGGTGTCCTGAAACTCATCGGTCAGGATGTGTTTAACTTGATAGTCCAGTTTCAGGGCCAAATCTGTTGGCTCATCTTCAGGCCCTAGTGCGCGTAATGCTGCCAGTGTTATCTCAGTAAAATCACACACCTTTTGTTGCTGAAAAATCAGACCTAGCTGTGCGGCCAGAGCCGGCAGTAACAGTGTCAGTGCGTCCAATACCCGCCACTGCTTATCGTTATAGTTTGGCGGAGGAAGAAATCGAACATCTTCAAGGGCTTCGCGTAGCCCTGAGATTGACCGTAACTGTCCAATCAATACCGATACAGCCTCTTTTTGTGCCTTGGCAAAGGCCTTGTCACCAGTATCTGTTTCAGTGGGGAAGCCTATATTTTTGTTAAACGCTTTTCGCCACGTGTTGTCTTTGGTTAACAGCAGCTCACCAAGTCCCTGCCACTGCTCTATAAAGTGCAGATTGTTTTCAGGTAACTCAACCATTCCCAGGCAGTGATAAATTGCTGAGGCGCGTTTGTCATAGGGGAGTTGGCTGGCAGCATAGTCAGCCAGTAAGGCTAAGTCGCTTCCAAAGGGTGCCAATAAGTGTTGAGCCTCAGAGAGTGTTTCCTCGATGACTTCGTTAAGGAAACCCTCAAGATAGTCTCTGGCACCCCGTGACTGAAATAGCTGCCCCAACCATTGCTCACGTTTACTCAGTAGATTGATGAGCAGTTGTTCTAGTTTATTGAGGTCATTGTCCAGGTGGTGCAGTAACGTTGTGATTGCCTTGCCGATAGGGCTTTGCTGCTCTAGTGATGGTAATAGTAATTCAGCAATAGCTTCACGATAGCGGGGAGTCGGGTCATCTAATGGCTCTGAGTAATCGCCAAAACTGCTTTCAACGGCCAACTGCTGGGCTAGGTTTAGGCAGAAGCCGTCAATCGTCTGGATACGCAGACGATTCGGGTTTTCCAGCAACATCCAACCTCTCACTTGGTCTTGTGCCAAGGCTTCTCTCGCTAGATCGAAGGTGGTTTGTTGATGATCGTTATTTTGTGGTTGTTCATTATTCGAGGCCCGAACTAATGCCTCTATAACGCGGTGTTGCATTTCTCCCGCTGCTTTACGGGTGAATGTCATACAGAGAATTTCTTCTGGCTCATCGACAAGGGCGAGTAAACGCAATACACGTTGGATAAGAAGTTCTGTTTTCCCTGAGCCTGCTGGTGCTGCAACGGCAAAAGAGCGAGAAGGATCGAGTGCAGCCAGTCGCTGGGCTGAGTCTGCCACTGTCATGGTGATGGTTCCTCAATAGTCATACTGGTCGTTATTTCTGCAATGCGGTTAAGCGACTCCAGTTCTTGCTGATACTGCCTAGCACTGGGTTTGTAGAATTTGACGGGTGCATACGCTCGTTTGAACTCATCTGCCAACTTGGTCAGGGAGTGCTGCCATTGTGAGAGCAGTTCGTCCCAGTTTTCAGGTTCATTTTTTCTACTGGGTGGTTGGACATCTGGTAGTAATCCCGTAGCTTCTGAGAATCCTACAAATTGTTTTTGAGCAACATTGATGACCGCAAAGGTTGCTGCGGCCACTGGTGTGTCACTGCATAGTACGTAGAGTGGTATCTGGGGTTGCTCGGGTCTATCACCAAGCCAGCTGTTCGTGCTGGCCTTGCCTGTTTTGTAGTCAACGATAACCTGACGACCGTCATCCAGTTTGTCGATTCGGTCAATAATAAGTCGTAGTGGTAATCCTGAGAACTCGGTTTGGATGCTCTCTTCGAATGCGACGACCTTAAACGAAGGACGGATTTTTTCCACCTCCAGCCATTGCTCTAAAAGGGCTATTAGACGCTGTTTTTCGATGGCGGTGAATTGTGGGCCAAACAGGTCTGGCCGCCGCTTCTGCCACCGCTGTAGTGCACCAGTGACGACACCTGATACAAGCTTGGTCAGATCTTCAGTCGAGCTGTTGAGCAGTTGTTTTTGATCAACCAGCTTCTGCCATAGTCGTTCCAGACAGTCGTGTAGTAGGGAGCCTCTATCCATATTCGATAGTCCAAGGACAGGCTCTGGTGGTTGTATAGCACCTAGTCGATGGCGGGCAAAGGCATTAAAAGGGCAGGTGGCCTGATCTCTGAAAATACTGCTACCACCTCGGACGGCCTCATCATTGAGATCCAGTGGTGGCCCATATTCGCAGGAAACCTTCTCTAGCCTAACGGCTGGAAGGTTATTCGTTTGCTGAGGAACGGGCAGGTTGTCAGGATTTAATGTGGATAGGTCGGCAATTAAGTTGCTGGCTTGTCGAAGACGGTTGGTGTCGAACTCACTGAAACTAAAAATAACCTCATGGGCCGCGTGTTTTAATCCGGCCACCTGGCTTTTTGCTATCTGTAATTCTCGTTCAGGTAGGGATCTTGGCGTTTCATATTCTCTTTGTAGGGCCAAAGGTAATAGTGGGTTGGGCGCAATGGATTGGGGCCAATGACTGTCATCCATACCCATGACCCAGAGGTGATCGAAACGCAGGCCAGCACTTTCCAGTAAACCCAAAATTTGGACGGGTGCATCCTCAGTTTCGGCCTGAAATATAGTTTGGTTAGCCAGTTGCTGTAGTTGACGTAGTGCTTCGCTGAGGGTCACCTCAAGGCCGAGATTATCCAGTGACTGATATTGCTCAATGGTTCCCAGCCATTGTTGATGTTGTTGATATTCGATACTGTCGAGGGGTCGTTCTCCAGGCCAACCTATAATGTCCAGTTGTTGTTGAAATAGTGTCATCCACTGCTGGAAATGCGCTTTGTTGGGCATTTGTCGTCGTAGACTCTCTACCTGCTCAATGGGGGCACTAAAGTCAGTTGCACTACAAGACTCTTCGGCGAGGTGCAGTTGATAGCGGAACTCACTACTATTAACTGTACGCTTGGCTAGCTTTCGTAACCGTTTCTCTGCGATTGATCTCAGGAGGAGTTCACTGCCTCCCCAAAAGGGTGAATTAAGTAAACGACAGAGCTCTTCTAGGGGCATTTGGTGTCGGTTTAGGGATAGTAGCAATAGTGCTGAAGCAATCAGTGGTGTATCACTCAAAGGTATGCCGACAGAGATGTTAAATGGGGTTGCCGACCGTTCTTGGTCGGGTAGCAGGTAATCAGGTTCAAATTGTTGGCGAAAAATACGTTCTACCTGATTTCTCATGCGGGCCAATTCAGGAATAACAATACCTATTCGGCAGTCATTATCAGCCTGTTGAGACGCCTGGGCCCAAGCCGCCGCCGCCCTTATCTCCTGGGTTTCATCATGAAAGGCTACCTGCTCTGCTTGGTGCTCACTCTTAAGGCTAGGCGTGCCGTATTTTTCAATACTGTGTACTTCCATGGTTTTAGAAGCTGTAGATATTAAGGATTGGTATAGGGGCGGTATGCTGTCAAAACCAACCATCAGGATTTTGTTTTTTTGTGGAAGAGCGCCGGCTTTATAACCCTTTAGAACGGTAATAGTTCTATCAGACGAGGTGACTAGCCGGTGTTTATTTAGCTTAGCTTGAAAAGCCTTGTTCCATCGCGAAAGGAGTGGTGCTTCCTGCTGTAATTTTATCGTGGGGATTTGCCAGCGTTGTATGATGGCGTAGCCATTACGAGCCAGGCCAGCAAAACTCGTCGGTAGAAGGTGATCAGGCTTTTCAATATCTGCCTCAATAACCTGTTCCCACAGTAGGCGTTCAACCTGGGGTGTAATGATGGCGCCTAACACTGCTGGTTCAACGCCAACATCGCAACAACGCTGCCAGTTCTCGTCTATCCAGTGTTCAATGGCGTGGATACTGGGTTGAGGCCAACTGGTGCTACCAGATTCTTGTTGGTGCTGCCCCCAGGCCTGCCGTATTTTGGTGGCTAAACGGTTGTTGGATGTGAGGATTAGTGCGCCGGCCTCAATGTCATTCTTTAGTGTCGCAATATCAAAAAGCGGGCGCATCATGATAGGTATCTTTGTTATCCTAGATCGATTGCCAATGATCGCATAACCATGATCTAAAATCAGGGTATGTGTTGGTTCAATTTTCTAGTCAGGGCAATTGATTAGAGGGTTGGATTGAGCATTGGATCGTACATAAGCCAAAGAGTTGGATAGATTACATGGTTATCAGTGAGCAAAATCTAATGTTTTTATTAGCAGGCCTTGTCATAGGTGCTTCGCTAGTGTTTTTGTTGAGCTTGGTAATCAGCAGTCGAAAGAAGACAGCAACAGATGATCTAACGGCACGTCTTGATCAGGATGTAACAACGCTCAGAGTAACGTTGGCTCAGCGTGAAGGCGAAGTGGCCTCTCTTAATCGGGACAAAGCCTCACTGGAAACTCGATTGGAGGGTGATCGCACTCGCTATGAAGAGCAGCTTCAATTATTGAGGCAAGCAAGGGAGAGCTTGACCCAGGAGTTTGAGAATCTTGCCAACCGGATCTTTGATGCCAAGCAGGAAAAATTCTCCGAGCAGAGCAAGCAAGCACTCAATACCACCATTGACCCTCTGCGCCAGGAAATTACCGATTTCCGGAAAAAAGTAGAGGATGCCTACGACAAAGAAAGTGCTGAACGAAATAAACTCATGGGGCAGGTCACTGAGTTACAGAAGCAGGCACAGAGGGTGGGTGAGGATGCTGTTCAATTGGCCAATGCACTGAAAGGCGACAGCAAGTTTCAAGGCAACTGGGGTGAAGTCGTCCTTGAGCGAATTCTTGAGGAGTCGGGGCTGACCAAAGGTCGAGAGTATGAAACTCAGGTGTCCCTTAAAGATAACGAAGGTCGGCGTCGCAACCCTGATGTGATTATCCATTTACCGGACCGTCGAGATATCGTGGTTGATGCCAAGGTGTCACTGACGGATTATGAGCGGTATTGTCGAGCTGAAGAACCCGCTGATAAGGCGTTGTTCCTGAAGAAGCATGTCAGCTCTATCAGGAATCATATTTCAGGGTTGAGTCGTAAGGCTTACGAGCAGCTGGAAGGAGTGAACACCCTCGATTTTGTATTGATTTTTGTACCTATCGAACCTGCATTTATGTTGGCGCTGGAGCATGATCAAAACCTGTTTAGGGATGCGTATGACAAAGGCATTATTTTGGTCAGCCCGAGCACATTGCTGGCTACTCTACGGACGATACACAATATCTGGCGCTATGAGGATCAGAACCGCAATGCAGAAAAAATTGCATCGGAAGCGGGCAAGCTTTATGACCAACTGGTGTTAGTCGTTGAGTCATTGGATGAATTGGGTCGTCATATCGACAAGAGCCAGGATGCATGGCAGCAAACCCGCAAACGACTGGTAGATGGTCGTGGTAATTTAGTGAAGAAATTTGAAGAGATTAAAAAGTTGGGTGCTCGCACCAAGCGTCAATTACCTGAAGACTTGACCAATGAGGCCAGTGATCAGGATGAAGCTCCCCAGCTGAGAGAAGTGAAAGACTAGCCATACTTTAATATCCGCAAGGCCTTTGCCTATACCCATTAACCCTACCTGCTTGATCTCGCTCTGGTGAGCCAACAGCATATGAAGATTTTATGACGATGAATTTATTGATGATTTTTGCTGTACTCATTGTGGTTTTTCTCGGTGGTTATGCGTTGTATCTTTACCTTAAATTGCGAACCCAAAAAGCTGAGCGTGAGCAACAACAAGAAGTATTAACTGGGGAGTTGAAAGAGCGGCATGAGCATTATCGTAATAGTATCCGTGTGATTTCATCAGCGATTGTAGCCAAACAAGTGAGTCTCACAGAGGGCGCTATTCGCATTAGTATGTTGGTCTCGCAATTGGAAATTTCAGAATCTGAAAAAGCAGACTACCAAGTGTTTTTTCAACTGACAGAAGCGACCTCTCACATTCCCATTCT
Organism: Porticoccus sp.; assembly: GCA_036961395.1. Taxonomy (GTDB): domain Bacteria; phylum Pseudomonadota; class Gammaproteobacteria; order Pseudomonadales; family Porticoccaceae; genus Porticoccus. The sequence goes on from JBALVP010000041.1 coordinate 9,266, forward strand.
CGATGAATGGAAAAAGCTCAATACACTGCAAAAACGTGGCTATGATCAGGAGCGCGAGGCGTTAGAAGAAACATTCCGGGAATTTATCGAAAATGCTGCGCGTAAGATATTGGGCAGTTCCGAAAGTGCTGATACACAGCCGTTATTTTATTCTGTAGGGGAAGATCAGGAGCAGGATTAGCCGTCGCAGATTCCTCTATAATTTCTCATTGTTTACTGTGATAAATAATAGCCTTATTATCGCCGCTCAAAATCGAGGTCATCCATTTCAATGAATACTGAACAAGCACTCTTGCAGCGTAGTAACTCAACGTGTGAACTCTGTACCAGTGAGTCCAACCTTACCATTTATCAAATACCACCAGTGGGGGATGGGAATGCTGATCAATGTATATTGGCTTGTGATACTTGCCGCAACCAAATTGAAAACCCCGAAAGCATAGAGGCAAATCACTGGCGCTGTTTGAATGACAGTATGTGGAGCCAAGTGCCGGCAGTTCAGGTGATGGCATGGCGAATGCTTACCCGTCTGGCTGCAGAGGGTTGGCCGCAGGACCTTTTGGATATGCTGTATCTTGATGATGAGCTTCTGGCATGGGCCAAGGCTGAAGATTCTGATGACGAAGATGATGATAGAGCGCCGACTCTGGACAGTAATGGTGCTGTGCTTCAGAGTGGTGATGCCGTCACACTGATTAAAGACCTAGATGTCAAAGGTGCTGGTTTTACTGCCAAGCGAGGAACGGCGGTTCGGAATATTTCTCTGACAGATAACCCCGAGCATATTGAAGGACGTGTTAATGGGGTTCGTATCGTATTGCTAACCTGCTACCTAAAGAAATCGTAATTGGTTTATATTGATCCAGAAAATATGCAGGAACACAGTGCACTAAAAAGCAGAGTTCGAAAAAGTACCTGCATTTTTTCTGGACCCATTCAAGAGATTAGCTTTTTTTAAGATAGGGAATCGTGCCTGCTGCATCTGTATCATCAATCAGCTGAACAGTACTAATACTTCCTTCCAGACGAGATTCTCTGAATTTTTCATAATCGGGGTCGTTAACAAACCCTTGGGCCGCTTCCATATCAGGGAACTCTACCAGAGCAATGAGTGAGGCATTGGACGGTTCGCCATCCACATGGGTGACATTGCCGCTGCGTGAGAGATATTTCCCCCCATGTTTATGGACGATATCGTGAACATTTACGGCATATCCGGATACCCAGGACTCATCTGTAATTTCTACAGCACCAATCAAAAATACAGTCATTTTTTTTCTCCAGTTTTATGTCTTCTGACGAGTGGTGTCGCTGATCATACTGTTCCCACTGTCATTTGTTTTCTATGACTAGCCAATCACACCGAAGGCAGTAAATGCTCTAATCAGAGAGATTGAAAAGGCGATCCACGCAATAAATAGTACTAGACCATAAACCAACACGCGCCAGTTTGATTGAAAATCAAAATGAACAGATTCTTCTATGGCTTCTTTCTCCATCTGCCATGAAGAGGCCATTTGCATGGCGATAAGGGCGTAGATAGAAGGGAGAAAAATTAAAGCGTACATTGAGGGAAGGTGTTGGTGGATAGAAGGTAATGCCAAATTAAACACCACACCCCAAATAACAGTGTGCTTAGCCGCATCCTGTTTGCCCAATGTTTTGAAGTTCTGCCAAAGAAAGTACACCAGTGCGATAGGGCCACCAAAAAAGCTTCCAAGAGCAATTTGAAAGGGAGAGTAGAGCTTGAGTTCATTGATCGTTATTTCGTTCATAGCTAGTCTTTTCTCAACGCTGATACGGCAGTAGCCGCGTATTCTATCTAAATAAGCTGGTAGGGCCACTGAAAAATAGCAGGTAAAAATAAGTTTCTAAGACTTAATTATTTCTTTTTCAGTAACACCCCTGACTCCAGGTGGTGGGTGTAGGGGAACTGATCAAATACGGCAAAGCTTTCGATATTGTGTGTGTCACCCATGGATATTAAATTAGCCTTGAGGGTGGTTGGGTTGCAGGAGATATAGATGATGATGTCGAAGCGTTTAACGAGATCTACCGTTGCATCGTCTAACCCTGCACGGGGTGGGTCTACAAAAATGGTGCTGAAGTTGTAGCTATTGAGGTCAATGTCTTTCAGTCGTCGGAAAGGGCGTACACCGTTAAGTGCCTCGGTAAACTCCTCACTAGACATACGGACTATGGTGATATTGTCGATATCATTGGCTTCAAAGTTGTGCTGAGCAGATCGCACGGATATTTTTGAAATTTCAGTGGCCAGCACCCGGTTGAAATTCTGTGCCAGTACACAAGTAAAATTACCATTGCCACAGTACAGTTCTACCAGGTCGCCGCCGCATTGAGTACTTTGTTTAAGTGCCCATTCGAGCATTTTCTGGTTAACTCTTGCATTGGGCTGAGTAAACCCGGTTTCAACTTGTTGGTATTGATATTCCTTGCCTGAAACGTGTAGTTTTTCGATGACATAGTCACGGTCCAAGACGGTCTTCTGTTTACGGCTACGACCGATAATGGCAACACCGAGTTGTTTCTGGAGCTTAAGTGCAACCTCCTGCCATTCGTCATTCAAGGGTTTGTGGTAAATCAGGGTAATGAGTGCTTCGCCGCTCAGGGTTGTGAGAAATTCAGCACTAAACAGGCGTCGACTCAGTATCTCGCTGGCATTGATCTCTACCAACAGCAACGGCATGAGTTGGTTTATTTGCTGGGAACCTATGGGGAAGTCTTCGATGATATAGGGGCGCTTTTCACCGGGTTGATTCATGGCAAAGTGGGCAGAGCCATTCTCATGCCAGATGCGAAATTCTGCACGCATTCTAAAATGCAGGGGTTCTGAGGAATGAATATCAATCTTGGGGAGTGCAAGCTCGGCAAAGTCTGAGCTTAGTTCAGCCAGTTTTTCATCGAGTTGCTGTTGATAATTGT
>JBALVP010000042.1:0-11740 GCA_036961395.1 Porticoccus sp.
GAGGATTTTGGATACGTCCTTTAGATAGTTGCTGGTTCTTGGGTGTTAGATTTTGACGGTTTGGTTTTGTGAATAAGTATGGAGAGATAGGTCATGGTGGCAAATAGTCTTCAGGGTAGAACAGCAAAGCGACAAGGCAAACGTTTGCCGTTACGTGAGCGTCTGCGTTGGCTGACCCGCAGTCTGTCCCTATTGGCTTTGGTGGGTATTGTGGCCGGATTGTTGTGGGGCGGTGACCGATTGTTTCAGAAGCTTGATGTGCCCATTGGAGTCATTGGTGTAAAGGGTCAATTTACCTATGTTGATCAAGGTGATGTTCAGGCGATGGTGGAGCCACTGATCAGTGGGGGCATTCTCAGTCTGAATTTGGCCAAAATACGTCATCAGCTGGAGTTGCACCCCTGGATAGAACAGGTTGCGGTCAGTCGTAAGTGGCCCGGTGGTTTAGTTATCACTGTCGTTGAGGAAGTGCCTATTGCTCGTTGGGGTGATAGCGGTTTTTTAAATAGCAGGGGTGAGATGCGGGAGATTGGAGGCAGCAGTGATCTGGTGCATTTGCCACTTTTACAGGGCGAAATTCATACCGAGCGATCATTAATGAAAGCTTATCGCGAAGTGGCTCAGTTGCTACAGCCCTCCAGTTTGAAGATTGTTGCACTGAGGCGAGACGTGCGCGGAGCCTGGTGGCTGAGTCTTGAAAATGGTCTTGAATTAGTGGTTGGCCGTGGTCAGGTGATGGAGAAAATGCGTCGGTTTCTGGTGGTTTGGGAGTTGGCATTAAAAACCCAGGCAGAGCGAATTACACGAGTAGATATCCGTTATGACAACGGCGTTGCTGTGAGATGGGCAGAAAAAGTATCAGCGGTACAACCAAAAAAGATATCAGTATTAACAGTGGTACCCGGTTTCCCGGGTCAGGCATGAGGTCGAAAAATGGCGAACTCCAATGAAGAGCAATTGATTGTTGGGTTGGATATCGGTACTTCCAAGGTGGTGTCCATTGTCGGGCAAGCTGGCCTTGATGGCTCTCTTGAAATCGTGGGTACTGGGTTACACCCCTCGTCTGGTTTGAAGAAAGGGGTTGTGGTCAATATTGAGTCCACCGTCCACTCTATTCAGCGAGCTATCGAAGAGGCTGAGTTGATGGCAGGTTGCCATATTCACTCTGTTTTCGCCGGTATTGCGGGCAGTCATATTCGGAGCCTGAATTCCCATGGGATTGTCGCTATTCGAGACCGTGAAGTGCTACCTCTGGATATTGAGCGAGTCATTGATGCAGCTCGAGCTGTAGCAATTCCTGCCGATCAGGAAATACTTCATGTGTTACCACAAGAATTCATTATTGATAATCAGGAGGGTGTGCGCGAGCCGTTGGGTATGTCGGGGGTTCGGCTGGAATCAAAGGTGCACCTGGTAACTTGTGCCGCGAATGCAGCTCAGAACATCAAAAAATGTATTCGCCGATGTGGGCTTGAAGTAGACGATATTATTCTAGAGCAGCTGGCATCCAGCTATGCCGTGCTCACCGAAGATGAAAAGCAGTTGGGTGTATGCCTAGTAGATATTGGTGGTGGCACGACCGATATCGCTATTTTTACCGATGGTGCCATTCGCCATACCGGGGTAATCCCCATTGCTGGTGATCAGGTCACTAATGATATTGCACACGCTTTGCGAACCCCAACTGCCCATGCAGAAGATCTGAAAATCAAGTATGCCTGTGCCTTGGCTAAATTGGCGGGGCCCGATGAAACCATTAAGGTGCCCAGTGTTGGTGATCGCCCTCCTCGGGATTTATCGCGCCAGGCGTTGGCAGAAGTGACAGAGCCACGTTATGACGAGCTGTTCACTTTGGTGCAGGCTGAATTGCGCCGTAGTGGGTTTGAAGATTTGGTGGCTGCCGGAATGGTGCTGACGGGTGGTACTGCCAAGATGGAAGGTGTGGTTGAACTGGCAGAAGAAATATTCCATATGCCGGTACGACTTGGCTCTCCTCAGAATATTAAAGGTCTGACAGATATTGTCGACAATCCAATTTATTCAACCGGGGTTGGTTTGTTGCTGTATGGGATGCAGCAACAGCAGGAAGGTATACGTCCAGCCAAACGTCGGGAAAGCAGTAGTGGTGGTTTTATGAGTCGGATGAAAGGTTGGTTTCAGGGTAACTTATAAATTTTTTATTTTTAACTTAGGAAGGCAAAACGAGGGGTAATCGTGATGTTTCAAATTATAGATAGCGTACCGGATAGCGCAGAAATCAAGGTCATCGGTGTCGGTGGCGGCGGTGGTAATGCTCTGCGGCATATGATGGATAGTTCGGTAGATGGTGTGGAGTTTATCTGCGCCAATACTGATTCTCAGGCACTTAAGGATATGGGTGACGCCACTATTCTCCAGTTGGGTAATGGATTGACTAAGGGGTTGGGTGCTGGTGCTAACCCTGAAGTTGGGCGGCAGGCAGCAATGGAAGACCGTGATCGTATTGCTGATGTTTTACAGGGTGCCGACATGGTCTTTATCACGGCGGGTATGGGTGGAGGTACTGGTACTGGTGCGGCCCCTATCGTGGCGGATGTGGCTAAGGAATTGGGTATTTTGACCGTAGCTGTTGTGACACGCCCCTTTGTCTTTGAGGGACGTAAGCGCATGGCAGTCGCTGAAGAAGGATTGAAAGATCTCAAGGATAAGGTGGACTCACTGATCACCGTACCTAATGAGAAATTGCTACAGGTGCTAGGCAAGACGACAAGCTTGCTGGAAGCCTTTAAGGCTGCCAATGATGTGTTGCTGGGTGCGGTTCAGGGTATTGCCGATTTGATCATTCGTCCAGGGATGATCAATGTGGATTTCGCTGATGTGCGAACAGTGATGTCTGAAATGGGTCAAGCAATGATGGGGACGGGTGAGTCTGTCGGTGAGGAGCGTGCCCGTGAAGCAGCGGAAACAGCTATTCACAGTCCATTGCTGGAAGATATTAACCTACAAGGTGCACGCGGTATTTTGGTGAATATCACTGCTGGGCCAGATTTGTCCCTAGGTGAATTCTCTGATGTGGGCGATACGATTGAAGCCTTTGCGTCTGATAATGCAACCGTTGTTGTGGGTACCGTGATTGATCCAGAGATGGGTGACAAGCTGCGGGTCACTGTAGTGGCCACTGGATTAGGTCAGCCTGTTGAGCGGAAACAGCCAACGAAGGTGATTGACAATACCCCTGTTGCTGAGACCACTAGTATTCGCAAGAGCAGTGGTGAAACAGACTATGACGCACTTGAGAAACCCACTGTTATACGCCGGGGTCCTTCTGGAAGTGAGGCTGTAGCGCGTAAATTGGACGCGAGGACTGACCCAGATATGGATTATCTGGATATTCCGGCCTTTTTGCGTCGTCAGGCGGACTAATACAAAGTGCACGAAGCCGCCAGTATTTACCCCTCAGGCCATGCAATTGATTAGTTTAAATTGCGTGGCTGGCGGCTCTTGATTTGGAGCTGTGGGCGCAGTTCTGCTAGTATTGCGCCCTTGCTTTTAAAGATGGTTTAGGGCGACAGGTTTTGCTCAGTTTTGGGTGGCAGTGAATAGTGATTAGACAGCGTACACTGAATAATATAATCCGCGCCACGGGCGTCGGTCTTCACACGGGTGAAAAGGTATACCTAACCCTGCACCCTGCGCCCGTAAACACAGGTATTATCTTCCGTCGCACCGATCTGGATCCTGTGGTAGAAATAGTTGCCAAGGCAGAAAACGTTGGTGAAACGACGCTTTCTACCACTCTGATGAATGGCGATGTACGTGTTTCCACGGTGGAACATTTATTGTCTGCCATGGCTGGGCTTGGTATCGATAACGCCATTATTGATGTTACGGCACCTGAAGTGCCCATTATGGATGGTAGTGCAGGCCCCTTTGTGTTCCTGTTGCAGTCAGCGGGCATTAAGGAGCAGGAAGAGCCAAAACAGTTTATTCGCATCAAGCGTCCAGTGACGGTGACTGATGGTGACAAGGTGGCATCCTTTAAGCCCTTTGACGGTTTCAAAGTTAGTTTTTCCATTGATTTTGACCATCCTGCGTTTCATAACCGCACACTGAAAGCTGAGGTAGATTTTTCTAGCACTTCATTTGTGAAAGAGGTCAGTCGCGCTAGAACCTTTGGTTTCATGCACGAAATTGAGTACCTGCGGTCACAGGGCCTGGCTCGCGGCGGCAGTATGGATAATGCTATTGTGGTTGATGAGTATCAGGTTTTGAATGAGGATGGCCTTCGTTACGAAGATGAGTTTGTAAAACACAAAATTCTTGATGCAATAGGTGATTTGTACCTATTGGGTAATAGTCTTATCGGTGAGTTTGTGGGTCATAAGTCAGGACATGGCCTCAATAATGCGTCATTGAGAGAGTTGATTTCCCAGAAAGATGCCTGGGAAGTGGTCACTTTTGAAAATGATGAAGATGAGGCCCCTATCTCATATATGAAGCCTTTGCTCACCGTATAATGTTGGTTTGGACATAAAGACACAAGAAAACTGTAGAGCGGACAGAACTATAGAACTGTGAATATTATTTTTATCAGTAATCGCGAGGGCAAGTCCCGGTCTCTGACGCTCAATAATTGGGCGAAAGTGCTGCTGTCTGTGTGTTTGTTGGGGCTGCCCGTTTGCAGTGGTCTTTATCTAGGTATGCAGTTTAGTGGTGATAAGGTTAATCTGCTTGGCTCCATAGAAACAATGAAGCAGGAATTAGCCCAGCAACAAGCTGAGCTGAAGGCTGGCCGAGAAGCTGCCCGTCAGAAGGTTGAAGCCTTAACTCTCAAGTTGGCTGCAATGCAGGCAAGGCTAGTACGATTGGATGCTCTGGGTGAGCGGCTGACAGATATGGCTAGCTTGGATGATGGCGAATTCGATTTTAGTCAGCAGTTAGCGTTGGGCGGGCCAGAGCAGGAGTGGACCTCTGGTTACCAATATAGCGATTTAGAAAACCTTTATTCCCAGTTGCAAAGTCAGTTAGACAGCAGAGAAAGTCAGCTCGAAATTCTTGAGTCCCTCATGGTGGACCGCAAACTAAAACAGCAGAGTGCTGTTACGGGTCGTCCTATCAAAAAAGGTTGGATGTCTTCAAGTTTTGGACATCGTACGGATCCCTTTAAGGGTCATAGGGCCTGGCATAATGGTGTAGATTTTGCCGGGAAAGATGGCTCCGATATTGTGGCAGTGGCATCAGGTGTAGTCACTTGGTCTGGTGATAGGAATGGCTACGGCCAAATGCTTGAGCTGGATCACGGTGAGGGCTACATCACTCGTTACGCACACAATAAGCAAAACTTGGTTAATGTAGGTGACATCGTCAAGAAAGGTGAAGTCATTGGCTTGATGGGAAGTAGTGGTCGCTCCACAGGGCCCCATGTACATTTCGAAGTCTACAAAAACGGTCGCGCTGTCGACCCTGCCAGTTATATCCGACGTACCATCCGATAATTTCTACGTAATAATTCCACCTGTCTTTTCGTAGGGCTTGCCCCTTGTCAGCTATCTTTTGGATCGACCAATGAATTTGTTAACAAAACTGTTTGGCAGTAAAAATGACCGTGAAATCAAGCGGATGCATAAAGTAGTTAAGCGCATCAATGGGTTGGAAGAAGAGCTGGTCCAGCTTTCGGATGAAGAGTTAAAGGCAAAAACAGATCAGTTTAAGCAGCGTCACCAAGAGGGTGAAACCTTGGATCAGCTGCTACCTGAAGCATTTTCCGTCGTACGTGAGGCCGCAAAGCGCAGTCTAGGTTTACGCCATTTTGACATGCAGTTGATTGGTGGGATCACCCTTCATGAGGGGCGAATTTCAGAGATGCGAACAGGTGAGGGTAAAACTCTGGTAGCCACCCTTGCAGCCTATCTCAATGCACTTACTGGTGAAGGCGTCCACGTTGTGACGGTCAATGAATACTTGGCCAATCGTGATGCTTTGTGGATGTCACCTGTGTATGAATTTCTCGGTATGCGAGCAGATGTGATTCTGTCCAAGCAGCTTGCTGAGGAAAAGCATCAGGCCTATCAGGCTGATATTACCTATGGCACCAACAATGAATTTGGCTTTGATTACCTGCGTGACAATATGGTGATGAGCCTGGACGACAAAGTTCAGCGAGGTCTCACCTTCGCAATTGTTGATGAAGTGGATTCCATCTTGATTGATGAGGCTCGAACCCCGCTTGTTATTTCAGGGGCCGCTGAGGATAGCTCTGCCCTGTATAAGCGTATGAACACCCTGATTCCATCAATGAAGCCTCATAGTGAGGATATTCCTGGTGATTATATTATTGATGAAAAGTCGCGCCAGATAGAGCTAACAGAAGAGGGTCACCAGAAAATAGAGGCTTTGCTTGAAAGTGAGGGCTTACTTAAAATGGGAGAAAGTCTTTATAACGCGACAAATCTTGGGCTGCTACATCATGTCCAATCGGCATTGAAAGCGCATCATTTGTTCTCAAAAGATGTGGAATACATTGTCCAGGATGGGCAGATTGTTCTGATTGACGAGCATACGGGGCGGACCATGTCAGGTCGGCGCCTGTCCGAGGGTTTGCATCAGGCCATCGAAGCGAAGGAAGGTGTCAATATTCAGAGTGAGAGCCAGACGCTGGCATCTACTACGTTCCAGAACTACTTTCGTCAATATCAAAAGCTGGCTGGTATGACAGGAACTGCTGATACAGAGGCTTATGAGTTTCATCAGATCTATGGTCTGCCAGTGGTTGTTATTCCAACGAACGTGCCAGTGGCCAGAAATGACCTCAATGATTTGATTTACCTGACTATTGATGAAAAATTCGATGCAGTGGTTGAGGATATCAAATCCTGTATTGAGAATAACGCACCCGTTTTAGTGGGTACGGCGACAATTGAATCCTCTGAGATTATGTCTGCACGACTGAATGCAGCCAAAATTCCACATCAGGTGCTGAACGCCAAGTTTCATGAAAAAGAAGCACAAATTATTGCTCAAGCTGGCCAGCCAGGAGCGATCACCATTGCCACAAATATGGCGGGTCGTGGTACGGATATTGTGTTGGGTGGCAATTGGGAAGTTGAAGTAGCTTCAATGGATAACCCCTCTGAAGCCAAGAAGCAGCTTGTTAAGGACGAATGGCAAAAACGGCATGACAAGGTGATTGAGGCTGGCGGGTTGCATATCCTGTGTACCGAACGACATGAATCACGCCGAATTGATAACCAATTGCGTGGCCGTGCTGGTCGGCAGGGTGATCCGGGAGTTTCGCGCTTTTATTTGTCACTCGAAGATCCGTTGATGAGGTTGTTTGCTTCAGATCGCGTGAAGAACATGATGCGCGCACTGGGGATGGAGAACGGTGAAGCGATTGAGCACCGAATGGTGACCAATGCGATCGAGAAAGCTCAGCGCAAGGTAGAAGGACGTAACTTTGATATGCGAAAAAGCTTGCTGGAATATGATGACGTGGCTAATGATCAGCGGCAAGTTGTCTATCAGCAGCGCAATGATTTGCTGTCAGCAGATGATATAGGTGACGTGATTACTAATGTGAGGGTTGATGTGGTCAACACGTCTATTAGTTATTACATTCCACTCCAGAGTTTGGCTGAGCAGTGGGATATTGCTGGTTTAGAGGAGTATCTGGTAGCAGAATTTAACCTGAAATTGCCGCTACAAGAGTGGCTGGAAGCGGATGAGCGCTTGAATGAAGAGGGTCTGAGAGATCGGGTTCAGCAGAGTATGACCGAAGCCTATGAACAAAAATCTGAGGATATTGGCTCAGATATGCGCATCATAGAACGGCAGGTGATGTTGCAGGTGGTCGATACCCTTTGGAAAGAACACCTGTCGAACATGGACCATTTACGTCAAGGTATCGGGTTACGAGCTTATGCTCAGAAAAACCCCCGGCAAGAATATAAGCGTGAGTCCTTCGAGTTATTCCAGCAAATGCTGGAAAACATCAAATTGGAGACTATTCGTTTTCTCAGTCGGGTGCAGGTGCGCAGTCCTGAAGAGGCGGAAGAGCTTGAGCGTCAACAGCGAGAGGCTCAACAACGCCAGCAGTTACAAATGCAGCATGATGAGGTATCGGCCATTGATAATGGTGGCGAGAATTCGTCACAGCCCGTGGACCAGCCTTTTGTCAGAGGCGGTAAGAAGGTGGGGAGAAATGACCCCTGCCCCTGTGGCAGCGAGAAGAAATATAAGCAGTGTCATGGTCGCCTTTCATAAGGTTACCTTTTTCAGAATCAGTTTATTTGATTGAGAGCGCATCAGTAGCCTTCATCAAATAAGAGGCAGAGGCAGAGTCATGGCTGTTGGTAAAGACTGTTTCCCCAAAATGTACCCGGTACCTGGCTTTCAGTTAGGTACGACCAGTGCGGGAATCAAGACATCGGGTCGTAAAGACCTGGTGGTGATGGAAATTGCTGAAGGTGGTGCTGTTGCAGGTGTTTTTACAAAAAATGCTTTTTGTGCAGCACCAGTACAGCTGGCTAAAGCTCATGTCATCACCACTTCCCCCCGTTATTTGGTGACCAACACAGGAAATGCAAATGCTGGTACAGGTGAATCTGGCAGAGAAAATGCGAGAGCTGTCTGTCAGGCCATGGGGAAGGTTGCAGGGATAGCAGAGGAGGCGGTGTTGCCTTTTTCTACGGGGGTGATTGGTGAACCGTTGCCCGTGGATAAAATTATTGCGGCACTACCTGTGGCTTTTTCTCAATTGTCTGAATCTGGTTGGCAGGATGCCGCCCAAGGTATTCTCACGACAGATACAAGGTCAAAGGGTGCCAGTGTACAACTCGCTATAGCGGGTAAAACAATCACTATTACGGGGATATCCAAGGGCTCCGGAATGATTAAGCCTAATATGGCAACGATGTTGGCATATGTGGCCACCGATGCCGTGTTGGATCAGGCGATGTTGCAGGTGTTGGTGAATGATGCTGTAGAGGCATCGTTTAACCGGATCACTGTGGACGGTGATACCTCCACCAATGACTGCACAATGTTAGTCGCTACGGGTGCTTCAGGGGTCAGTATCATTGGTTTGTCTGCGGAGGAGCAGGCGAGTTTCAAGTCTGCACTTTTGGATGTTTTTATCTCACTGGCGCAACAAATTGTGCGAGATGGTGAGGGTGCCACAAAATTTGTGACGGTGGACGTCATGGGTGGTTCTGATCGTTCAGAATCTTTGGCTGTGGCATATACCGTGGCAGAGTCCCCGCTCGTTAAAACAGCATTATTCGCTTCTGATCCCAATTGGGGGCGAATCCTTGCTGCTATTGGCCGTTCAGGCGTGCCTGATTTGGATGTGGATGCTGTACAGGTTTATCTGGGTGATGTGCTGATTGCAGAGCAAGGTGGTAGGGCGGCTAGTTATACCGAAGCGCGTGGCCAGGCCGTGATGGATCAGGATGAAATCTCTATTCGAATTCTTCTTAACCGTGGTTATGTTAATGAGACGGTTTGGACCACCGATTTGTCTTACGACTATGTGAAAATTAATGCGGAATATCGAACCTGATGGAGCCCGTTCATGTGGCGGCGGCGGTTATTGTTGGAGTGGACGGTGACATTCTGATAGCCCGTCGGCCCGATCATGTTCATAAGGGCGGTCTCTGGGAGTTTCCAGGTGGTAAAGTGGAAGAGGGTGAGAGTGTGCAGGTTGCACTGGCCCGTGAGCTAGAGGAAGAGCTTGCTATCAGCGTACTGGGTGCTGAGCCGCTGCTCAATGTTCATCATGACTATCCAGAAAAAACTGTATTGCTTGATGTCTGGCGGGTGACTAAGTTTTCTGGTGAGCCGAGAGGGAATGAAGGACAGTTAATCACCTGGGTGGCCGTTGACCAACTTGAAGACTATCCATTTCCAGAAGCCAATCAGCCTATCATTGATGCACTGAAGTTGCAGTCTGGCCTCTAAATGTGCAACAAGAAAGATACAGCAAGGCTTCTGAAGCTTTGGAGTAAGAATATTTATTAAAGTGTTAGGTTAATGCTGGGTTATATCTCCATCATCCATTGGGTTTAGTGCGGCTGGGGAGCCTGGGATACTGAAATTTTCTGATGCCCAGTCGCCAAAGTCCACTTGTTGGCAACGCTTGGAACAAAATGGCCTATAGGGTGATTGCTCTCCCCAAGCGACAGATTTTTTGCAGGTAGGACAGTTAACTATCGTGGCTGTTTTCTGAGTGTTCATATTTTATCTACGTTTTGTTGTTGCTCTTGAGCCTAGGTCATGTTGTTTGGCCGCTTAGCAAGGACGTGCTTGGTCTCGCCCTTTACTTTGTTCCGCCAGCTGTAAGTATTTGTGGTGCAGCTTTGTTGCTTGGTGCTCAATATGATCAAGAGGGCTGCTGTTGTCGAGAATATCATCCGCTTTAGCCAACCGCTCTTTGCGCGGTAGTTGAGCTTTCATAATGGCGTGTATTTGTTCTTCATTACTATCGTCTCGATCAGAAGCTCTGATCATTTGTAATTTTTCTGGTACATCTACCACAAGAATACGATCAACCAAAAGGTGTTGGTCTGTTTCCAGAAGTAATGGTGTTTCCAGAATGACGTACGGCCCAGTGGTATTGGATAGGGCCTGCTGAATCCATATTTTAATCAGTGGGTGTAGAAGAGATTCGAGCCATTGTCGCTCTTGTGGACTGTTAAATATCTGTGAGCGAAGGGCTGCACGGTTGAGTGTGCCATCAACATTCAAGATTCCCGCCCCGAAGTGGTCAGCAATACTGGTAAGAGCCGGTGAGTCTTTATCAACAACTTTGCGGGCGGCAGTATCAGCATCAATGACGTCAATGCCAAGTTGTTTGAAATGTTGGGCAACGGTGCTCTTACCACTGCCAATACCCCCTGTGAGGCCGACTACGTACATAATCTAGAGCCTAACCAAACAGGGATAGGTAGTGACCCGTAATGCGGTCACCCCAGATGAGGGCAATCCAGCCAGCGGCGGCCAAGTAGGGGCCGAAAGGAATAGGTATTTGTTTGTTGCGGCCGAGAAACACGATCATGGCAATGCCTACAATGGCGCCCACCAGAGAAGAGAGCAGCACAATAAGTAATAACTGCTGCCAGCCCATCCAGGCACCTAATGCAGCTAGGAGTTTGAAGTCGCCGTGCCCCATCCCTTCCTTGCCTGTGAGTAGCTTGAATACCCAGAAAATCCACCATAGGCAAAGGTAGCCAGCAGCAGCGCCAATAACGGCATCATGTAACGATGCAAAGGTGTTGTTTGTATTGATCAGCAGACCCAGCCATAGGAGTGGCAGTGTTATGTTGTCTGGTAGCAATTGTTCATTAAAATCAATGCCGGCTAAAGCGAGCAGGCTCCAGCTAAAGAGCAAAACCAGAAAGCAAGTGGAAGTTAATCCGTAGTGATAAACCACAAATACAGTGATTAGGGCGCAGGCAACTTCAACCAAAGGGTATTGAAGAGAAATGGGGGCGGCACAGTTACCGCATTTACCTTTTAATAATAGGTAGCTGAAGACAGGGATATTCTGCCAAGGCTTAACCTCCGTTCCGCATTTCGGGCAGTGAGAGGCGGGGACGACAACATTGATATTTGTTGCTTGGCGCTCTGGTTTCATCCCAAGGAAGTCTAGTGACTCCCTGCGCCATGAGGCTGAAAGCTGTAATGGTAGTCGGTAAATCACTACATTGAGGAAGCTGCCTATCAGTAGCCCAAAGATAATACTGGCGGCTATGACAAGGGTGGG
>JBALVP010000043.1:0-11662 GCA_036961395.1 Porticoccus sp.
GGAACTATTCCTGTATTGGGTTCAATGGTGCAGAACGGAAAGTTTGCCGCATCAATGCCCGCTTTTGTCAGTGCATTGAAAAGGGTGGACTTGCCTACATTGGGAAGTCCGACGATACCGCAGTTAAAACCCATGGCTCATACTCTCAAATGTCAGTGGCCTAAATACCTGGCCGTCAGATTAATTGTTTTACTGTGAATGTAGTTCTTTCATGGCGCTATTCCATTGCCCACTGGCGACGAGTGGCATGGCACGAATAGCATCATCGATGCTCTGGCTGATGAGTTGTTGCTCGCTTTGTGGTGCTTTTCTCAGCACAAAGTTAACCACTTCACTGGCGTGTCCCGGGTGGCCAATACCGATACGTAGCCGGGCAAAATCACGGCTGTTGCCCAGGGCTCTAATCGTATCCTTTAGGCCATTATGCCCACCGTGCCCTCCACCAATTTTAAGCCGCGCTGTTCCAGGGCTGAGGTCAAGTTCATCATGGGCAATTAAAATGGCTTCTGGAGGGATTTGATAGAATCCAGCCATGGCGGCAACCGCCTTACCACTACGGTTCATATAGGTGTCGGGTAACAGCAGGCGGACATCCTGGCCTTCCAGCACAGCTCTACCGGTTGCACCAGAAAACTTGCTTTCAGACTTTAGTGTGATGCCACAGTATTCCGATAGGGCCAAAACAAAATCGGCCCCGGCATTGTGACGGGTTTGTTCATATTGTTGGCCGGGGTTTCCCAGCCCGACAATAAGTTGAACAGGTGTGTCCAATGTCGGAGCCTCTTTGGTAGGAGGGGTGGGGGAGGGTTACTCGCCGCCTTCCTCTTCTTCGCCTTCGCCTTCACCTTCTGGAGCTTCAGCAGTGTCTACCACTTCTTCCACTTCTTCCTTAGGTTTGTTGATGGTGAAGATCGGCAGATCGTGGCCTTCGCCATGGCTTAATGCAACACTCTCAACACCTTTGGGTAGCACGATGTCAGAAATATGGAGGATTTGGCCGATTTCTACAGCAGCAACATCTACCTCAATGTACTCAGGTAAGTTGGCCGGTAGACAGGAGATGTCTAGCTCGGTCATGTTGTGAGAGATGAGGCCGCCACCCAACTTGACGCCAGCACAGGTATCTTCATTGATAAAGTGCAGGGGTGCTTTAACGTGCAGCTTTTTGGTTTTACTTACACGAAAAAAGTCTGCATGCAGAACAACAGGTTTAGCGGGGTGACGCTGAAGGTCTTTTAGAATGACATCTTCAGATTTGCCATCCACATCCAGTGTAATAATGTGCGAATAGAAAGCTTCGTTGGCCAGTGCTTTTTCAAATTCATTTTGAGCAAGACTGATATTTTGAGGTGCTTTCTTGCCGCCATAGATGATGGCAGGTATTTCGTTAGCCAAACGACGTAGGCGGCGGCTCGCACCTTTCCCCATGTCATTTCGGGCTTTTACATTCAATTTAAAATCATCGGACATAGCCTTGACTCCTAATAATTCCCAAATCAATCCGCGACCAGAATTGAGGAGGGGTATTTAAATAGCCCATATATAATAGATTGCTGGGCAGTTAGTTATCCAATGCGATGCTCGACCAGTTTGTTTGACGCCAAACAAGTTGAGGTCAAATAGAGCTTAGTCAAACATAGCACTGATGGATTCTTCATTGCTGACTCGACGCATGGCTTCTGCCAGCATCTGACCCAGGCTCAATACCCTTACATGCTTACTGTTACGGGCTGCTTCACTCAGTGGGATACTGTTGGTGACGACCATGGTATCGAGTGCTGAGGATTCAATATTTTCGATGGCGTTGCCTGACAACACGGGATGGGTGCAGTAGGCGACAACTTTCTCAGCACCACGTTCTTTCAGTGCATCAGCGGCCTTACACAGTGTTCCGGCGGTATCGACGATGTCATCCATTAGGATACAAGTGCGGCCTTCTACGTCACCAATGAGGTTCATGACCTCAATTTTATTGGCTTCAGGGCGGCGCTTATCGATAATCGCCAGTTCAGTATTCAGTTGTTTTGCCATGGCGCGTGCGCGAACTACACCGCCAATATCGGGGGAAACTACCGTTGGGTTTTGGTAGTTTTGGCGTTGCACATCATTGATTAGCACGGGCAAGCCGTAGACATTGTCTACAGCGCAGTCAAAAAAGCCCTGTATTTGTTCGGCGTGTAAATCAACGGTCATGACGCGATCGACGCCAACATTGTTAATCATGTCCGCGACCACTTTGGCGCTGATAGGTACTCGAATGGATCGCACTCGACGATCCTGGCGGGCGTAGCCAAAGTAGGGGATCACAGCAGTGATACGACCGGCAGATGCACGACGTAGTGCATCGACCATCAAAATCAGTTCCATCAGGTTTTTGTGGGTTGGCGCGCAGGTGGGCTGAACGACAAAAACATCTCGGCCTCGCACATTTTCACGGATCTCAATATTGATTTCGCCATCGGAGAACTGGGATACCAGTGCATCGCCTAGCGGAAAACCGAGAAAGCGGGCGATTTCATTTGCTAGCTCCGGATTAGCATTTCCGGAGAAAACCATCAAGTTAGCCACAATATTTTCCTGATCAGGGTGTGATTTCTCCGGCTTTCCAGAGGAATATGGCTGGGGTGGGAGGACTCGAACCTCCGAATGGCGGCATCAAAAGCCGCTGCCTTAACCGCTTGGCCACACCCCAGTAGTTACTTATTTAGACGGTAGACTGTGCAACAGCGGGGGATTGGTTAACCCCTTTAGCAACAAAGCCTTGCCACGGTGCCGGTATTTGTTTAAGTACTGACTTTGCCTCAGCCTCTGATGCAAAGCGGGCAAATAGGCTGGCACCTGTTCCCGTCAATCGAGTTTCAGTAAATTGAGCCAGCCATTGACGGGCTCTTTTGACCTCAGGATAAAGCGTTTCAACCACTGTTTGACAGTCGTTTTGGCCACCCTGCTCGAGAAAGGCGCGTATTTTGATCGGATGAGTGTTTCTTGTCAAACCCTGATGGGTAAAAACTTCTGCTGTGGAGACCTGTATATCAGGCGTCAAAATCAAGTACCAGTCATCGGGCATTTCTACGGGGGTAAGTTGCTCGCCGATTCCCTCCGCCCAGGCTGTGTGGCCAAGTACAAAAACAGGCACGTCTGCACCAATCTGAGCGCCTATCTCCAGTAATGCTTTTGTGGGTAATGTCAGATTCCACAGAGCGTTGAGCCCTAGCAGCGTGGTGGCCGCATCACTGCTGCCCCCACCCAATCCTCCGCCCATGGGTAGACGCTTGTGCAGGTGGATATCTGCGCCTAGGGCACATCCGCTGTATTGTTGTAGCGCTCGGGCTGCACTGTAGATCAGATTGTTCTCTTGGGGTACACCCGATATTGACGGAGATAGGTGAATATCACCATCAGGATTGATGGCAAAGTCCAGTTGGTCGCCATGATCAAGTAATTGAAAGAGTGTCTGTAGGTTGTGATAGCCGTCAGCGCGGCGCCCCGTAATATGCAGGAACAGATTGATTTTTGCCGGAGCGGGTAATGATAGTGTCATTAATGAGCCTCGCCGGGCTGCCAGTGCTTGATCACTAACGTGAAGTGGTAGTCACCACGTTGGCCTTTTATTTTCCCCGGCAACAGCCACTGGTCGATTTGACGGTAGTTTGAAAACTGTAATTGCCAATCGGACTGTTTTAGTTGAGCCAGGGTGCCATCCGAGTTATGACGCTGGTAGTCCGCTGGTGATATGGGAGAAGGAACCCCCAAGACCCATGATTGCAACTGTTCCACGGGCCATTGCCAACCAAATAATTGTTCGGTGAGCGCGGCGGGTGATTTTGCAGAGATATTGTCATGTCCTGCACGTTGTAACTCGGCATAACGATTGTCCCCCGTAATGCGGGTTGCCCCCGCCCCAAAGGGGCCGTTTAGTTTTACGTCAAAGTTATCTTTTTGTTGCTGCCAGCTTAGCCAGGCACTTCCGCCATCATGACTGTCGCGGTAACCCAGTTTTCCATCGAGGAGCCAATGGTCCAGCTGCTGTAACTGTTGGACATGTTGTTCCCAGTTGGGCACCACTGTTGAGTGGCGATGGGTTTGTGTGGAGCAAGCGTTAATCAGCATTAGGAGGAGTAACGGAAAGATCAATCGCATTTGGCTATTCCGCTTGTAAACGCTTCATGGTTTGTCTAATGGTGTCATTGTCCGGATCATTTTCTAGAATGGTTTGCCATACGGATGCCGCCTCTTCATGTTGGCCTGTAACCCACAAAACTTCGCCAAGGTGAGACACAACCTCGGGGTCAGGAAGTTTTTCCATAGCACGACGCAGATGATGAATGGCGTCATCATGGTTGCCGAGTCGATAGAGCACCCAGCCAAGACTATCCATTGTTGCAGGGTCGCCTGGGTTTAATTCCAATGCTCTGAGAATCAGCTCATGAGCTTCTTTGTAGCGATCGGTATGTACAGTCAGTGTGTAACCGAGCGCATTGAGTGCCATGGCATTATCTGAATCTTGCGCCAGGATGGCACGAAGGTCTTTCTCCGAACCGGTGTAATCTTTTTTCTGCTCACTGAGCATGGATCGCATATAGAGCAGTTGGATATCGTTGGGGGCTTGGAGAATAGCCTCACTGAGTAAGTGGTAGGCATCGTCGATCAGCTGCTGCTCTGCCAGTAGTTCAGATTCAATTTGGTAGAGGGCGGCAGTGAACCTTGGGTTTTCCAGCCGAAGTTTTTGAAGGTAGAGACGGGCATTTTCCAGCTGACCATGATTGATCATAAATTTACTGAGGCGAACTGCTGCGGGTAAAAATTTTGGCCCTGAATGTACCTGCCGATAGTGCATCAGCACGGATTCAATATTGTTGTCTTGCTCGGCCATGGTGCCGAGCTCATAGTGAGCTGAGGCGGCGGTACTGGGAAACCGAGTGAGTTTGATCAACAGTTGTTGAGCCATAACACGCAGACCTAGCCCCCTGCTGGCCAGAGCCAGGGTATAGACCAGCTCAGGGTCATTAGGGTATTCCTCGACCAGCAATGTCAGTTGCTGGTGAGCACCTTCCAGATCATCTTCGGCCAGGAACCGGGCATACTGAAGTCGTAGGCGCTTACTGTTAGGAATATTGAGTAGTGAGTGTTCAAGAAATTCGGATGCCTCATCTTTTTTGTCCATCTGGTGAAGTAGCTGAGCTTTCAGCATGATGGCAGATTCTTGAGTGGGCTCTTTTTGGAGTAGTTGTTCGACAGTATTCAGGGCATCGGGCAGTTGGTCTTGTTGACGTAGCAACATTGATTTGGTCAGCAGAAGGGTCCTATTACCGGGCATCAGCGTTTCAAGGCGAGGGTATTGCTGTAACAGCATTTCTCGCTGTTGGATGCTGGCCTGATTGGCTGAAATGACCAGTGTCATTAGTGGCTCACTGCTGTCTTGCTTCAAAGCAAATTCAGCATGGGTTAGTGCGTTGATGTACTGGCCATCCTTGCTCAAGGACAATGAGGCCATACTATGAGCGTCCAGATTATCTGGTTCCACTTCAGCCCACAGTAGCGACATTTCCAATAGAGCGGCGCGGTTGTCAAGATAAGCGGCGATTCGAGCAGCCCTGCTCACGACACCGGGATCTTGGGTTTGTCTGGCTTGTAACAGGTATTTTTCCAGTGACAAGGGAAGATTATTTCTTATTCCCGCCAGTTCACCCACTAATAAGTCATACAGGCTGCCTGTTGAAAACGGGCGTACAGGGTATTCTTCTTCAACATCTTCAGCTTCAGGTGTATCGGCTTTAGCCATTTCAGCTTCTTGCTCTACTGCTGGGGTTATGGTCTCTTCATGAGCAACGCTATCAATGGGTTGATTGGCGCAACCGTGGATCAGCAGTATGGCTAGTGCCAGTGCAATGGGGGTAAGACAGGGTTTATTCATAGGGCTTTTTGTTCGCGTATGACCATTGATGGCTTATCACAGTATTGTAGCTAAATACTCTGACAATAACGAAAACAGACGATTCCATTTTGATCGCCGCCCAATACCGCTTGTCTTTGAACTCTGAGAATCGGACAATTGCGACTTCATATCTAAGCGCTGAATTAATGGCCGTTTTTGTTTTGGGAATCAATCACCGCACAGCTTCTCTTGAAATTAGGGAGAAGGTTGCCTTTGCACCTGAACAAATGGTGGAGGCCTTACAGCAGGTGGGTGATGTTACTGGTATTGGTGAAGTCGCCATTCTGTCTACCTGTAATCGCACAGAAATTTACGGTGCCTGTGATAATCCGGAGCATGTACTGGACTGGCTGGCGGAATACCATCAAATGTCTCGCTTGGCATTGGATGATTGTCATTATATTTTCCAGAAAGAAGACGCTGTACGTCACATAATGAAAGTCGCCAGTGGTCTCGACTCTATGATTTTGGGGGAGCCCCAAATTCTTGGTCAATTGAAATCTGCTTATGCAGTGGCCAGAGATGCAGGAAAAGTATCCACGCACCTTAATCAGCTTTTTCAGCAGGCATTCTCCATTGCAAAACAGGTTCGAACCGAGACGGCTATCGGGCAGAACCCAGTGTCAGTGGCTTACGCAGCAGTGGGCTTATCCCAACAAATATTTTCGGATCTGAGAGATGTTCATGCACTGTTGATTGGTGCGGGTGAAACGATTGAGTTGGTCGCCAGACATTTGGTGGACAAGCAGGTGGGTGGTATTACTGTTGCCAATCGCACATTAAGTCGGGCACAGGATTTGGCTGAAAAATTTGGCGCACAAGCTATTTTGCTGTCAGAAATACCCGAGTTCCTTCAAGGGGCTGATATGGTGATTTCATCCACGGCCAGCCAGTTGCCAATTCTTGGTAAGGGTGCCGTAGAATCAGCACTTAAGCAGCGCAAGCACAAACCGATGTTTATGGTGGATATTGCCGTGCCACGGGACATTGAGCCAGAAGTGGCCAAATTACAGGATGTCTACCTCTACACAGTGGACGACCTTCAGGAAGTGATCCTGGAAAATATGCGTTCTCGTGAACATGCTGCCAGCAAAGCAGAGAAAATTATTGAGGCGGGTGTGGCTGCCTGGCAGAGCCAATTACAGGCTCTGGGGGTGGTGGATACTATTCGCGCTTTCCGCAGCAGTGTGGAGGAGACTCGTGATTTGGAAATAGAAAAAGCATTGGTTGCTTTGCGTTCAGGCCAAGAGCCCGAACAGGTATTAAAAAGTCTGGCGAGAAATCTCACGAACAAGATTTTGCATACCCCGACTGCGCGACTCAAGCTGGCGGGAGAGCAGGGGCGAACAGAACATATTCATGTGGCTCACGATCTTTTCGGTTTAAAAAAGCCGGGTGAAGATGAGCCAGGTAAATAACTCCGGAAAATAGCTTGCAAAAAAACCAGGAAAAATGGCCTTAAAGAAAGAGTTCGGATTAATCATTCAGCAACATTATTAAATTAAAGAGTATTGATGAAAGCATCCATTCTGGAAAAATTACAGATTTTGTCCGATCGACAAGAAGAGGTCGGTGCATTATTGAGTGACCCCGAGGTGATTGGTGAACAGAATCGCTTTCGAGAGCTGTCGAAGGAATATGCTGAGCTGGAGCCTGTGGTAAAAACCTATGCTGATTACATGCAGGTTCAGGAGGCTATTTCTGACGCCAAATTACTGCTCAAGGACTCTGATGCCGACATGAGAGACATGGCGCGGGAAGAGATGAAAGAAGGTGGGGCACAGCTAGACACTCTTGAAATCGAACTTCAAAAACTGCTGCTACCGAAAGACCCTAATGACGAAAAAAATGTCTTCCTTGAAATTCGGGCGGGAACCGGTGGTGATGAAGCCGCTATTTTCTCCGGAGACCTGTTTCGGATGTACAGCAAATATGCTGAAAGTAAACGCTGGAAGGTGGAAATTGTCAGTGAGAGCCTTGGTGATCATGGCGGTTATAAGGAGATTATTAGCCGGATTGTGGGGCAGGGGGTGTACTCCCAGTTAAAGTTTGAGTCCGGTGCCCACAGAGTGCAGCGGGTACCCGAGACTGAATCCCAAGGGCGTGTTCATACCTCTGCCTGTACCGTGGCTATCATGCCGGAAGCAGACGAGTTGGATGAGATAGATATCAATAAGGGTGACCTTCGGGTTGATACATTTCGCGCTTCAGGTTCAGGCGGCCAGCATGTTAACAAGACCGATTCAGCCATTCGCTTGACACACTTGCCAACAGGTCTTGTGGTGGAATGCCAGGATGAGCGATCACAGCATAAGAATAAGGCTAGGGCCATGTCATTGTTGTCCGCACGACTGAAGAATGCTCAAGAGGAGGCGGCAGCGAAGGATATCGCTGAGGAGCGCCGCTCACTGGTGGGTAGTGGTGATCGTTCGGAACGAATTCGCACCTATAATTATCCCCAAGGCCGAGTGACGGATCACCGCATTAACCTGACGCTGTATAAGCTAAATGAGGTGATGGAAGGTCAGTTGACCGAAGTGGTTCAGCCGTTAATCAATGAGCATCAGGCGGAGCAGCTGGCCGCATTGTCGGGGTGATACCCCGTGTCCTATACCCCAATGTCCGATACTCCCGTGCCTGTTAATATTGTTCCGGCCTCTATATCCGAGCTGCTGAAACGCAGTGATGAGCTAGCGGCAGTCAGCGATACTTCGCGGCTGGATACGGAGGTGTTGCTCTGTCATATCTTGGGTGAGAACCGTGCCTTTCTTTATACCTGGCCAGAGCGTTTACTCTCTACTTCCCAGCAATATCAGTTTCAGGCGCTGTTTGATCGGCGTCTCAATGGTGAGCCTATTGCGCATCTAACGGGCACCAGAGAGTTCTGGTCTCTCCCTTTCAACGTGTCACCGGCAACATTAATTCCAAGACCGGATACCGAATTATTGGTAGAACTTGCCCTTGACCTATCGCTGACGAGCCAAGCGACGGTGCTTGATCTTGGTACTGGTACTGGCGCCATTGCTCTGGCACTGGCCAGTGAGCGGCCTCATTGGAGCATTTGTGCCATTGATGCTGTAGCAGAAGCGGTGGTTCTGGCTGAAGAAAACCGACAGCAATTTGGGTTTGATCACGTCCGGGTTTTCCAAAGTGATTGGTTCTCTGAACTCGGTGGCCAGACGTTTGATTTGATGATCAGTAACCCTCCCTATATCAGTGCGAATGATCACCACCTACAGGAGGGTGATGTGCGATTTGAACCTGGTTCAGCATTGGTCGCCGATGAAGCCGGTTTTGCTGATCTCGGTACGATTATTTCCAATGCGAGTTTGCACTTGAATTCAGGAGGCTGGTTGATTCTGGAGCACGGCTATGAACAGGGCGACGAGGTTCGTCGAATGATGTCCCTGGCTGGCTTTGAGGGGGTTGCAACCCACGCAGATCTTGCCGGGTTGGAAAGAGCGACTATTGGTCAGAAACCTGATGGATTATTTTAGTTCCTGATATTGGCCGCAGTGAAAGATCAGTGGTGCCATGGGAATTGAAGAAAAATCCAACACTCGTCCCACTAGAATCGTGTGATCTCCAGCTGGGTAGCGATGCTCAATTTCACACTGGAAAACACTGGCGCAATCATTGAATAGCGGCACGCCATTCATTCCGGGATACCATGAGATACGATCAAACTTATTTTCTTCGGGGCCTGAAAAAAGTTGAGATATGGCCTGCTGGCCACTGTGTAGAATATTCACCGCAAAATGGTTGGTATGCTGAAACAACTTAAATAGCCGTGATTCCCGTCCAACACACCAAGAGATTAATGCTGGCTCCAGTGATACAGAAGAAAAACTATTGGCTGTCATACCTCTGGGTTCACCATGTTCATCAACAGCAGTAACGACTGTAATACCCGTGGCAAAGTTACCCATCGCATTCCGTAGGGCGCGAACCTCATTGTCTGTCATTTTTTTATCTCAGGGGTTGTTCAGAGAATATTATAAGGGTTGATCAAACACCTATTAGTTATGGTGATCTAGAGTAACCTAATAGCTACAGAGATAAAAATTGCTTATTCCTGAAAGCAGGTGGTGTGATAGCGCCAGGCTTTGAGTTTGTCGGACCAGAAGTCGATAGGGAGTCCCGCTTTTAGTTTTAGTTGCTCCAAAAATTGGGGCTTATCCGGTATAGATTCCCATACGGCGGGAAGAAATGTGGCACGGTGGCTGCCCTTTTCAATCACCAGTCCATCTTTGCTAGATACCAGTTGGGCTAGTAGGTCAGCTTCACTTGAAAATGAGAGGGGTGTTGGTTCTGTGAGAACAGATATTTCGATGTGCAACTCTGCCACTTCTTCTCGGGAGACTACTGGGAATCGGGGGTCTTCAAAGGCCGAGGCTGCGGCATGCTGTGCCACATCAATAACCAAGGGTTTAGTTGCCTCTAATGCACCAATACAACCTCGTAATTTGCCTTTTTTTCGAAGAGTCACAAAGCTGGCAGCCTGTTGTTTCAGGGCAGGGCTGAAGGTGGTTTCATCTATCTGTAAATCACGTTCAAAGAGGCGTCGGACTTGAATACTTTCTCGTGCTAGTGACAGTAGTTTTTGTTGGTCATCATCCGATAATTCAATAAATGGCATAAGCTCCGTATCCCACCACGCGATCCCTATCCCCGGTATTTTTATTCACAGGACTTTCAGTGGCGTCGCCGTTATGAATAGAGTCCCAGGAGTTTTTCAGGCCAATTGTTTTGATGGACATCTTTTCGTTGCGGGCTAGCCTCAGTAGGCCATTGATAGCATTACATCCGCAGGCTTGTGAAGCAGTAATCCTATCATCTAATTGCTCGATCATGGCCGTGGTTTCTTGATCAAGACGCTGGGCTTCCTGATAGGGGTGATAATGGCTGAGATCAGAGCTGATCACAACCAGTGTTTCATCGCCACCCCAGGCGCAACGCAATACTTCGGCTACTTGGTCGGGTTTTGCATCACCAACAGCGAGTGGTAATAACTGGAAATCATCAAGCATTTGTTGCAGAAAAGGCAGTTGTACTTCCAGGCTATGCTCAAATTGGTGGGCTTCGTCTCTGATGTTTATCAGAGATAGTTTCAGTAATGCAGTAATTCCGCTGCGGTCTATAGGAATGTCACCCAGAGGCGTACAAAAAGTGGTTGCTGATGGTGCGGCTAAACCGCTTAGGGGAATGTGATGAGACGGGCCCAGAAGAACGACGCGTGATACTCGGTGGGCAATAGGTCTTAGCAATTGATAGGCACTGGCGGCAATGCCTCCTGAGTAGATGTATCCGGCATGGGGAACAATCAACGCCTTGGGTATGAGTGTTGGTCCACTGGTTTTACTTAACAATCCATTCACCTTTTCCTGCAGGGCTTTGGGATTGTCTGGGTAAAACATACCCGCAACAGCGGGCTCTCGGCTTACCATATTAATATCCATATTTTTTTTATGGTCTATAACTATATAGTGTTTTGGCGAGTATTTTTGACATTAATTTGAAAGCTCAAGTAATGAATTTTGGGAGACATATATGATTGTGTCACCGTCGGTTACACATCCCACCCAGTATTGGCACTTGCTCGATGATGGTCGCCTGCAATGTGATGTTTGCCCTCGAGAATGCAGGTTGCATGAGGGGCAGCGGGGTTTGTGCTATGTGAGAGGGCGTGAGGGTGATGAGGTTGTGCTCTACAGCTATGGTCGCTCC
>JBALVP010000044.1:0-11090 GCA_036961395.1 Porticoccus sp.
CCCAGTTCAAGTCTGGGAAGGCCCACCAATAAAATCAAGAAGGTCAATCTGAGAGGGTTGGCCTTTTTTGTGCCTGCCCGTGGCGACAACAGCCACTAGCTGTGCTGTTTAACAGAAACTCATACCAAACCTGCGTTTGACCAAGCGCCTGCTCAATGCCGCTGATACGCAGAACATCCTTAAACAACTACTCGCACTGACCCTGATGTCAGCTATAGGCGCGCTGGCAAATAGGCATCACAAATCACTTTGGGTCTTTAATCAGGTTACACAAATTGGCGGAGAGATTATCGCTGAGTTCGTAGAAATAGACTCAGGGAAAAAGGAGGTTTATGCTTAATCTTCTTGGAGGATACTTTATGAAAACTAAAATCGCACAACTGATAGAAAAGCTCTGCGCCGAAAAGCATTCTGAGATTATTCATTGTGATGTATCCAGCTCTAGGGTACAAATGCTTAATATCCCCATCTCCATTGAATTGTTCCGAATGCTTAAAGCTATATCATTGGAATACAACCATGATGCTAATTGTTTGGCCGGTGATATTTTAACCATCGCACTTGAAGAAGCAATTGAGCATATTCCAAGGGAAGAAAAAACCCGTTTGGACGAAGCAATCCATGAGCATGAACGTGAAGATACCATAAGGACTAAAAAATTCCGTGAGTTTGATCCAGGTGGCACTTAGTTTTATTGCCGCGTCACCATAATCGACTTGGCGGTGCATAATGGCGCGGACGCCTTAGCATGTATTCAGAGTAATATTGAAGGGCAAAAATACAACATTACATCCATTGCTTGCGATAGTTTAGGGGCTACTCTGCAAACGATACTCGGTACCGTCAATTACCACACAGCATCCCGAGCTCTATAGGTCATATTTCACACTCCATCTTTTGATCTAAAGATAAAGTGTTGCGTCGATCAGTTGAACTCACCGTCGAAAACAGACAATCACGAATCCATCAATCTAACCAATATCCCCAAAACTCTCCCCTAAAGCCCCAGGCTCCCTCACCTACCATATCGGCTATAACAACAATTCAAAATCCTTTCACTTCCGTATCACCGTCAACTCTGGTGGTTTCTTCTCAAATGAATGGATCGCCCTGAATGACATTCTGGACACCATAGAAACAACTTCCCCTGACAAGCCATTCAAAGCCACCATCTTCAAATCACTCTACCAATCCAAAGGCTCCAACAACCACGGATTCCTTGCGGCTGCACTTCGAGCTGAGAGTTTATTGCTACCCGTTAAAAAGCAACTGATGTCCCACACTCTAGGTGACGCCAAAGGCTTCAAGGCGGCTATGCAGCAGCTCATCAAGGACAAGATCAGCCTAGAGGATGAAGTGGCAGAAGCTGAAAAAATCAAGGAAGCCAAACGTGCTGAACTGATCGCAGCAATGAAATCCTCTGCCAAAAATAAACCAACAAGCAAACAACTTCTGCATCAATAAGCCTCAACAACCCCTCCCCGCTCCACAGCAAAAGCACTTCACATAACCCAAAAGGTCCCTTTAGCGAAATGCAATATTTCTTGATGTTGTAGTGCTTTGCTTTGGCTCTGGACTTACTACCAAAGCCCTAACCTGCTAGGTTCGGTTTTCGTTCGGTGTTCTGCATACACCTTCCCATGCAGCTCATAAACGAATAGCTGTTTGAAACGCACTTCTGACGTCAGCTAGTTCGGCCATGGTTCGGTTAGCGATCAGAACACACCAGCAACTTCAAAAACACTTTACGTTTCTTCCGCTTACTGCGTACAACCCCAACAGTGCGAGGTACTCATAATCGGCAGGTCCCCAGTTCAAGTCTGGGAAGGCCCACCATCTATATCAAGAAGGTCAATCTGAGAGGGTTGGCCTTTTTTGTGCCTGACAGCTAGAGAGACGCGATTTCTGTGCGCTTATGATTAGCTGAACTGGAGAAGGAAAACGATCAAGGCCACCTTTTCATTAACCCACGTACAGGAAAACGATATACGAACATCAACAAAACTTGGTACCGGATTCGCAAGGAAGCTGGTTTACCTAACTTACGTATGCACGACCTAAGGCACCAGTATGCCTCCCACCTCGTCAATAGCGGGCGTTCTCTCTACGAGGTGCAGCAGATCCTCGGCCACTCAGACCCCACGGTGACGCAGCGGTATGCCCACCTGTCCACCAGAGCCCTCCAGGAGGCGGCAGAAAGTGCGTCGGCATGTCTAGGGGATGCCCTGCCCAAAGCGTCCTAAAGGCCGCCACTCTGGGCGACCTTGCTGCGGCCACATCCTTCGGGGTGTGGTCTGTCTTTCCCTTTATTTTTTTTGCTTTAAATCACAAATAGCTTTATACAAGCCACCAAAGAAACATTACGTAGTATGGGCATAGTTTTTATGCCTCCCCTAAAAACTCACATTATCTTTTACCTGGATCAAAACTTTTTCCATTAAAAATAGATATACTTATGCACGAATCAGATCTCAGAATCTGCCACTCGCATTTTTCATTAGGAACGACAGCAATTAAGTGACAAAAACCCTCAAAGAATTACTCAAGTCCATGCTGGGCAGTTTGCGGGACTTGCTACCTATCGTTCTGGTTATTCTGTTCTTCCAGTTTTTGGTGCTGCAGCAACCCCTACCCAATGTGACGCAGTTACTCACTGGCGTTTTGTTTGTGGTACTGGGGCTCACTTTTTTTATTCATGGGCTGGAACAAGGGCTATTTCCCATTGGCGAAGCCATGGCCCACGCCTTTGCACGCAAAGGAAGTGTGGCCTGGCTGCTGATTTTCGCCTTTTTCCTTGGATTTGGCACTACGGTGGCCGAACCGGCACTGATTGCTGTGGCAGCAGAAGCAGCTAATGTCGCGGCTAACGGCCAGATGATTGAGGCCACAGAAACCGCAAAATCCTCCTATGCCAATGGCCTGCGATTTACCGTGGCCTTGTCAGTGGGACTCGCCATTGTCATCGGGGTGCTCCGCATCATCAAAGGTTGGCCAATTCAGTGGCTCATTATTGGTGGCTATACACTGGTGGTAATTATGACCATGCTTGCCCCCAAAGAAATTATCGGTATTGCCTATGATTCTGGAGGAGTCACTACATCGACCATTACGGTTCCACTGGTCACTGCTCTGGGTGTCGGATTAGCCTCCTCAATTAAAGGTCGCAACCCCATGGTCGACGGTTTTGGTTTAATTGCCTTTGCTTCTTTGACGCCTATAATTTTTGTGATGGCCTATGGAATGTTGATCTAATGGAGATCCTACAGGAAATTATTCAGGTCACTCTGGGCACCCTTAAGGATGTACTGCCCATTGCCGTCATTATTTTTGGTTTTCAGTTTGCGGTGATTCGCAAAAAACCCGCAAACCTAAGGAAAATATTAATAGGGTTTGCCTGGGTGCTCGTAGGGCTATCATTATTTCTATTAGGTCTAGAGTGGTGCTTATTCCCCCTTGGCCGCCTAATGGCAGAACAGCTCACTGACCCCGTCTTTATCCACGGGACTAGTAGCTCGGTAGCGCTTGCAAATGCTATTAATTGGCAAGATTACTACTGGGTCTATCTATTTGCTTTTTTAATTGGCTTCAGCACTACCATTGCGGAACCCTCCCTCCTTGCCGTGGCAATTAAGGCCAATGAAGCCTCCGGTGGCGCCATCGGTATTTGGGGATTAAGAATTGCCGTCGCCATTGGTGTCGCAGTAGGCATTTCCCTTGGGTGCTACCGTATTGTGGTTGGCGACCCTATCCACTGGTATATCATTGCCGGCTATATCGTGGTGGTTATTCAAACCACATTTGCACCTAAATTAATTGTCCCTTTAGCCTATGATTCAGGTGGCGTCACCACCTCGACGGTCACAGTGCCACTGGTGGCGGCACTAGGCTTGGGATTATCGGAAACAGTCCCTGGCCGCAATCCCCTAATCGATGGTTTTGGCCTGATTGCTTTTGCCAGCCTGTTTCCAATCATATCGGTAATGGCATACGCCCAA
This sequence comes from Porticoccus sp., assembly GCA_036961395.1. Classification (GTDB taxonomy): domain Bacteria; phylum Pseudomonadota; class Gammaproteobacteria; order Pseudomonadales; family Porticoccaceae; genus Porticoccus. The sequence goes on from JBALVP010000044.1 coordinate 3,996, forward strand.
CTGAGCGAAGCCAGGGCCAAAATATCCAAACGAAAGTCAGCCTCTGAGGCTGACCTATGATTTTCCACGCAGGAGAACATCATGCACTTTAAAATGATTGTGGTATTTGTTGAAGATGACAAAACTGATGCGGTGATGGATGCCGCTCGAGGGGCTGGCGCCACTGGAGCAACAGTGATTAACAATGCTAGGGGAGAAGGTTTAAATAAGAGCAAAACCTTCTTTGGGTTATCACTGGAAACCCAGCGCGATGTGGTGCTGTTTCTGGTAGAAGAGCATCTCAGCCGACATATTTTGGAAGAAATCAGTCGCGTTGGCGAATTCGATGCGAAACCCGGTACAGGAATTGCCATTCAGGTTGATGTGGAAGACGCAGTTGGTGTTGCACATCAGGTAGAAAAAATAACTCAGGATGTAGAGGAACTTTTGTAATGAACAAAACAATCATTAAAGCCCGTGATGTTATGCATGAAAAACACATTGAAATGGATGGGCTAGACACAGTAAAGCATGCACTGGAAACCATGAAAGTCAATCATGCCAGTGTTCTTATCGTAAAAAAACGTAATGAAAATGATGCCCTTGGCATGGTGGTTTTGGCGGATATTGCAAAAAAAGTGCTGGCTAAAGACAAGGCTCCTGATCGGGTTAATCTCTACGAAATTATGTCCAAACCCGTTATTTCCGTAGAACCGGATTTAGATGTGCGCTACTGCGCCCGACTATTTGATCGATTTGGTTTATCCAATGCGCCCGTGGTTGAACAAGGAAAAGTTATTGGTATCGTCAGCTATGATGAATTGGTATTTAAAGGACTATGTGAACTGATCGATTAGCCCTATGCCAGGTCAAAATACTCATGGACCGGTGCTGATGTAACGGAGCCAAGTTCAATCTAGCCATGATGCCTTTGATTGGCTATATGGGCGGCAGGGGAGTTTTTGGCTGGGTTGAGGCTTACGCACCATGGGTGGCATTTTCTCTTCTGTTATTGGTTGGCTGCAAAATGATCTACGAGTCTATTTCAGAGGGCATAGAAGAAGATATAGCTAAAATCACCCATAAAGTAATGTTAATTCTCGCTATCGCAACCAGCATAGATGCCATGGCTGCTGGTTTTTCACTAACAATACTTGACGTAAATCCTATTATCGCATGTGTGATAATCGGAACTACTACTTTATTTTTTAGTTGGGTTGGAGTGTTTGTTGGGGCCAAGAGTGGAACATGGCTTGAAAGTAAAGCTGAGCTATTTGGTGGCATAGTCCTTATATTAATTGGACTGAAATTGTTACTTGTCTGAATTTTTAGTGTTTGCCAGCATCACATATACAAGTCAATCAAGTGCGGTCCAGCCCTTTGGGCTTCTACCGGCCCCAGCAAACTGCGCCGCTTATTGAGGCGTTTATGTCCGTTTTTGGCACTAAGCAAACTAATGAACTATGCCCCACCCCCTCTAGGTTCGGTTTTCGTTCGGCGTTCGGTATACACCTCCCCATGCAGCCCATATCCAAATGGCTGACTGAAACGTACTTCTGACGTCAGCTAGTTCGGCCATGGTTCGGTTAGCGATCAGAACACACCAGCAACTTCAAAAACACTTTACGTTTCTTCTGCTTACTGCGTACAACCCCAACAGTGCGAGGTACTCATAATCGGCAGGTCCCCAGTTCAAGTCTGGGAAGGCCCACCAATAAAATCAAGAAGGTCAATCTGAGAGGGTTGGCCTTTTTTTGTGCCTGATAGCTAGAGAGCTACGATTCCTGTGCTACTTTCAGACAACTTCCACGTATAGCATACGTATGCAAATAAGGCGGGGGGGCTACCTATTGTTTATTATTTATGGGAGCACCAAGCATCATCAGGCTTCCAGTTAGCGACCCACTCAGGAATATCACCTGCAGGCATCGGTCTTGCTATGCCATAACCTTGTGCTAATTCACACCCGAGTTGTAATAGTGCAGTGCCATGCTCAATCGTCTCAACGCCTTCAGCAATCACGTCACGTTTGAATGATTTAGCTAAGGCTACAACGCCTTCAACAATGGCCAAATCATCTGGGTCATGCAGCATGTCTCGCACAAAGCTCTGGTCTATTTTGATCTGGCTTGCGGGTAAACGTCTAAAATAGGTCAGTGATGAATACCCTGTGCCAAAATCATCGAGAGAAAACTGTACGCCCAGCGCCATACAGGCATTCATAATTGTTGAGACATGATCTACATCTTCTAAGGCGCTTGTTTCCAGTACCTCTAGCTCTAAATAGCGTGGCTCAACATCAGGGTGGGCCGCTAGCAGCATGGTTAGCCTACCCGTAAAGTCATGCTGCTGTAATTGTACTGCTGCAATATTGACGCTAGTGCTGACAGGGAGATTAAGCCCCGTTTCTTGCCATTGGCTTATTTGTGTCAACGCGGTATCAATAACCCATTCACCCATCTCGATCATCATGGGACTATGTTCAATGACAGGTAAAAAATCGATTGGATTTAATAGGCCTTGTTTTGGATGGTGCCAACGAATGAGTGCTTCAACACCTACCACCACACCTGTCCGCATATTAACCTTAGGCTGATAATGGAGCACAAATTGATGATTATCTAATGCGCTACGAATAGCCTCTAGATTTTCTCGTTGTACGTTAACAGCGTCATTTTGAGCGGTATCAAATAAGTGATAACAGTTCTTACCCGCTTGTTTAGCTGCATACATGGCTTGATCAGCATGGCGTAAGAGCTGGTCGGCATCCACGCCATCTTGCGGGTAGAGGGTAACACCAATGCTGGCTGATACATTTAATACCACATTACCGACTGTGACTGGTTTAGACGCTGCCAATAACAACCGCTCTAATACCGGCTCACAATCTTTAACGTCAGCCAAATCCACTAATACAGCAACAAATTCATCACCACCAAAACGGGCTAAGCTATCACCTTCACGCAACGCCTCTTTCATGCGGACTGAGAGCGCAATCAGCAGTTCGTCACCCACATCATGGCCATGGGCATCATTAACTTCTTTAAAATGATCTAAATCTAGAAATACCACGGCGAGTGACTGCTTGCGTCGGCTGCACTGCAACATAGCTTGAGATAATCGGTCAGAAAGTAACGAGCGATTGGGTAAATTAGTGAGTATATCGTAATGGGCTATGCGCTCTAGTTGGTCTTGATGGGTCTTTATCTGGGTGATGTCAGTGCCCAAGCCGATATAATGAGTGATGATATCGTCAGCATCGCGTACAGCACTGATAGTTTTCATTTCAGCATAGAGTTCGCCACTTTTACGACGGTTCCAAACTTCACCATACCAAGAGCCGTCTTCCAGAAGGGCTTTCCACATATCAGCGTAGAACTCGGGTGGTTGCCGTCCAGATTTAAGAATACGTGAGTGTTGTCCAATCGATTCCTCACGGCTATACCCCGTTGTAGCAGTAAATGTGTCATTTACATCAATGATGATGCCTGTAGTGTCGGTGATGACGATGCTTTCTCGAGCGTGAGTGAAGACACTGGCGGCTAGTTTAAGCTTCCCTTCGGATTTTTCACGCTCAGCAAGCAGCCTTGATTGCTTAATAGCACTGAAACTCGACGCTGAAATAATATCGGCAAGTTTGGCGTAGAAATGCATCCCTTTAGCCACTTCATCACGGGTAAAGCGAGGAACTCGATCGAGCGCTGCAAGGTATATCCGTTCGTCAAAGCCATAATTTTTTGCTTGCTCTCGGAATAGCTCAACATCAGGTTCTTCATCCTGATAAAAGAACTGGCCAATGAAAACATTCCCTAAATGCTTGCCCCCTATAATGATGGGGCTGACCATATCCCACATGTTGTTCTTGCAACGGTAGGCCTTAAATACGCCTTGCTCCACACCGTGTGTAAGAACCGTGTCACTTTCGATACAATTTTTTTGCGTTTCAGGATGACAGCGATGAAATTTAGTACAAATATCTTGCCAGCCCACGGCGACTAAAATATTGCCTTTGATATCAAGTACAGCACCTAACATACCGGTAAGATGATAGAAATCATCCATCAGAGATCGAAGTGCCTCTGCATCAATGATATCGGATAGATTTAATGTATCAATTTCACCATCTGGTTCTAATATCACTTTGAGCTTTTTTTGGATGGCAGATTGGCTTTGTTGTAAAGTTCTTTCGGCTTGCTTGCGTTCGGTGATGTCTGTGATAGCACCAGTCATCACGAGAGGTCGTCCATCTATTTCAGTGCGGACCTCACCTCGATCAACCCAGTATTGTATTTCCCCACCCTTCGTGACGACTCTATATTCTTCATACCAGGGAACATGTTCTTCAAGGCTTATATTTAAACTTTTCTCCACACGATCAAGATCTTCGGGATGAATGATCTTTTTCCATCCTTCAATGTTTCTAGGTATTTCATTTTCTTCGTAACACAGTTGCTTGTCTATGCTGCCAAACCAGTTAACGATACCCTCAACAATATGCCACTCCCATAAAATGTCATTGGATAACTTAGAAGCAGTGCGAAAGCGATCTTCACTCGTTATCAATGAATCCTCCGCCAGTTTGCGGTCGGTGATGTCGGTATGCACGCCCACTGCGCGTAGCGGTTTCCCGGCGGCATCGCGTGTCATTACCAGTCCGCGGTCGAGAATCCATTTGTAGCTGCCGTCCTTGCAGCGCATGCGGTGTTCGTTGATGTAAGTTGCCGTCTGGCCATCGAGGTGTGATTGCAGGTCGGCCATCACGCGCGGCATGTCCTCCGGGTGGACGCGGCTGGACCATTCATTGAGTTCGGTGCCGACTTCGTCTTCAGCATAGCCCAACATCCCTTTCCAGCGTTCAGAAAAGCTGACATAGTCGGTTTGTATGTTCCAGTCCCACACGCCATCACCGGAACCTTCTAAAGCAAAGCGCCAACGTTCTTCACTGGCCTTTAGTTTACGTTCTGTACGGGTCACACGTACCACAACCACGGTAACTGTCAATAAAATCAAGGCGACAAGCAGGATCGCCATCGCCAACAAGGCGGAAACACTCTTCCGGTGTACACTCTCGCTCAGGGCTATAGCCTCGCTAACCTTAATTTCGGCAGACTGCATTAGGAAAAACATAGCCGCAGTCATTACATCAACCTGAAGACGTCCTTTTCTCTCGTAAAGTTGGGCAGCCTCGGCGAACCTGCCATCCACAGACAGGCGAATCAATTTCTTCTGAATAGTTGTCCAACGGCCAAATTCTTTACGTGCATTCCGTACCTCTTGTTGAACTCCAATTAACCGATCGTCCATTAGCTCAAATAATCGTAAAACCTCACCCTCTTCGACCTCTATAAGCATCAGGATGCCATTCAAACGATTTTGATTTTCAATCAAATGCTCTGCGTAGTGGTGAAGTAATTCAATACGTGAAAATGCATCTATAGCCGCATAGGAAACCACAAAATTATTCTTGTAAATTTTTTCTGATGTATCAGCCAGTAAATTAATCTTCTGAAGCGAGAAAGCCAAACCGACAACCAGGAACAGGATCATCAGAATAAAACCCACGATCAACGACACGGAGGACTGGCTTTTCGAAAGTATCTCACGGAGTTTATGTAAAGCTCGACGAACCAACGACCACCCTCCCCTTTGAATATAGGCTCTTCATAACCGATGATGGAAATATGAAAAATAGATTCATACTGTAACTGCTTTCTATCACGGCCATACAAGCCTAGGACATTTGAATGCCTTTTTGTAGCATTGATCTGACCCACCTAAAACGGACACGCCCCTAAGTGACATTTAGTTTTTCATATTACTCGGGACTTAGATAGTCCAAGAGCACTGTGCCGCCTCTTTCGATTGTAATCAACTTCAATGTATTCGAAGACTGCCTAGCGCATTTGATCTCGAGCCATCAATGAATGATATTGGGTGGCCGCCACCACCATCATTCATCACAAACAACTGCGGGAACCTTGGTATCTTATATGGAGAAAGCCTCTCCACCCTTTATCAATCAATAAGAGGCAACAACCACGGCTTCCTTGCGGCTGCACCTCGAGCTGAGAGCCTATTGCTACCCGTTGAAAAGCAACTGATGTCTCACACCCTAGGCAACGTCAAAAGCTTCAAGGCGGCTATGCAGCAACTCATCAAAGACAAGGTTAGCCTGGAGGATGAAGCGGCAGAAGCTGAGAAGGTCAAGAAGACCAAGCGTGCTGAACTGATCGAGGTAATGAAAGCTACAACCAAAAAGAAACCCACCAGCAAATAACAACTGCATCAATAAGCCTTACCAACTCACCCCGCTCCACAGCAAAAGCACTTCACATAACCCAAAAGGTCCCTTTAGCGAAATGCGATATTCGTTGATGTTGTAGTGCTTTGCTGTGGCTGTGGACTTATTTAAAAAGGAAAAACTAATCTGGATAAAACTTTCAAATAGTGAAATTTGCAAATAACTAATAGTGGATCCATACTAAATCAAGATGTTTTTGGGTGTGAATTTGTTTCGCTTATCTTCCCTTATCAAGGAGTGTTCTATGAAATTCTTAATAAAAATATTACCTGTATTAGTTTTGGTAGCGGCTACAGGTTGCGCTAGCAATTCGCAGGTAGATGAAGTCAGAGCAATAGCTGAGGAGGCTCAACGTTCCGCAACCGCAGCAAATGAAGCTGCCGCCAAGGCTCAAAGCACTGCCAATGCTGCACAATCCTCAGCAAATGCTGCACAAACCTCAGCAAATGAGGCTAATGAGAAAATTGATCGGGCCTTTAAAAAATCGATGGAAAAATAGTTTTCCTGCTCACTAAAACCCGGTCAGATGAAGATTTATGACTGGGTTTTAGTATTTTCTGATAGTCTTTTTATAGAAATCAAAGTCAGATAGTGAGTGTGGTTGGCTGCCCACAATCACTGGTACTCCAGTAGCATTGCTTATAACGCTATCAACTTTCTCCCAATCAATTACCACTTCTGGTTGCTTTTGAATTATTGAAGCCAGCGTATCGATAATATCCGGGTGGTTAGTCTCCTGTGTATGCCCATCAAGCTCCAAGGGATGGTGTACTTCTAAATACAGTTGTTCCTCCAGCCAGCCGACTTTAAATGGC
>JBALVP010000045.1:0-11048 GCA_036961395.1 Porticoccus sp.
CCGTTATGGCCCAGTAATCCAACGATTTCACCTTTTTTTATTTTAAAGCTGACGTTGTCAACGGCTTTAAAATCGCCATACAACCTTGTCAACTGCTCTACTTCCAGCATGGTATTCTCCGGTAGTGAGTAACCTGTTTATTTGTGAATGATATTAGCGGCTCTTATTACCCCGCTAGAGGCGGTCCAGCCCAGCGGGGATGCATGTTACACTGAAAAAACTATTGTTTATAGGCATCCTATATATAGATTCCCCAGCGACTGAACCTATCTCTTCAGAAAGCAACTTGTGAGCCGAACTGATGAACCGAATATCCCGACTTTAGATAGGGGTGGTTTCTAAAAGTTCAAGGCGTGATGTGAGAGAAACAAGCTCTAAATTATTGGCTATTGGGCGACTGCTTTTAACAGCTCCAAACAACCGAGATGATCAAGCTGCCTCAGTTGGTTTTTATCCCTAACCAGCAGCATACCGGCAAATCCTAGGGCATTAACTGCAAGACCTTCGTGGCTGTCTTTACTGCGAGGAATCACCCAAAGGCAATCCCTAGTCATCAGCATATTGTGGGGAGCCATCATGCCATCGGTTCCTGGCGATAATTTGAGATCAATTAATAAGCGGTGATAGTTCTTACAGTTATGTTCAGCGGCCTCTTTGAATGCCTCAATGGGGGGTATGTTGAACCCCATACTGCTGAAATCAGTCGCTATGGTTTCAGTAGCTATGGTTTCAGTCGTAATAACCCGGTGTGAAAAGGGGAGGGCTGTTTGAGTTGGATTATCTGCAACTGAGACTGAAGACAGTAAGTCAGCAAATGGAAAGGCATCTGTAGCTGCCGGGGGTCGAGACAGGGGAAGAGGAATCATCTGAAGGTGTTTATGTTCAACGCTGGCACCGGCTACAGGGCCGCCATTATAGAAAACCAACCCATTCTGGGCCTGTAAGCAGATTTGTGCGGCTAAAAAGTCTTCTGTATCCAATGGCGTCTGTTGGGGTACAAACCGGGAAGTCACCATCAGAATATGGTGATCTATCACGTTAAACTTATTCAGCAGGCAGCGGTAATGATTTGTTAGCTCCCCAACATACAATGCAGGATCATAGGGCAAAAAGGGATTGGAGCATTTTTCGTTGATGTCTTTGGTGTTGGGCTCTTGTTTGGCACGCTGCTGGATGTCCTCTGATTTCCGAATCAGGTTTTCCACAACTCTGACCTGAAAGTTGATCGTACTGTCACCGGGTTTATTTATACTACTTTGGCTTCTACTGTTCTGGTTTTCACTACTCTGAAGCTCACTAAAAGAGATTTGACGTGTTTCGCAGTGGGTAGGGATTGCTTTAAGAGCGCCACAGGCCTTGGCAAAATCAGTGACTGTTTCCACTTGCTGCCACAGTGCGTTTCCATAAAGCATTTTGTCATCGGGGGTATTCGTCAAAACTGGCCATCCTCGTGAGTACTCGTACTGATAATTTGCCTTTAAATCAATCAGTGATCAAGTTCAGGCAGGTGCTCTATACTTTATAGCAGTTCTGCTATCTCTCTAATGCAAGGAGAACGGTTTTATGTCTGATGATTCACTGCCAAAAAGTTATTCTCATTTATTACAGCGTTACCCTGAGTTTTCAAAGGCACTGTCTAACCTGGGGGAAACCGTACGGCAACAGGGCCCGTTGGACGATAAGCACGCCCAGTTGATCCAGTTAGCCGCTGCTGCCAGTGTTCGCTCAGAAGGCGCTGTTCATAGTCATACTCGACGAGCTTTGGAGTCTGGTGCTAGCGAAGAAGAAATTCGACATACGCTGTTATTACTCACCAGTACCATTGGTTTTCCCGCTGTGGCCGCAGGGTTGAGTTGGGTGGAGGATATTTTCGAGTAGTTAGTAGCGCTATAGTTTTTGATTCTTTCTCGCTCTGACATAATGCGAGGATGACGCCAGAACGCTACGAAAAAATACATAAAGTCCTCAACAGTCGCCAGACAGACCTGACCGTGATTACCGATCAGGTTCACAAAGGTCAGAACCTCTCCGCCATTATTCGAACCGCTGATGCCGTGGGGATACATAGGGTTCATGCGGTATACGATCAGGGTGTATACCGTCCCCATACGGGTACCGCTGTGGGTGCCCACAAATGGGTTAAAACAACAGTCCATCAGGATATCGTCACACCCATCGAAAATCTTCAGAGCGAGGGGTTTCAAGTGTTGGCGGCACATTTTGATGAGCGCGCCCTAGATTACCGAGAGATTGACTACACCAAGCCAACGGCGCTGTTACTGGGTGCTGAAAAGTGGGGTGTCAGTGACAGTGCCGGGAGCAGGGTGGATGGCACCGTGATTGTGCCGATGATGGGAATGGGCGTATCGTTTAACGTGTCCGTAGCCTGCGCCATTATTCTGGCTGAGGCGCAGCGCCAGCGAAGTGAGGCGGGCATGTACAACCACTGCCAGATACCCGAGGATGAATATCAGACCTTGCTCTTCGAGTGGTGCCAACCACTCATTGCTCGTATGTGCCGCGAGAACGGGTTGTCATACCCTGAGCTGGACGACACGGGTCATTTGCAAGACCCTCAAGCGTTTTCTCGCTTATATAATGATCTTAGGGCAAATGCTCGTAAGGCTAAGAAGCTAAGGGCGAATGCTCGTAAGGCTAAGGGTTGTAATATTAATAATCCGGAAGCCATCGGTTAGTCTTCGGTTACCTCATTCTTTCACTATCGTTTCGATATAACTTCTATAGGTTTCTACAAAGTTGGGAACCTCTGAGTCACAAATATCAGATTTTTTTGCTCCAAAACAGCTACATTTCTCTTCCTGATATGGTCTTATATAAAGATTAAAACCGATGGCTATAGGGATTAGGGTATGACTGTATACAACGCACCTGTCGATGACATGAAGTTCCTGCTCAGTAACGTGCTAGACATGGAGAGCATTGCGCAACTACCAGGTTATGAAGAGGCAACACCGGATATGGTGGATGCCATTATCGATGAAGCAGCCCGTTTTTATGCCGAGGTCTTAGCGCCCACCAACCAAGTGGCCGATTCACAGGGTTCAAGGTTAGAAGGGGGTAAAGTCATCACAGCCCCTGCATTAGATGGCATTTATCAGCAAATTGTTGAAGCCGGCTGGCCAGGCCTGACCGGTGATGTCGAATTCGGTGGTCAGGGATTACCTGCTCTATTGGCTGTTGCCGTCGATGAAATGTCTCAATCCGCCAATATGGCATTCAGTTTATGCCCCATGCTCACCAAGGGTGTGGTGACCGCGCTGAGCCTTTATGGCAGCGACGAGCAAAAACAAACCTATTTAAATAATCTGGTCTCAGGTACATGGGCAGGCACCATGAACCTCACTGAGCCTCAGGCCGGCTCTGATCTCGCGGCAGTTCGTACAAAAGCAGTGCCCACCGGTGATCACTATCTCCTTAGTGGCCAGAAAATCTTTATTACCTGGGGCGATCACGACTACACCGACAACATTATCCATTTGGTTTTGGCTCGTACCCCCGATGCACCGGAAGGGGTGAAGGGTATATCCCTGTTTGTAGTACCCAAATTTATGATTAATGAAGACGGCAGTGCGGGTGAGCGTAATGATGTTCACTGCGTGGGTGTCGAACACAAACTGGGTATTCATGCCAGCCCCACCTGTTCACTGTCCTTTGGTGATAATGAGGGTGCCGTGGGCTATCTGGTGGGTGAGGAAAACCAGGGCTTGATCTATATGTTTGCCATGATGAATGAAGCCCGTCTTGCCGTAGGTTTACAGGGTGTCTCTATCAGTGAACGTGCCTATCAGCAGGCGGTAGCGTTCGCCAAAGATCGTGTGCAGGGCAGTGTGCCGGGCAATAAAAAAGCCGCCATTATTCACCATCCCGATGTACGTCGTATGCTCATGTTAATGCGTTCATTAACCGAAGCTGGTCGTGCGTTAGCCTATTTATCCTTCGCCCACGAAGACTATGTGCATAAGTTAGAGGATGAAGAACAGATCGCCTATCACCAGCGCCGCGTTGACCTGTTAACGCCACTGGTCAAAGGCTGGTGTACCGAAATTGGTATGGAAGTCACCTCGTTGGGGGTGCAAGTGCACGGCGGTATGGGTTTTGTGGAAGAAACTGGTGCAGCACAACATATGCGTGATGCTCGAATTCTCCCTATTTACGAAGGTACCAATGGCATTCAGGCTCTTGATCTGGTGGGTCGTAAATTGGCCCGAGATAAAGGGCAATCTGCCATGGAGTTGCTCGGTGAGTTGAACCAAGTGGCCGATGATGCTCGAACAGCAGGACTCGATGTTATCGCAGAGAGTCTGGCCTCCTCATTAACGGCATGTCAGGAGGCAGCTCAAACATTGTTAGTGGGTGAAGATTGGACCACCCCAACCTCTGCGGCTTACAACATGCTGATGTTAATGGGTGCCACCGTTGCTGGTGGACTGTTGGCGAAAAGCGCCGTAGCCGCTGCCAATTTGAATGCGGCGGGTGAGGGAAATACCAGCTTTAATAACAATAAAATTGTCACCGCCAAATTCTTCGCCCAGCATGTGATGCCTAGAAATACTGGGTATCTTGAGGCGATCAAAGCGGGTTCAGAGACGGTGATGGGGTTGGATATTGAGGGGTTCTAATTAAAGGGGCTAACAAAAAGGGGCTAACAAAAAGGGGCTAACAAAAAGGGTAGGCCCCTTCTATTTAGATTTGTAGCCATAGTAAATTTTTGAATCTTTGGCTCCGAGGTTTTTAATACTGTGTGTCGTTCCCGCTGGAATAAGAACCTCAGAATTACCCTCTTGGGTGAACGTCTTATCGCCAAGGGTGAATTCGTATTCGCCACTTTCCATAAACACCAACTCATCTTTATCATCATGGATCGCTTCGTTAACTCCATCATGGGCTTTGATGGCGCCAACGCCAAACGAAAAGCCTCGCTTGCTCCAATCTGCTTCTAGCTCATCGATCGTCATAATCGCTCCTAGCTTTTTTGAATTACAGCCCACCTTGTGTCAGCTTTTTCGGGTCGAGTAGCTGTTCCAGTTCATCGCGGCTAAGATCGGTGTTTTCTTCAGCAACATCAATAATAGGTCGGCCCTCTGCATAGGCTTGTTTGGCAATTTTAGCGGCTTTTTCATAACCGATAATTGGATTTAAGGCCGTCACCAAAATAGGGTTTCTGGTTAGCGCTTCGGTGAGTGATTTTTCATTTACTTTAAAGCTGGCAATAGATTTGTCAGCCAATAACACGCTGATATTGGCCAGTATTTGTAGACTGAAAAGCAGGTTGTGAGCCACCAGTGGCAACATAACATTCAGCTCAAAGTTGCCTGATTGCCCTGCAACCGTGATTGCCGCGTCGTTGCCAATCACCTGTGCACCAACCATGGCGGCGGCTTCTGGAATCACTGGGTTGACCTTGCCCGGCATGATGGACGACCCAGGTTGTAGTGCCTGTAATTCAATTTCACCTAAGCCCGCCAACGGGCCTGAATTCATCCAACGTAAATCATTGGCGATTTTGATGATGGAAACCGCCGTTGTTTTCAGTTGCCCGGAGAGTGCGACGGCAATGTCCTGTGATCCCATATGAGCAAAGAAATTTTTCGCCGGCCGAAATTGAATGCCGGTCATGGTCGTTAATACTTTGTTAAATTCTTCTGCAAATTTTGGGTGGGCATTAATCCCTGTGCCCACGGCAGTGCCCCCTTGCGCTAGGCTTTGTAGGCTCGGTTGCAGATCAATCAGGCGATTGATGTTTTGTTCGATTTGGTCTGCCCAGCCATCCAGGCATTGGCTTAACCGCACAGGCATCGCATCCATCAAATGAGTTCGGCCGGTTTTTATGTATTGATCGACACTGTGGGATTTATCCCGAATGGTTTTGAGCAGATGCCGCAAGGCGGGAATCAATTGTTTTTCCAGTTCCAGGGCGGCGCTCACATGAATCGTCGTGGGGATAACATCGTTACTGCTTTGCCCGCAGTTCACGTGGTCATTGGCGCCGACGTTGTCGCCATATAAGGCGCTGGCCAGATTAGCCACTACCTCATTGACGTTCATGTTAGTACTGGTGCCTGAACCGGTTTGGAAAACATCCACAGGGAAGTGGGACATAAGGGAAGGGTCTTTCTGTAACTTGGTCACTGCGCCCTGGATGGCCCCGCCCATTTTTTCGGGTATCTGCTCCAGTGTGACATTGGCCTGTGCAGCCGCCGATTTGACGAGCAACAGCGCCCGAATAAACGATTCGGGCATACACAATCCACTCACTGGAAAGTTATTGATGGCTCGTTGTGTTTGGGCGGCATACAGCGCATCCACTGGCACTTCCAACGTGCCCATGCTGTCGTGTTCGGTTCGAGTGTTCTTCATCGTTTTACGCCTCAACGCTTACTGTTGAGTGTAGTACTTATGAGGGTGACGTTTACTAAGACAGCTGTTTTTATAGGTTCTCTTTTTATAAGTTCTCTTGTCGTAGCAATTTAATAAATGCCTTGGCCGCATTCGACAGGCTTTTCTCTCTGTGATGGATATAGCCCAGTTCACGTTGTATTTGTATACCCGGTATCGCCACCGCTCGAATACCGGGCTCGAGCATGCTTTCTGGTAACAGGCTCCAGCCCAGTCCGATACTCACCATCATTTTGATGGTTTCCAGATAGTTGGTGGTCATGGTGGGGGGCAGGGGAACGTTCTGTTGTTCAAACAATGCGCGGGTCATTCGTCCGGTATAAGTACCTAATCCGGGTAGGATGGCAGGGTAGTCTCTTAGATCTTTCAGCGTAGGATTACTTTCACGGAGGAAAGGGTGGTCGTCAGAGACCATAAATACTAGCGGGTCTGGCCAAATAGTCTTTGCTTCTATCTTGGGGTGAGCTTCCGGGGCCAGGGTAATGGCAGCGACTTCAAAGCGACCTTGAAGAATCCCTTCGTAAGCTTTTTCTGAATCCATAAAGTCCACATCAATGGTAACTTCCGGGTAGCCTTGGGCGAATCGCTTCAAAATGGGGGGGAGTCGGTGTAAGCCGATATGGTGACTGATGGCCAGCCGCAACCTGCCGCTGATATCACCTGATAAGTCATTAATGGCCTGAGTAGTATCGGCGATTTCTTGAAGGATATGATTTGCTCTGGGCAGTAATGCCTCTCCGGCTTCTGTGAGTGTCACAGACCGGGCTATACGATCAAATAGTCGGCAGTTGAGCTGTTGTTCTAACAACGCAATGCGTTTGCTCACCGCGGGCTGGGTTAAGTGAATCTTTTCTGCGGCATCGGAAAACGAACCGGCGTTTGCGACGGCAATAAAGGCTTGGAGTAGTTGTGTGTCCATAAAATGAGTATACGTATTCCTATTGGGAATCCAATAGATAAAAAATATGAATTTGTTTTATTGGTGAGGTGTATCTAAAATGAGCACCTACAATTAGGCAGGTTAAACTCTGCACGCTGACGTTAAATAAGTCGAACTTAAAGGTCGCAACATGGCTGGAAAAACCCTCTACGACAAACTGTGGGACGCTCATCTGGTAAAACAACGAGATGATGGCTCTGCACTTATTTATATTGATCGTCATATTATCCATGAGGTGACTTCGCCTCAGGCCTTTGAAGGCCTGCGTATAGCGGGTCGTAAGCCCTGGCGTTTGGAGATGAATGTGGCCACACCAGACCACAATATTTCCACCGATGCTGCCGAGCGCGCTGCCGGTGTTGATGCTATTCCCGATGAAACCTCACGCATTCAGGTGAAAACCCTGGATGATAACTGTGCGCACTTCGGTATTCGTGAGTTTGGTATGAACGAGATGGGGCAGGGTATTGTGCATGTGATGGGGCCAGAGCTTGGCGCTTCACTACCCGGTATGACCGTGGTGTGTGGTGATTCCCATACGGCTACCCACGGCGCATTTGCCTGTTTGGCCCATGGTATTGGCACCTCGGAAGTTGAGCATGTGTTGGCGACCCAGTGTTTGGTGACCAAGAAGATGAAAAACATGCTGATCAATGTAGATGGCGTACTGGGTAATGGCGTGACACCTAAAGATGTGGTACTGGCCATTATCGGTGAAATCGGTACTGCCGGTGGAACAGGCTGTGCCATTGAGTTTGCTGGTCAGGTGTTCCGGGATATGTCCATTGAAGGGCGTATGACCGTGTGTAATATGGCCATTGAAGCCGGTGCCCGTGTGGGTATGGTGGCGGTGGATGATCAAACCATCGAGTACTTCAAAGGCCGTCAGTTTGCGCCAACTGGTGACGTTTGGGATCAGGCGGTGGCTTATTGGGGAACCCTGCAAAGCGATGATGATGCAGAGTTTGATGCGGTAGTAGAGTTAAAAGGTGAAGATATTTTGCCTCAAGTGACCTGGGGTACCTCGCCTGAGATGGTATTGCCGGTTACGGGTGTGATTCCTCGCATTGAAGATGAAACTGATCCAGCGAAAAAACAGGGCATTGAGCAAGCATTGAACTATATGGGGCTGAAAGGTGGTACGGCCATTACGGATATCCCTGTAGACCGCGTATTCATTGGCTCTTGCACCAATTCTCGTATTGAAGACATGCGCGCTGCGGCCAAAGTGGCCAAAGGCCGCAAGGTGGCTGGGAGTATTAAACAGGTGTTAGTGGTGCCTGGCTCGCAAATGGTGAAAGCGCAGGCTGAAGCGGAAGGGTTAGATAAAATCTTTATCGAAGCTGGTATGGATTGGCGTGAACCGGGCTGCTCCATGTGTTTGGCCATGAATGCCGATAAGTTGGGGGCGGGTGAGCATTGTGCATCCACCTCTAACCGTAATTTTGAGGGACGACAAGGTAATGGTGGGCGAACGCACTTGGTAAGCCCTGCAATGGCCGCAGCAGCAGCGATTGCTGGTCATATTACTGATGTTCGTACCTTTGATGAGGTCGCATAATGAAAGCTTTTACCGTACATAAAGGCATTGTGGCAGGGATCGATCGAGCCAATGTCGATACTGACATGATTATCCCCAAGCAGTTTTTGAAATCGATCAAGCGCAGTGGCTTTGGCCCAAACTTGTTCGATGAGTTGCGTTATCTGGATGAAGGTAAGCCAGGACAGGATTGTTCTGATCGTCCATTGAACAAAGATTTCATCCTCAACAGGCCCCGTTATAAAGGCGCCTCTGTATTATTGACGAGGGAGAATTTTGGTTGTGGTTCCAGTCGTGAGCATGCGCCATGGGCGATGGATGACTATGGATTTCGGGCTGTTATTGGTCCTAGCTTTGCGGATATATTCTTCAATAATTGCTTTAAGAATGGTCTATTACCTATTGTTTTAAAAGAAAGTATAGTTGATAAATTGTTTTCAGAAGTTGAGGAAAACGAAGGCTATGAGTTGACAGTAGACTTGCCGCGTCAGGTGGTGGTTACCCCTTCTGGAGAAGAATTCCCCTTTGATGTCGACGAGTTCGGTAAGGACTGCTTACTTGAAGGATTGGATGAAATTGGCCTGACCTTGAATGATACGGATGCTATTCGTGCCTATGAAGCGGCACGTGAGAAAGATACGCCTTGGCTCTTTGGCGCTATCAAATAAGTGGTGCTATTAAATAAAGCGGGTAACTAGACCCGTAAAGGAAGAGTTTGAATGAGCAAGAAAGTATTGATTCTTA
This sequence comes from Porticoccus sp., assembly GCA_036961395.1. GTDB lineage: Bacteria > Pseudomonadota > Gammaproteobacteria > Pseudomonadales > Porticoccaceae > Porticoccus. Next base: position 9,642 of record JBALVP010000045.1, read on the forward strand.
AGGGCGACTATATTGGCCCTGAGATTGTGGATGAAGCCGTTAAGGTGCTGAAAAAAATTGATCAGCAGTTTTCCCTGGGTATTGAACTAGAAGAGGGCTTATTGGGTGGCGCGGCCTATGATGAGGTCGGTGAGCCTTGTCCTGAGAAGACGTTGGAGCAGGGTCGCCAAAGCGATGCCATTTTGATGGGGTCTGTGGGTGGACCTAAGTGGGATGAGGTGGATCGTGATCTTCGTCCTGAAAAAGGGTTGTTGAAGTTGCGCTCTGGCTTGGAGTTGTTTGGGAACTTACGTCCGGCGATTCTGTACCCGCAATTGGCAGATGCCTCTTCACTTAAGCCTGAGATTGTTTCAGGCCTGGATATTCTGATTGTGAGAGAACTCACCGGTGGGATTTATTTCGGAGAACCCCGTGGCATAAGGGTTTTAGAGAATGGTGAGCGCGAAGGTTATAACACCTACAAATATTGCGAGTCAGAAATTCGCCGCATCGGCAAGGTGGCTTTTGAGGCGGCGATGGTACGCGATAAGCGTGTTTGTTCCGTGGATAAAGCCAATGTGTTGGAAGCAACCATACTGTGGCGTGAAATCATGGAAGAGGTGGCCAAAGACTACCCTGAAGTGACGTTGAGTCATATGTATGTGGATAACGCAGCCATGCAGTTGGTCATGGCACCCAAGCAGTTTGACGTGGTGGTGACGGGTAATATGTTTGGCGATATTCTATCTGATGCCGCAGCGATGCTGACAGGTTCTATCGGTATGTTGCCTTCTGCCTCACTGGATAAAGACGGTAAAGGCTTGTATGAGCCATGTCATGGTTCGGCCCCTGATATTGCAGGGCAGGGTGTGGCTAACCCGCTGGCGACAATTTTGTCCGTTGCCATGTTACTTCGCTATTCACTGGATGCTCCTGACGCAGCAGATGCCATCGAGATTGCGGTAAGCAAGGTGTTGGACCAAGGTCTGCGTACACCAGATATCTATACTGAAGGTACCCGCAAAGTGAGTACTTCAGAGATGGGTGCTGCGGTCGTCAGTGCTCTATAAAAAGCAGCGCTATAATTCAGCATTTTTGTTGTCTGGATCTTAGTGAAAATTAAATTAAAGTAATTTGTTATAAATATTAGTTAATTGGTTGAATTTAAATGAATAAAGTAGGTTTTGTTGGTTGGCGCGGCATGGTTGGTTCAGTGCTGATGGATCGTATGATTCAGGAGAATGACTTTGCCGATATTGAGCCAATTTTCTTTACTACCTCACAGCTTGGTCAGCCTGGCCCATTCTTGGGTGAGGGGCTTGGTAAAGACGTTGCTCCATTACAGGATGCCAACGATATTGAATCACTGGCGAAGCTGGACATTATTGTGACCTGTCAGGGTGGCGATTACACCAAGGCGGTATACCC
>JBALVP010000046.1:0-10875 GCA_036961395.1 Porticoccus sp.
ACCCTGATCCGTCATCTGATCTGCTGTTAGCGTAACGACGACGGCATCAAAACAGTTACTGGCCAGCAACTCAGAAAGCATCTTCGTATCTCTGAGGTCTACAGCAACAGAATTAATATCAGGCGGCAACTTTGCGGGATGTCGACGCATAGCTAGCGCCTGCCAAACCAAATCACCCGGGGAACACCCCAGCCGATGAATCGTTCGAATGCCTATATCACCACACCCAATGAATAAAACTTTTAGCAATGACTTCTTCAATGAGCTTTTCCTTATCGATTTGTTTTAGCTATTATTAATAACACTGAGGAATTGCCATGACCCTAACCGAATTACGCTACATCGTCACACTAGCGCAACAGCAGCATTTTGGCCAAGCAGCAAAACAGTGTCACGTTAGCCAGCCCACGTTAAGTATCGCCGTAAAAAAACTGGAGCAAGAGCTGGGGGTCGAATTGTTCGAACGCTCCAAAAACAATGTCCGCGCTACCCCTATCGGCGAACAAGTTATTGCCCAGGCCCAGCGAGTTTTAGAAGAAAGCGCCGCCATTAAAGATATCGCTTCAGCAGGGCGGGATCAGCTCAAGACTCCCCTCTATGTGGGGGCCATTTTTACCATTGGCCCCTACCTGTTCCCACATTTTATTCCTGCCCTACAAGAAGCTGTCCCACAAATGCCCCTAGTCGTCGAAGAAGGATTCACTGCCACCCTGAGGCAGCGACTACGTAAGGGCGAATTGGATGTCATCATCGTCGCCTTGCCCTTTAATGAACCCGATGTTGTCACCCAACCCCTCTACTCAGAACCTTTTGTAGTACTGATGCCCGACAACCACCCTTTGACTAAAAAGAAAAAAATTAACCCCGATGACCTTGAGAGGGAAAATGTTCTATTACTGGGAGAAGGACACTGCTTTGGTGACCAGGTCCGTGAGGCGCTGCCAAATTTAAATAAACACCAGGATGACAATCAGGCACAAATCCGAACTCACAGCGAAGGCAGCTCTCTTGAAACCCTTCGCCATATGGTGGCCTCTGGTCTCGGCATTACGATTTTGCCCCTGTCCGCAGCACTCAGTGTCGGTTATAAGGAAGGCCTACTGGTAACTCGTCCCTTTGCTGACCCCATGCCCTGCCGCACCTCAGCGCTGGCATGGCGCGCCAGCTTTCCCCGACACAAAGCGATCGATGCACTTAGAAGCGCGATCAAACGGCACCCTCTACCCCAGTGTCCAGCAATAGAATGACCAGCCATAGAATAACCGAACACAATCTGGATCAGATACCCGTCACACAGCTCAAGGGGGTGGGAACCCAGCTTTCTGGAAAATTAGCCCGGCTCGACATTCATACCATTCAAGATATTCTGTTCCACCTACCACTGCGATATATGGACCGAACCCGGATCACCCCCATTGGTAGCATACAACCCAATACTGAGGTTGTTATAGAGGGCGAAATTCGCGGCTGTGATCTTGTCTATGGCCGACGCCGCAGTTTGATGTGTCGCGTCCAGGACAACACTGGCATCATCACCCTCCGGTTTTTTCATTTTAGTAGTGCACAGCAACAAAACTTAAAAATAGGCAGTCACCTTCGTTGCTACGGAGAGGTAAAACGCGGTAGCTCCGGACTCGAAATGTACCACCCGGAATATCAATTTCTTGATCTACATAAACCACTGCCACTGCAACAGTACCTGACTGCTGTGTACCCCGCTGCCGAAGGTATTAGCCAACAACGGTTACGTACCATTGCCAACCAGGCACTGACATTGATGAGTGAGTATTCGCTCACTGAATTACTACCAGAGGCACTACATAAAACGACGCTCAAAGAAGCCATCAACTTTATTCATCAACCACCTAAGTCGGCGCCTCTAGACCTGCTGGCTAGCGGCGAACACCCGGCCCAGAAACGATTGGCCTTTGAGGAGCTACTGGCTCACCATCTCAGCTTGCTCCACCTTCGCCAAACATTTCAGCAACAGAGCGCACCAATTCTTGATAATAACGAGAAGCTTCAACAGGTATTCCTTGCTTCACTGTCATTCCAACTCACAGAGGCTCAACGCCGAGTCACGGCTGAAATTCAACAGGACTTGGCAAAACCTTTTCCCATGCTGCGATTAGTTCAAGGTGATGTGGGTTCCGGTAAAACCATTGTGGCGGCATTAGCCGCGTTACAGTGTGTAGCCAACGGCAAACAAGCGGCCATCATGGCCCCCACAGAAATTTTAGCGGAGCAACACCGAAACAACTTTGAAGCATGGTTTAAACCCCTGAACATCCAAGTGGCCTGGTTAACAGGAAAGGTCAAAGGTAAGGCCCGCGAGAAACAACTACAGGCCATCAACGATGGCTCCGCACAAGTAGTCGTGGGCACCCATGCTTTATTTCAAAAAGAGGTCAACTTTAACGATCTGGGCCTCACTATCATCGACGAACAGCATCGTTTTGGGGTTCATCAACGTTTGGCTTTTAAAGAAAAAGGGCAGGGCAATAAAGGGCAAGCTAATAACTACGCACCTCACCAACTGATCATGACAGCAACACCGATTCCAAGAACCTTGGCCATGAGCGCCTATGCCGATCTGGACTGCTCTATTATCGACGAATTACCTCCGGGCAGATCGCCCGTCAATACTGTGGTTATCGCCAACCATCGACGCCAGGAGGTCATCGAGCGAGTACGAACCGCCTGTGCAAAAGGGCGTCAAGCCTACTGGGTATGCACCCTCATTGAAGAATCTGATGTACTCGAGGCTCAAGCCGCAGAAGCAACCGCAGATGAGCTGCACCTACTGCTACCTGAATTACACATTGGTCTAATCCACGGACGGCTGAAAACCGGCGAAAAAGCGGCCACTATGGAGGCCTTTAAGAAAGGTCAGATTCAACTACTGGTTGCCACCACAGTAATTGAAGTGGGTGTTGATGTATCCAATGCCAGCTTGATGATCATTGAAAATCCCGAGCGCCTCGGGCTTGCCCAACTCCACCAATTACGTGGTCGGGTCGGCCGAGGGAAAGAAGAAAGCCATTGCGTACTCCTCTACAGCACACCTCTCTCCCAACCGGGTACAGAGCGCCTGAAAATCATGCGCCAAACCACCGACGGATTTCAGATTGCAGAGATGGATCTGAAGCTTCGGGGCCCAGGAGAAGTTCTAGGCACTCGACAAACCGGTGAGATGGAATTGCGTATTGCCGACCTACAACGGGATGCTCATTTACTACCCACGATCAAAAAAACTGCCAAAACAATGCTGGCCAAACACCCATCACAAGCCCACGCCATTATCCGCCGCTGGCTGGGCGGCAGTGAGCGTTACGGCCAGGTGTAAAAGTTTGTGACGAATATGTGACATTTTCGTTACAGCTTCATATACTCGCGGCCTATATTCATAGGAGTCCACTCCATGGTTTTTAGTAAAACTATCTTCAACCTTTTTGGTAAGTCCCCCATCAGTCCACTGCAAGCTCATATGACGCTGGTTGTAGCCTGTGCAGAAAAACTGCAAGACTTTCTTAATGCAGCCATTGCCAATGATTGGGAACTGGGCTCGGATATCTTCGATAAGATTTCCAAAAAAGAAGACAAAGCAGATGAGATGAAGCGTCAGCTTCGCCTGCAACTGCCAAAAAGCCTGTTCATGCCTCTTGATCGCGGCGACCTGCTAGACCTGCTAAGCCTGCAAGATCGTATTGCCAACCGCACCAAAGATATTGCCGGTCTGATGCTGGGTAGAAAAATGTCTATCCCCGAACCACTCCACCAACAAATGATCGACTTTGTCTCCTCCTCAATAGAAGCGGGCCGTCAGGCACTAAAAGCGATCAATGAACTCGATGAACTCCTCGAAGTTGGGTTCAGCGGGAAGGAAGTAGACTTTGTCGAAAAAATGATTGGCGAACTGGATCAACTGGAGGACAAAACGGATTTGCTGGAACAGGGGATCCGCCATAAATTATTTGACCTGGAACAGGATCTCCCTCCTATCGATATGATATTCCTCTACCAAGTGATTGACATGATTGGCGAACTGGCCGACCTAGCCGAAGGTGTTGGCGGGCGTCTACAACTACTGCTTGCCCGATAACTGGGTTGATAATAACAACTAGGAAATCCAGACATGACGCTATTTGCTGAATACGGCCAAATACTGATCATTCTTGCCTGTCTTTTCGGGCTGTTTATGGCCTGGGGTGTCGGCGCCAATGATGTAGCCAACGCAATGGGGACCTCGGTGGGTGCGGGAGCACTCACCATCAAGCAAGCCATCCTCATTGCGATGATTTTTGAATTTGCCGGCGCCTACCTGGCGGGCGGCGAAGTCACCTCCACCATACGGAAGGGCATTATTGATCCCGGTATCTTGGAAGGAACACCGGAATTACTGGTGTACGGGATGCTGTCGGCACTACTTGCCGCAGGCACTTGGTTATTAATTGCCAGCATGATGGGTTGGCCCGTCTCCACAACCCACTCCATTGTTGGTGCCATTGTGGGCTTTGCCGCAGTGGGTATCTCTCCCGACGCCGTTAACTGGGGCAAGGTGGGCAAAATTGTTGCCAGCTGGGTAGTATCACCTGTATTGGCGGGCACTATTGCCTACATGCTGTTTCGTAGCGTACAGAAACTGATCCTCACCCAAGACGACCCTTTTAATCGCGCCAAGAAATTTATCCCAATTTATATGTTCGCCGTAGGCTTTTTAATTGCGATGGTCACCATGCTCAAAGGGCTCAAGCACGTCCTCAAGGACACCGGCGTCACCATGAGTTTTGGGGACTGTGCAATGCTGGCAGTAGCTATAGGTGTCGTTGTCGCCATCATTGGCTCTGTGCTTCTAAACCGCGTCAAACGTGATGAAGAAGCTGAGCACTACAACCGCTTTGCCAGTGTGGAGAAGGTGTTCGCTGTACTGATGATATTCACTGCTTGTGCGATGGCATTCGCACACGGCTCCAATGACGTAGCTAATGCCGTTGGTCCACTGGCGGCTGTTGTCAGTGTAGTGAAATCTGGGACTGTTGGAGCAAGCAGTGTCATGCCCAGTTGGATCCTGCTATTGGGTGGTGTGGGTATTATGCTGGGGCTTGCTACCTATGGCTTCAAAGTCATGGGCACTATTGGCCGAAAAATTACCGAACTTACTCCCAGCCGTGGCTTTGCTGCTGAACTGGGCGCTGCCGCAACAGTGGTCCTCGCATCGGGCATTGGTCTCCCCATTTCAACCACACATACCCTTGTCGGTGCGGTATTGGGTGTTGGCTTGGCTCGTGGTATTGCTGCGATCAATATGCGGGTCATAGGAACCATCTTTATGTCCTGGCTGATTACTCTGCCCGCTGGTGCCGGCCTAGCTATCGTATTTTTCTTCTTCTTTAAAGGAATCTTTGGTTAACCAAGAATGTCTTTTCACGGAACAAAAAAGCCCGGCGCTTAGGCCGGGCTTTTTTATGCGTTAGTCCAAGACACTATCTTACGAAAGTCCTATCCTACCGAAGCCCTATCCCGCCAAGACTCCCTCCTCACCTTCTGTTCTGGCAATAATCACCGCAGCACAAGAATCACTGAATACATTCACGGCTGTACGGATCATATCCAGGATGCGATCCGTCACCAGCAACATGCCTATCGCCTCCAGAGGCAATCCAACCACCCCCAAAATAACAGTAATCGCCACCAGGCTCGCTGCGGGAATACCAGCAACACCAATAGAGGTGAGCAGGGCCACCAGTACGATGATAAATTGGGTAACAAAGCTGAGCTCCAATCCATAGGCTTGAGCAATAAACATTGCTGCCACACATTCATAGAGCGCCGTGCCGTCCATGTTAATGGTAGCGCCTAGTGGCAGCACAAAAGAGGTCGTGCGATTTGAAACGCCGGCATTTTTTTCCACACACTCAATAGTTACCGGCAGGGTTCCCGAAGAGGAGGCCGTTGAAAAAGCTGTTAACAACGCTGGCAACATGGCTCGGTAATGTTTGAGTGGGTTCACCCCCGACAGGCGAAGCATCAAGGTCAGATTAAAAAATACATGAATGGCCAGCGCCAACACTACCGTCACAAAGAAAACCAATAACGGCTGAAATGCATCAAACCCAGTAGCCGCTACCGTTTTGGCCACCAAACCAAATACACCTATAGGGGCAAACTTCATGATAAACATCGTGACAGCCATCATGGTTTCATAAACACCCTGCCAGAAACTCAGCATGGTTTGGCTGAACTCCTTGGTGATCCGGGTCATAAAGACACCGAATAACAAGCTAAAGAATATCAGCCCCAACATCTGTCCATCAGACGCTGCCTTCACGATATTAGGTGGCACCATCCGCAGGAAGACAGCCGTAATATCACCCGCACTGCGGCCTTCAACCCGCGCTAACTGTTCTGTAATGGCATCCGTTGAACTGAGATTCAAACGACCGCCTGCCGCTTCACCATCAATGATTCCCGGTGCTAAGAGGTTTACTAATACAAGCCCAACGGTGATCGACAGCAAACTGGTCAGCATATAAAACGTCATGGTTTTAGCGCTGAGTCGCCCTAAATTGTCACTGTTACCCATGCCCGCCACCCCGACAATAATGGAGGACATCACCAATGGCACAATGATCATTTTCAGGGCATTAAGAAACAAGGTGCCGATGAAGCTGAAGACATCATAGAGACCGACACCCAATACCTGGCTATCGGTTCCCGACCAAAGCCCGACCATAATCGCGGCAATAATGGCTATCAACATTTGCCAATGTAATTTTAGTTTACCCATCGTTTTTGCTCACTTCCCAATTTAAGTCATACCCATTTGAACCATGTCCGCCTTAGCGATAACTTCCACGCAGACCTGTCACCACTTCCTGCAAAACCTCAGCCGTCACTTTCTCGGGGAGAATCGATGTACCTGCCAACACCTTAATGTGCCGCCACTGTGGACGAAAAGGCTGTTTAAATACACCACCGTGGCTGTGGCTGAAAAAACTGCCCCATAACCCCTGTAATGCCATCGGCACCACTGGTGCCGGGGTGCGCTCCAAAATACGCTCTATACCGTCCTTGAACTCATTTATTTCACCATCCTGAGTCAGTTTTCCCTCAGGGAAAATACACAACAAATGTCCTTGCTCCAATGCTTCGGCAATTTCATCCATCGCCTGCAAGTAAGCCTGCTCATCATGCTGCCGTGAACAGATAGGAATCGCACCTCCCGTTCTAAAAATAAAGTTGAGTACCGGCAGCTCATATATGGGTTTAAACATAATAAAGCGGATGGGTCTGCGTACTGCCCCCGCCAACAACAGGGCATCTACATAGCTCACGTGGTTGCAGACGATCATCGCTGCACCCTTTGAGGGGATGTACTCCAAACCCTGGTGTCTTACCCGATAAATTGTATGACTCAACAACCATACCAAAAAGCGCATCGTGAACTCGGGTACCTGCTGAAAGATAAAGACAGCAATCGCAATATTCATCAGCGCCACCGTCAAGAACAAATCGGGAATACTGAACCCCGCAACACCCAAGAATAAAATGCCCAACAGACTTGCAAAGACCATAAACAGTGCATTGAGAATATTGTTACAACCGATGACCCGAGCACGTTTTTCATCATCGGTACGAGCCTGAACCATGGCGTACAACGGCACAATATAAAGCCCACCGAACAGACCAATCATCAGAATATCGAGCAATACTCGAAAACCGCCAGGTTGAACAAAAAAACTGGTAGGGCCAACGCCATCGATACCACTGTAACCGTGAGCCGCAAAATAGAGGTCGATCCCAAATACACTCAAGCCAATCGAGCCCAATGGTACTAAGCCAATTTCCACTCGGTGCCCACTGAGCCTATCGCAGAGTAATGAACCTATGGCTATGCCTACCGTAAATGAAGAGAGAATCAGTGCGATCACACCGGGACTTCCTTTCAATACGGTCACGGTAAAATTCGGCATCTGAGTCAGATAGCTCGCACCCAACATCCAAAACCAGGAAATACCCAAAATGGCCAGAAAGACAGTTCGCTTTTCCGATGCCAGCTTGATCAACTTCCAACTGATACGTGGAACATTCCAATCAATTTTTAGATTGGAGGCTTTAGACTCAGCGACCGGAATTCCCCAACTACTCAGCCAACCCACCACGGCAACAGACACAACGGCCAGGCCTACCAGCCATGTGGCATGTTCAGCACCACCTAACAGGCTCCCACTAATAGTCCCGATTAAAATGGCCACGAACGTGCCCATACCCACTTGGGCATTTCCCGCCACTAATTCATCTTCATGCAGATGCTGAGGCAGAATTGAATACTTTACCGGCCCAAAAAAGGTGGATTGAACACCCATCAAGAACAACACCACCATCAACAACCACAAGGCCTGATACCAAAGCGCCACAAAGCCCGTCAGCATAATCAGAATTTCTGCCAGTTTAATCTGACGGATAATCCGTGACTTTTCATACTTGTCGGCCAGCTGGCCAGAAATTGCAGAGAATAAAAAGAACGGCAGGACAAACAAACCAGCTGCAAGATTGACCATCGCATTAGTATTGCTGGTTCCAGCAGCCACACCCGTGATACTGGCACTAACAATCATCACCAATAGGGCATTCTTGAAGAGGTTGTCGTTCAATGCCCCAAAGAACTGGGTCAGGAAAAGAGGGATAAACCGCCGGGACTTCATCAGCTGAAATTGGCCTTTTTTACTCACCCTAATCCCTTGTTTTTACCTACAATAGGCGGACATCTTGCCGGTCTACCTACAGATATTCAATCTGAGGTTTGACTCAGCCCTCTTGCACCCATGAACACCCCTCCATAATAGAGACTCAGTTTCAGGATGAACCGATGAAATACCTACCAGTACCGTTGCTAGCTCCTCTCCTATTAGTGCCTCTGCTTTTTATGTGCAGCGTTGCCATGGCAGAGGAAGACCGCTACTGCGATACACTTAACCTATACTTGGAAAATGACTTATTCGGTGAAACGGACCTCCACTACACCAACGGTATTCGCATTTCTTGCGTATCACCGGATCTCAGTTCCTACCTTGATGATGAACAGCTTCCCCCATGGGTGCGGACAGTCAACAGTAAACTACGCTTCTTTCATGGTCTAAAAGATGATGAAAGCCTCGAGCTTCAACGCAACCTAGTTATTAGTTTGGGTCAGCTTATGTTTACCCCCACGGATGATGAAGAGAAAGAGCTGATCAAAGATGATCGACCCTATGCCGGCTACCTCTACCTCGGTTTTGCCTACCACACCCGGGATGAAGAACAGCTGGATACCATCGAAGTCAATGTGGGCATGGTGGGTCCGGCCTCCCTGGCAGAGGATACTCAGGACTTTATCCACGAATTGCGCTCTATCGACAAATTCCAGGGCTGGGACAACCAACTGGAAAATGAACTGGGGCTGCAGTTTGTCTATGAACACAAGCACCGCTTCAAACTCACCGATAGCTGGCCTCATCAGGATGTGATTGCCCACAGCGGTATCAGTCTTGGTAACGTGGCCACCTATCTCAACCTAGGTGGTGAATACCGCATTGGTTGGCAACTACCAGAAGATTTTGGCACTGCCGCGGTCAGGCCCGGCGGAGATAACAGCGCCCCCGGCAAGGGCGATGTTCGACACTGTAGTCAGATGATTTGCGGACTACATGCCTTCATCTCTATAGATGCTCGTGCGGTTGCACGGGATATTTTCCTGGACGGCAACACCTTTGAGGATAGCCACAGCGTAGATCGCCGCCCTTATGTGGCTGATGCTGCCGTGGGGTTCAGCTTTCTTATCAGCGGCTGGAAAGTGTCCTATGCCAAAGTATTCCGTACCCGAGAGTTTGAAGAACAGGACAAACCCCATGAGTATGGATCACTATCAATCTCTTATTCTTGGTGACGGTTATTGTTGATAACGTGCTATCGACTGATTAGTCGTGCTCCCTATGGGTTATAAAAGCCATATCAGGGCTGTATTCTGAGTTAGAATACCCTGCGAACAATGATGTACAGGCCACAACTTTGCCCGCTTTACGCTTTCCTAACCGCAAGTTTCATCTTGAGCCAACCTGGCACAGCTATCGGCGTGTACCGGGTGCTACCGTGCCCATGCCATTACGAAACTGGCTCCTTGATCGAGGCTCACTCACTGAGCGTCTTATCCATGCCAGTCATGGTCAGTTTCGTGTTGAAGTACTCCATCAGCGTATGGCGCTACCCCATTTATCCGAATGCCACGCGTTAGGCATTCCCTCCCGACAGCGAGCACTTGTTCGTGAGGTGATTCTCTATGGTCAGAACGAACCCTGGGTGTATGCCCGCAGTATTATTCCGGTAACCACCCTCGCTGGTCGCTTACGCAGTTTACGTAAGCTGGATAGCCGCCCATTAGGCGCGCTGTTATTCAATGATATTTCCATGCAGCGTGGTCCAATCGACATTACTTGTACACATACAGACACCCTGAAGTTACCCGGCCTATCAGCGGCTTTTCAGGGAATGGTTTGGGGACGCCGCTCGGTGTTTTGCCTGGACCAAAAACCTCTGCTGGTCAGCGAGATGTTTTTACCCGGATTTAGGCCGTACAATAACCCGCTAACACCCCACTTCTATCGCTAGCACCTGTATGAGTCATTTCAGAAAACGACGAACCGATTTTCTCCGATTAATGCGTGTGGACAAACCCATCGGCACCCTGTTGTTACTCTGGCCAACACTCTGGGCCCTGTGGTTTGCCGCAGGGGGTGTACCAGATACTAAAAACCTGCTGATTTTTATACCCGGTGTTATCTTGATGCGCGCTGCCGGTTGTGTGATTAATGACCTTGCTGACCGCAAGTTCGATGGCCA